>CAZLYT010000037.1:0-6558 GCA_964563515.1 uncultured Candidatus Competibacteraceae bacterium | reverse complement strand
GGGGGGCGAAGTCCGGATAGATGCCATGCACCTTGATCAACAACCTCCAGCTGAACTGCGATCTATCCCACAGCATCTGCTGAATTTGTGGCGCTTTCGGCCAAGCGAAGCCAAGATTTTGCTCGGCATGTGTGCGCTCTTCCTGCTGATCTTTTTTCTGCCGGTTGGCCAGCCACGCTTTGAGAATGCGGTACTCGAAGGCCTGCACCTGACCCAATGGTATGCCCGCGAGCATGTGATCCTGTGTCTGTTGCCCGCATTCGTGATTGCCGGCGCAATGGCGGTGTATATCAGCCAGGGTGCGGTGATGAAGCATCTCGGCCCCGATGCACCCAAACCGATCGCCTTTGGCGTTGCCTCGATTGCCGGCACCCTACTGGCGGTCTGTTCCTGCACGGTCTTGCCGCTGTTCGGAGGCATTTATAAGCGTGGTGCCGGACTCGGCGCAGCCATTGCGTTTCTGTATTCCGGACCGGCGATCAATGTAATGGCGATAGTGGTCACCGCCAAGATACTCGGCGCCGAACTGGGTCTGGCCCGCGCCATTGGCGCCATCCTCTTTGCCCTGGCCATCGGCGCCGTCATGCACGTGCTCTACCGCAAGGAAGAGGCCGAACGTGCCACCCGGGGTGCCCGCGGCTTTGCTGATGAAGATGACGGCCACCCGTTAGGTGATGTGGTAGCACTGTTCGCCCTGATGATCGGTATTCTGGTTTTCGCCAACTGGGCCAGTGCCGACAGTCCTGCCTGGACGGTCGTCCATGCCTGGAAATGGCCGATCACCGCCCTGCTCTCTGCACTGCTGGCGGCTCTGCTGATGCGCCGCTGGAACTGGTCGGTCAAACCGCTGCTGATCATCGCGGCCCTGGTAATGGCTTCCGCCCTGCTGGCGCCGGCTTGGCCTGAACTGGCCATGGTGATCGGCATAGGCGGGTTGATGCTGCAGGCCAGTCGGGAGAACGAGGCGGGCAAAGAATGGGTAAGCCAGAGCTGGGACTTCACCAAACAGATCATGCCGCTGCTGCTCGGTGGCGTGCTGATCGCCGGCATGTTGCTGGGCCGCCCCGGTCATGAGGGTCTGATACCCGGCGAATGGGTGGTCTGGGCGGTGGGTGATAACAGCTTCAGCTCAACCCTGCTCGCCTCGGTGCTGGGGGCATTTATGTATTTTTCTACCCTGACCGAGGTGCCCATTGTCGAGGGCCTGCTCGGCGCTGGTATGGGTAAGGGCCCGGCGCTGGCCGTTCTGCTTGCCGGTCCAGCGCTGTCGCTGCCAAACATGCTGGTGATCCGTACGGTGTTGGGCACACAGAAAACGGTGGTTTACTGCTCGCTGGTGGTGGTGATGGCCACCCTTAGCGGCTATGTCTATGGTCAACTGTTCTGAGGAGAACACCATGAAACTGCAGATCTACGGTTCCGGCTGCGCCAAGTGCCAACAGCTCACCGCAAACGCCGAAGCTGCAGCGACGCAGTTGGGGCTGAGCTACGAACTGGAAAAGATTACCGATTTGAACGCCATAATCCACGCTGGCGTAATGCGCACGCCGGCGTTGGCGGTGGATGGCGACATCGTGGTCGAGGGCAAAGTGCCGGACAGCAAAGAGTTAGCACAACTGCTTGGCTGACGCTTGGCAGACTGGCCAGTGTGGCGGTCCAGGTCATTCGGCTCGTTGAACACTAGAAAAAGTCTCGGCAAGAGCCGAAAACACCGGCACCACCATCCAGTGGCGCGAGCACCCCATGAGCGAGCTGTACTGCAAGCTCTTCACCCTCAAGCACGAGAACGCGGCGCTCTGGAACGCCCACTGGGGCGCCACCATGATCGATGTCCCGAACTCAGAACCCGACCGAGTCTTCAGCTTTGTACGCCACAACGAGACCGACGAGGTGTTCTCCGCCGTCAACTTCTCCTCCGAACCGGTAAGCGCCACTTCCGCGATGCGCTCTACCTAGGCGACTACATCGACTTTTTCCGCGATGAGTCCGTCACCCTCGACAGATATTTCACCCTCGATCTCGGGCCCTGGGATTACCGGCTGTTTGTTCGATAATCAGCGCTGACCCGCATCGGGGTACAGCCATCGGCAGAAAAATCTCGACACCTGGGGGATACCGAAGTAGGTCATGGCCGGTGTGAGGATGATGCTGAATACGAAGCTGCGAAGCAGCGTCGGCCATTCGCCAGCGAACGGCCCGAGGAGATAGCCGATCAGCGACGACAAGGGAAATACCGCCAGCCATGCGATGACCATCATCTTGTACTTGGGGGGCGGTTGGAGTGCACCGCCACCGGGCAAGGCAAACCAGGTCTCCAGGCCCGAGAGTATCTGGATCTGGGGCGGGTTCGATGAAATGGCATCTCCGGTCTTGAGCCACTGATGGCGAGTTTCCGATTCCTCCCAGGCCCGGTAGTGACGCAGTGAATCAAATTTGAGGATTGCGCGATACTCAGGGTCTGACGTATCTCGGGGATAGAGAAAGTTGACGCCCAGGTATCCGGGAAATTCGGCCGTCTCTTTAGAGATGCCATCCAGGAATGCTTCCATTTCCCGCTCTTTTCCCTTCTTCGGCCGCCGGGCGATCACGACGGTCACGGGTGCATTGTCTTGAACGTGCTCGGATTTGGACACGAGGAGCTCCCGGGGCTGATTTAGGTGAATGCGATCACTCGAAGAATTCCTGCTCGAGCCGGAAGCCGTCAAGTGCGACCGCGGGGCGGCGACATGGCGCCGTCGATTCGCGGCCAGCGTGCTCGGAAACAATCCGGAAACAATGGCGTGACCCTGCCGTTACGCGGCTGCGTCAGCATCTTGCGGGTCGTCCAACGGCGGCGCGCCGGAAGTCGCCGCCAAAGACCCCAGGAGCAACTACTCATGCGCAACGATTTTCACGGCAACTCGGTCACTGGGGCGTCAGCCACTGCGATCGAGCGTTATTCTGAGGCCCTGCAGCAATTCGCCTGCTACTCGGACGATCCGCTGGCGACCCTCGCGAGCGCCGTCGCGGACAGCCCGGAGTTTGCCATGGCCCACCTGGCCAAGGCTCAGATGACCCTTGCCGGGACCGACAAGTCGGCCATCACCCTGGCCGAAGAGGTCCTGGAGACGGTCTCTGGATTGAAACTAAACGACCGGGAGCGCGCCCATACCGAAGTCGTCCGAGCCATCAAAGAGGGACGCTACGCCGAGGGCCATGAGCTGCTGGAGCGCATCGTCATTCAGCATCCTCGAGATCTGCTGGCGGTACAGGTGGCCCATCTGTGGGATTTCCTGCGCGGCGACGCCCGCCGGCTGCGCGAGCGCATCGGCATGGCGCTCCCCCACTGGTCCGAGTCGGACCGCGATTATCACGCCTTGCTCGGCATGCACGCCTTCGGGCTGGAGGAGAGTGGCCACTACCCCCAAGCGGAGGAGCGCGGGCGCCAGGCAGTCGCCATGAACTACCGCGACTCGTGGGCGCAGCACGCAGTCGCCCACGTGCTGGAGATGCAGGGTCGCATCGACGAGGGCATTCTCTGGATGCGCAGCAACGAGAAAGGCTGGGCACCGAACAACTTCTTCGCCGTCCACAACTGGTGGCACCTGGCTCTCTACCACCTGGACAAGGGTGAGATCGACGCGGTATTGGCGCTCTATGACGGACCGATCCGGGAGGCCCGGTCTACACTGATGTTGGACATGGTGGACGCCTCGGCACTGCTTTGGCGCCTGTACCTGCGCGGTGTGGACGTCTCCGACCGCTGGGCGCCATTGGCGGACGATTGGTCGCCCTTTGCCGAAGACGGCCGCTACGCCTTCAACGATGTGCATGCCATTATGGCGTTCGTGGGTGCAGGTCGGGAACGTGACGTCAATCGCACCATCGCGACCATGGAGCGGCAGGCCGAAGGCAGCGCCACCAACGCCGCCATAACTCGCGAAGTCGGGCTGCCCGTGGCCAGGGCGCTACAGGCATTCTCACGGGGCGACTATGCGCAAACGGTGGCACTGCTGCGGCCAATTCGCTCCATCGCGAACCGATTCGGTGGCAGCCACGCCCAGCGCGACATTCTCGACCTGACCTTGATCGAAGCGGCCATTCGCGGCGGAGACCAGGCCACCGCTGCGGCCTTCACCGGTGAGCGCAGCCATCGCAAACCCACCAGTCCGCTGGCCTGGTTGCTCGATCGCCGCGCCAAGGAGATCGGTCGCCGCGAGGCAGCGTGAGAAATCGGGGTGCACGCCGCGTTTGGTGTGCGCCCCGACCATTGCGGAGCCGAGTTGGCGACATTGCCCGATTTGTCGAGTGACGTTGGGATGTTCGCGAGTCCGCCCCGGGTCCAGCGGCGCGCTGACGCGCAACGGACGGTGCACTAGATTCCGCCCTGGTTGTGGCAGGGCGCTCGCCCGCGGCAATCGAGCGGGATAAGCGAGCCGTAGAAGGAGCGACTCCGGCCGTGATTGGGCGTCGGCGAAAAGCATCGCGGCGGGACGCGCTCCTGTAGTGCCTTGACCGCATCCGGATGCCGGGAAAGCCGCTCCAAGATGACTGGTGTGTACCGCTCCGAGCGAGCTGTTGGTACTCCACCAACGAATACACCCGCTCGAGCAGTTCCAGTGAGGCCAAATGAACGAGATTCCCCGAGACGCGCTTCCCACATTTTGTGATGAGTTCAGTCGCCAGCACCTGGGCTGGCTGGCCAGCGTGGAGTTGTGCGACACCGCGCTGCTCGATGCCGATCCCACGGCCGCAGCGACCGCCGGTCGCACCCTCGTCCACGAGGTGGTACTGCAGGGCATCACTGCCGAGCGCCGCGACGCCAACTTTGAGATCACGATCATCGCTGGCGAGGGCAGCCACCGCCTGACGCATCCGGTGCTGGAGCCAAAGCGAGTGGTGCTGGAGGAGAGTGCCGAAGGTGCCCACAAGGGATTGCGCATCGACGCGGCTGACGGGATGACTACGAGAGTGCGATTTCGCGTAGCGGCCGTACCCGAAGAGTTGGACGGGCTGGCCAAGACCGAACGGTGAGGCGCACGGTCCCGCCTGCCAGCAGCCGCTCGAGGTGGACAAGGTTATACCTGACCGGGCCTGGGGGCCGGGCGCAATGGCGCATGCCGCTGCGCTAACGCGCCTACGCGCCACTAGGGCGGGTCTTGCGCGGTACCGCGGTACATTGGGCGAATGCCGCAATGCGCCGCGCGAGTATCGGTTCAATCGACCGTTTGGTAGTGCTTGACGACGACTTCAGCACCATCGAAGTTGCGTTTTTGGGCCTTGATCTTCTGATGGTCTGCGCTCCGCAAATATGCCTCAATGCTTTGCTGGCTGTCCCATACCGATCACGAGACGAACTCTCCCGAGCCGTCCGTACAGCGAAAAGCTGCTCCGAATAACAGCCGCTTTGCCCGGCAATGCGCGCGGCGCACTCTTGCTTCCAGATTTGTTCGGCGAGATCCACCTGGTCCGGTGGGAAACGCGCATAAAGCAATCGCAAGACAGGCAGTTCGATCTCCCGATTGAAGTCGTCCTGGATTGATGTCGTCCTGTGAGCGGTTCGCCGGCCCAGACTGTACGGGCGACATGGCTCCGTGAGCCCGGGCCCCGGATTTGCGGTGTCACCAAGACTAAAGCGTCATTGTTCGATTACGCCGCAAGCGATCCGCGATCCCGCATCCCCTGCCGGGTCGGTCTCGTAATCGTCGGCGCCCTCGTGGATCACGATGGCCGAGCCGTCGTCGTCAAACACCGTGTCGTCGAGCTTCAGGCGACTGTTGAAGACCTCGATCTCCAACACACCGGAAGCTGGCACGTGGATATTGGGCATGTCGCCCATGTGCGGCCCCTGCTCCGAGCGAAAACCGTGGCTGGCATCATCCGGGTTGAGGTGGCCACCAGCGGATTCGAATGGCGGCTCGCAGCTACCGACCGCATGCACGTGAAAGGCGTGCGTCCCTTCCGGCAGACCCTGCAAGCTGGCATGCAGCAAGGTGCCGTTCACGGTCTCTTCCAGTGCGACCGTGCCGAGGGGCTCTCCCTGCTGGCTCTGCATCTCGGCACTGGCCTGGTCACCCGCAGCCCCGTGTGCCGACGTGACCAAAGCCAGTAGCAATGCGGCTGTCATGGCCGGTATAGCAGGCAACGGCAGTCGTTCACTCATCATTCCTTATTCCTCTCTTCGCTGGGGAGCCCTCATTAGCGCCGGACAATAGCGCCGGAAGTCCGCCTTCAAGGCCGCCCGAATCGGGTCAAACGTTTTCCTTGTACGCTGCCCGGCAGCGGAAGTTCCGAGCGCCGGGGAACGGAGCGCCTCCTCACGCGTACACGCGGGAGGTGCGGCCACCAGCTGAAGTGCACGGCCGCGGCCAGCTTCGCACGCATCGCCCAAGCGGCACAAATGCGGTCCTCGTCCTCATCGCCGACGCCCCCCCGCCGGGGCTCGCGCTAACCGCAATCTGGATCGGCTACCATCTCGAGACAATCACCAAGCATTGGAGGCCACGAGGATGCAAACCATAGTCGTTGCGACCGACGGTTCAGAGCACGCCCGCAAGGCTGTGACTCTGGCCGCGGATC
>CAZLYT010000036.1:0-3505 GCA_964563515.1 uncultured Candidatus Competibacteraceae bacterium | reverse complement strand
ACGCCCGAGGTGACCATCGGCAGCTCTCCAGTAGACGCCCCCGCGAAGATGCAGGGCTCACCCTCCGAGGTGGCCGCGCGATTGCTCGAGATCGTCGAGCGCACCAGCCTCGAGGCACAGCCCGGTCGTGGTGCGCGCATGCGGGTCAGCGCGCAGAGCCGATTCGGCCGCGACCTGGGAATGGACAGCATGACCCGCGCCGAGCTGCTGTTGCGGGTCGAGCGCGAGTTTGCCGTGGATCTCCCAGCGCGAGCCTTGGAGGCCGAGACCCCGGCGGCGCTGATACCCTTCCTCCTCTCGGCGCTAGGAAAGGCGACCGCGGCGCTTTCCAGCGAGCGCTTTCCTGAGCCATCACCGGCGGAGGGCGAGCCGCTCGAGGCCGCCACGCTTGGAGAGGCGCTGGCCTGGCATCTCGAGCACCGCCCCGAGCGCACCCACCTCTATGTCTACGGTGATGGGGATTCACCCGAATTGGTGGGTTATCAGGATCTGCACCGCACCGCCACCCGAGTGGCCGCCGGATTTTCGATGGCAGGCGTCCAGCCGGGCGATCGGGTCGCGTTGATGCTACCCACGGGAGTGGACTACTTCGCGGCCTTCATCGGCGCCCTGTACGCGGCCGCGGTGCCGGTCCCCATCTATCCACCGGCGCGTGCTGCGCAGCTAGAAGAGCATTTACGGCGTCATGGGCGGATCCTGGCGAACGCCGGCGTACGGGCGCTGGTCACCGTCCCCGAGGCCAGGCGGTTGTCGCGATTGCTACAGGCGCAAGCACCCGCACTGGCCAACATCACCACCGTGGCAGCTCTCGTGTCGGAGCAAGCGGTGGCGCCTGTGCCCGTGGTTGGCGGTGACCTGGGACTCCTTCAGTACACGTCCGGCAGCACGGGTGAACCGAAAGGCGTGATGCTGAGCCACGCTCAGATCCTCGCCAATATCCGCGCCATGGGCGCTCGGCTCAACGTCAGTGGTCGCGACGTTTTCGTCAGTTGGCTACCGCTGTACCACGACATGGGTCTCATTGGCGCCTGGCTCGGCAGCCTCTACTTCGGTATCCCGCTGATCGTGATGTCGCCGCTCGAGTTCCTGGCCCGACCGCTACGTTGGCTGCAGCTGATCGATCGCCACCACGGCAGCATCTCGGGCGGACCCAATTTCGGCTTCGAGCTCTGCCTGAGAGCGCTTGACGCGCAGCAGTCGCCCAGTATGGACCTCAGCAGCTGGCGGGTAGCCTTCAATGGCGCCGAGCCCGTGAGCCCGGTCACCATCGAACGCTTCCAGCAAGCTTTGCGGCGCTTCGGCCTACGCCGAGAAGCGCTGATGCCGGTTTATGGCCTGGCCGAGGCCGCCGTTGGACTCTGCATCCCGCCCAGCGGCCGCAGGCCAGTGATCGATCGGGTCGACCGCCAGCAGTTCACACGGCACGGAATTGCCGAGCCCGCAACTGCGATGCAGCAGGATGGCCTGCTCTTCTGTGGCTCCGGTGCCCCACTGGATGGCTACGAGCTGCGCGTGGTCGACGACCGAGGACGCGAGCTGCCCGATCGCCGGGAAGGTGAGCTGGAGTTTCGAGGGCCGTCTGCCACTGACGGCTACTTCAACAATCCCGTAGCGACCCAGGCGCTGCACCATGGCGACTGGCTGGTCACGGGCGATCGGGGCTATACCGCCGAGGGCGAGGTCTTCGTGTCCGGCCGCAGCAAGGACGTCATTATTCGCGGCGGACGAAATCTCTACCCCTACGAGCTCGAGGAAGTGCTGGGCGCGGTGCCAGGTCTACGCAAAGGTTGCGTGACCGTGTTTGGCGACAACGATCCAGACAGCGGAGGTGAGCGGCTGATCGTGGTGGCGGAGACTCGTGAAAGGGACACGGCGGCGCTGAGCAGGCTTCGAACGGCGATTCATGACGAAGCCCTCGATGTGCTCGGCGTGCCTGCAGACGACGTGCGGCTGGTGCCCCCCCACAGCGTCCTGAAGACCTCCAGCGGCAAGGTGCGCCGGGCGGCAACCCGCGAGCTATACCGCATGGGCAAGCTTGCCGCCGGTCGACCTGCCATCTGGCAGCAGCTCGCACGCCTGGCGACAGCCGCAGCGGCGAGTCGGTTGCGGCAAGCGGCAGCAAAAGCCGGTGCGCATTTTTACGCCGCCTATGCCTGGTGTGTATTCGGCGTTTCCGTCGCAATCGTCTGGTTCGCCTGCCTGGTGCTGCCGAGACTGGGCTGGCGCTGGCGCTGTTCCCGGGCGGTTGCCCGTGGGGCCGCCACCGTGGCCGGAGTCCAGATCGAGCGCAGCGGAATCGAGCGGCTACCCAAAGGAACCCCCTACATCCTGGTCGCAAACCATGCCAGCTATATCGACGCCCTCGTTTTGGCCGCCACCATACCCGACGACCTGTGCTTCGTGGCCAAGAGTGAACTGGCCCACCGCCGACCTGCGGGGACGATGCTGCGACGGCTGGGGGTGCTGTTTGTTGAACGTTTCGACACCGAGCGCGCCAGCGCCGATGCCCAGCGAGTGCTGCAGTCGGCTGCGGCGGGCGCTTCGCTGGCCTTCTTCGCTGAAGGGACCTTGAGCCGACAGCCCGGGCTGAGACCTTTTAGCCTGGGAGCATTTGTGACCGCCGCCCGCTGCCGGCTGCCGCTGGTCCCGGTGGCGCTGCGCGGCACACGTTCGGTGCTGCGCGGTGACGAATTGTATCCGCGCCGAGCACGGATCAGTGTTTCTGTCGGTGAGGCGCTTTCAGCGGCTGGTGAAGACTGGCACGCAGCATTGGAGCTACGAGACCGAGCCCGCGCCCATATTCTCGCCGAATGCGGCGAGCCCGATCTTGTTCACGCCGGGATGGCAGTGGGGCCCGAGACAGGGTCGTAATGGGCGATACGCTCAAGCGCGATGGGCGTTAACCCGTTCCCGAACTCGCCTCCGAACCCGGAAAACCAGAAAGAGTGCATTGACCAGTGCTGGACAAGGGAATATTGCGGCTATTGAGCACCGGCCTTTGTGGATGCGCAGGGAGCTGGTCAACTCCCGCCTGCACCTAATCTCGCTCCCAGTCCGTCCGCGGCGCGGGAGGGTTCGCACTCAGCGCTCGCGATAGCTGGTGCCGTCCCGCATCTGTCGGTCGAGGGCCAGGTAATGCTCGCGCTGCTGCCACGATCCCATCCCCGATGGGCCGAGGATGACCGCGGCGCAGCGGCAACGACCGAGATTGCACTCCAACGCGTCGGGCCAGGGCCGTCCCGGCACCAGCTCCCAACGGTCGAGGAAAACACTGAGGCTCCGCGACTCGGGCGCACGGGCGATGCGCTCAACGGGCCTGTGGTCGAGCGTGTTGCAGCTCAAGAACACATCGAACTCCACGGGTGCGTTCATGCCACTCGTAGTGGTCCTGCTCGAAGCACGGCCTCGAGCCAAGTATCCAATTGCTGCTCGCGCAAAGGAACGGCACGCTTCAGCGACCTAGGGAGGCACTGGCTCAAGTGGGAGTTTCCCTGCGGCATGGAGA
>CAZLYT010000035.1:0-2041 GCA_964563515.1 uncultured Candidatus Competibacteraceae bacterium | reverse complement strand
CTCGACGCGGCTGCCGACGCCGACCAGGACACGATGGGCGTCGATGGCGACCAGCGCAGCGACGTCGTCCCAGCCCACATTGAGCTCGCGGCTCACTGCTTTGTCTGACAGGTTGAGGCAGGCGACCTTGCCGAGCTTATGGGCAGTGAGGAGATATTTCCCGTCAGGCGTGACACAGAGCGCCTCCAGGTCACGTGGTGTCGGCAGTGTGCGCGTGAGGGCAGCCGCTTCCATGTCCACCTCGAACACACCACCCCCCTGGTTGCCCACGTAAGCGATGGGCTTGTCGGGGTGGCGGGTGGATTCGAAGATCCAAGGCCTGCGATCGAGCTCGATCTGGCGCCACACAGTCCCCGTGCGGAGATTCCAGAGCCACAGCACGTTGTCGTCGTCGTGGCACAGCGCTATCTCGTCGTCCGGCGAGATCACGACTCCATTGACGCAGTTCATCCCGGCGAGGGTACGGCGCAGCGTGCCGCCCACCGGGGTCAGGTCGGTGGCGTAGGCCAACAGCCACGGCTGGGTCGTGGTGTCGATCAGCGCCGCCCGTAAGGTATCTGTCATCGGTGAACGGCGGGGCAGCAGCCGCGCCCACAGTTGACTCCGTAGCTGCGACGGGTCGCCGCGCAGCACGTGGGCGGCCAGCCGGATCGCGTCGCGCAGCCAGCTCAGGCCTTTCGGGTCCAGTGCCGCCGATGGTGCGTCCCGATGGCTCAGCAGCCGATCGAAGTCTTCGATGAGGCTGGCGGGCGGATGTGCTTCGAGCTTCGCCTCGAGGAAGGCCGGCTCGCTCAGCACCTCGGTGAGGGCCTGCAAACGGGCGCCGAGCGCGAGGTGGTAGGTCAGCTCGCCGAGCGGTCGCGCTGCTTTCGGCTGCCAGGTATTTCCTGTTCGCGCTCGATCGATGAAATAGTCGGCCAGCTCCCGGTGCACGGCCTGGGCGGCCGTGCTGGGCGCATGCTGTGCGCTCTCCATCGTTAGGTAACGCCGGTAAACGGCAGTGCGGAGCTGTTGGTGAAAGAAGTCGGTGGTGCCTCGCTCGCGCTCGCTGTCCACGCGCTGAAGATAGAAATCCAGCGCCAGACGGAGTCGCGACCACGAAAGTGGTGTCGTCGCCAGTGGGCTCGAAGCGAGTAAATCGAGGATTTCGGACTCCAGCAGTCCGGCCCGGGACGCGGCGATTCGGGTCAGCACCTGCTCCGTCGCGTGACGTCCGTGATCGAGCTCCAAGCGTTCGAGCACCTGATCGAACAACGCCGGCAGGCCTTCCGGCAGCGCTCGTATGCGGCGCTCCAGTCCGTCGAAGTCACCGAAGAGGGAGAGCTCCTCCAGGGCGACCACCAGGTAGAGCGGAAGCGAGGCGTCTGGTCGGGCCTCCACATCGAGCAATAGCCGGCGATGCGGCTCCGAGAGCCGCTTGCCCCGCTGCGCCAGCACGCGTGTCACCAGCTCCTCCCGCTCGTCGCGAGCGAGTGCCGGAAGCTCCAAATGGCGGTGACTGGGCACCCGATTGCGCAGGCGCTCGAGGCAAGTGCCCGGCAAGGTGCTGACCACCAGCCGCACGCCCCGCGGCAGTCGGGCGGGGAGCCAGCGCAGCTCGTGGCTTCCGTCGTTGGGATCGAGCTGATTGAGGGCGTCGATGAAGAGCAGCACCGGCCCTCGATCACCGGCCTGCTCCAGGAGAGACAGCAGCTGACCTTCCAGCTCGAGCGGGTCGCTGGCGAGGCTCTGGTCGCTGTCGAGATGCGCTTTCAGCGCCAGGCAGAGGGATGTCAGGGTTCCAGCCAAGCGCGTGGTGCCGGGCGCGGCACCGATGAAATGGGGTAGCACCAAGGCGTCCTGGTGGCGCTCGCGGCAGCGGGTGGCGCATCGGGCCAGCAGCGTCGACTTGCCGCCACCCGCTGCGCCCCAGATCACCAGGGTGGCATCGTCGTCGCGCGCATCGGCGAACTGGAGGACCTGCTCGACAACCTCCTCGCGCCCCACGAACAGGCGCGTGCGTTCGCGGATGAAGCGCTCATGGGCTTCGCGGGCCTGATCA
>CAZLYT010000034.1:0-4917 GCA_964563515.1 uncultured Candidatus Competibacteraceae bacterium | reverse complement strand
TGCCGGTACTGGAGCCGTCGAAGGCGACAGGGTCCCCACAAGCACCATGTAGGCAATATACAGGACACCCAGCAAGACTCCCGGAATGAGCGCCCCCATGAACAGCCCACCGGCATCCACGCCCGGCGTCCGGTCCGCCATCAGCACCAGCATGATGGAGGGCGGTATCAGGATCCCCAGGGTTCCCACCGAACAGATCGTCCCCGAAGCGAACACGGGGCTGTAGTGGTTTTTCAACATGATCGGAAGCCCGAGCACGGCCAGCAATACCACCGAGGCGCCGATGATTCCGGTGGAGGCGGCGAGCAGCAGGCCGATCAGGGCGACGGTAATCGCCATGCCACCCGGTGCGCGGCCAAAGACCTTGACAAAGTTCTCCATCAAGGTGGCCGCGATGCCGGAGCGATCCAGCATCAATCCCATGAATACGAACATGGGCAAGGCTACCAACACCCAGTTCTGCATGATGGTCCAGATGCGGGGAATGACGGCGTTGAGGTTGGCCATGGTCATGCTGTAGAAGCCGTCGGCGAGCTGCTCGGGGAAAATGAAAGTCGCCGCTGCCGCGGTGATCATGGCCACTCCACCCAGAACCCACGCCACCGGGAATCCGGTGAATAGAAGCAGGATGAAACCGGCGAACATGCCGATGCAGATGAACTCGTAGAACTCCAGCCCCATGGCTCAGCCCCCCTCGGAGGACTGCGGAGGAGCTGCGATGCCGCCCAAAAACAGCAGCGCCACGATGCGGTGCAATCGCGACAGGGCAGCTAGAAGGACCAGCAGACAGCCGATCACCAGCGCGCTCTTGATCACCCATCGATGAGGCAGACCGGCAGGCGAACTCGAGCGCTCACCGGTGGCGAAGGAGTCGGCCACGAAGGGAACTCCATACCAGATGATCAGTGCCAGGAATGGAATCAGCAGGAGCAGGATGCCCCAGAAATCGACCCAGGCTTTGACGCGCACGGAGAAGCTGCCGTAGAAGAGGTCGACGCGGACATGGTCGTCGGCGGTGAGGGCGTAGGAAAGCCCAAGCATGAACACCGCCGAGTAGATGTGCCATTGGATTTCTTCGAATTCGATACGGCCCTCACCGAGGGCGTTCTTCATGAACACATTGAGGACGATGACCGCCATCAACGCGATCCACAGCCAGGAAACGGTCGAACCAATGCGCCGGATGGCTCCGTCGACGACCTGCGAGAAACGGGTTACCGGCAGCTCGGCGTGATGGTGCAGGAACTGCAGGTCATCCGGCTCTCGGCGGGAGACCGCCCGCTCCGTGGCATCCCGTAGCTCTTTGTCGGTCATGCTCGCTCGGTCCCCACACATCGCCAGCCTTAGTTCTTACAGACGCCGGCGGCGGGCCCAGCCCGCCGCCGTACCAGCTTCGATCTACTCGGTTTCGTTGAAGTCGCGCGGGAGATAGGCCAGGCCTTTCCAGATCTGGTAGTCCTTGGAGAAGGCCTCCTGGGACTCGTAGACCTTCTTGAAGTCGGCGTCCTTGGCAGCCTGCTCGGCCATCACCTGGGCACTGATCTCCTGCAGCTCACGCAGCATGTCCACAGGGACCCGCTCGGCGCTGACCCCTTTGTCCGCGAAGCCCCGAATCACCGGCCCTTGGAGGGCTTCGCCCTTGGAGAGATTGCGCAGCACGCCGGCCGTACAAGCGGTCTCTAGCAGCGCTCTCGTGGAGGGCTCCAGTCCGTCCCAGGTGTTCTTGTTGACGATCAAGTGGAAGGCCGTGTAAGTCTGATGCCAACCCGGGAAGTAGTTGAATTTCGCTACCTTGTCGAAGCCAAGGGTCTCGTCTACCGACGGTAGCGCGAATTCGGTGGCATCGATGGCGCCCTTTTCCAGCGCCTGAAAGATCTCCGAGCCGGGCAGCAACGTCACCGAGGCGCCGGCTTTCTGCATCACCTCGCCGCCGAGCCCCGCAAAGCGGATCTTGAGGCCTTGCAGGTCGGACATGGAGTTGATCCGCTTGCGGAACCAGCCCGCCGTCTCGGGACCGGTAATGCCACAGAGGACCGGATGGACGTCACGCTTGCCGTAGACCTCCTGGGCCAGCTCCTTGCCACCACCGTCGTACCACCAGGCGGTGTACTCCCATGGCTCCATGCCGAAGGGACGGGCCGCAAACAATGGTGCAGCGGGGATCTTGCCAGAGTCATAACCCAGCCAGGTGTAACCCGCCTCGATGGTGTTGTTGCGCACCGCGTCGGTGAGCTCCAACGGGGGTACCAAGTTGCCCGGCTCGAAGATCTTGAACTGCACCGCGCCGTCGGAGACGTCTTTCAGCATGTCCGCCACCACCTGGGCATTGTCGCCCAGGGCCGGCAGGTGGGACGGGAAAGCATTCGGCACCTTCCAGCGAATGGTATCGGCGCCTTGGGCGCTGCCGGCAGCCACAACGGCAGCGGCGGTGAGAAGGCTCAGAGTGAGTGCAGTTGATGCACGCTTCGGCATTGGCTCGGTCTCCTTGAGGATTGCTGTTACCGGAAACCAACCGCCAGGCGCCCAAAGGAGTGCGCGCCGTGAGAGCGCGTGCGATGGATCTCCTCCTAGCGCCGCTGTTTGTTGTTGTGAGCCCGTATCGGTGGCTCCCGGCTGACGGCTACCAACGCCAATGCCGTGCCATCTGTGGCTGCGGAGTCTATTCGATGATTTTCAGTAGGTTGGAAAGGCCAAGTGATGCGGGCAGTTCCGGAGACTCGGACACCGGGCGGAGGCACCGATGGCGCAATGCCGAGCGTCCGCGGCCTAGCACGCGAATTCCGAGGATGTGAACAGTCGTCCGGCGCTCAAGACAAGATGGCGCGCCAGGGCATCCCTAGTCAGGGCTGCGCTGTGTCTTACTCGGGCGTGGTCTGCAGCAGCTTGAGCTTGGCATAGAGCTGGGACCTGGAGATACCTAGCAAGGCCGCGGCCTGGCTCTTGGCGCCGCCGGCCGCTTCCAGCGCCTGGCGAATGGCGACTCGCTCAGCGTCGGCAACGGCCTCGGCCAGGGTCTGCACCTGACCCCTGATGGGCGTCTCCTGGTGCGCATGCCGCCCCATGCCCTCCCCCAGCGCTTGCATCACCACGGGCTGGTCGATGAAGTTGCCGCTGGTCTCCGCGGTGGCTCGCTCCAGCACGTTGCGGAGTTCGCGCACGTTGCCGGGCCAGGAATGACGCTTCAGCGCGGCCAGGGCCTCGTCGCTGAGCAGCCAGGATGCCGGTGCCCCGGCGGGGGAGATGTCCTCGAGAATTCGCTCGCACAAGGCGTCGATGTCCTCGAGCCGGTCGCGTAGCGGTGGGACCCGAATCGGCAGAACTGCCAGCCGATAGTATAGATCCTCGCGAAAGCGCCCATCCGCCACGGCCGCCTCCAGGTCCTGGCTGGTGGCCGCAATGATGCGCACCTCCACCTGCTTCACCTGGTTCGAACCCAGCGCCTCGAATTCCCCCTCCTGCAGAACGCGCAGGAACTTGGCCTGGATGGCGAGCGGCATGTCGCCAATCTCGTCCAAGAACAGCGTCCCGCGGTGCGCCAGCTCAAACTTTCCTGGTCGGGCCCGACGTTCGGCGCCGGTGAACGCCCCGGGCGCGACGCCAAAGAACTCCGACTCCAGCAGTGTCTCCGGCACGGCAGCCATGTTGACGGCGACGAAGGGGCCGCTACTGCGGCCGGAAGCCAAGTGTAGGGCATGGGCCAGCAGCTCCTTGCCGACCCCGGTCTCGCCCAGAATGAGAACGGCGCCTTCGCGGCCTGCAAACTGCCGTGCCCGCGCCTTCAAAGCACGTGTCGAAGCGCTGACGCCAATGAAGTTGGAAAGGCGGTACTTGGCGGTACGCTCGCGGGCGAGTGCGGCCCGGGTCCGCGTCAGGCGCGCCTCCAAGGCCTGGAACTTGTCGATGATCGGGCGCAGATAGTCGACCCGATCGAAAAAGACGAAGCCCGCGGCACCATCGATCTCGCCCCTGGCATCCCGCAGCGGCACACGGCACACCACGAAATGCTGGTCGCCGAAGCGCATGACGTCCAACACCAGCGGCCGACCGGTCTCAACGACCTCGCGCAGCCGGCTCTCGGGTATGACTTCCTCCACCGCTCGACCGATGATCTTTGGCTCGTCCTCGAGGCCGAGCAGCCGCACGTAGCGCGGGCTGATCCAGGTGATGCGGGCATCGCGATCGACCGAGATAGCGCCCTCGCTGGTCTCGGCCAGAATCGAGAGCGCATCGGCCGCCCGACGCTCTGGGGCCTGGCACTCGACATCCTTTAGTTCACCGGTCATGTCGTGTTGACGCGGGCCGACGCCGGACTTAGAGGATGCAAGAAGAGAATATGGATGATGTCCGTACTGATCTCCCAATTTGCGGTGGACGATCGCTGCCCGGCCCATTGTCGAGCCTCGCCGGGAAGAGTGAAAGGGGAGTGCTAGCCGGCGAGGTGCGACTCATGACCGAGATCGCTGCAAGCTGTTGTTCGCCTACCGCATGGAATGGAAGTGGCGGAGAGGGTGTCCGCCTCCCCCGCGTCTCACCTAGCTGCATTGCGACTCCTTTAGTCTCCACATAACAGTCTCTTACGGCATATCTGGCCGAATTTTTGCTGCAATCTGTCGCAGCTCATAGCGTCCAATGACATTTTTTATGTTGGTACGGAAGTGGGGCTTTCGCACCTAGCGCTGTGACGCTCGGACACAGAGTGTAGGGGGACACATGCCAAAGAAAGCAAAAGAACTTTCGGCGACAGAGGTGCGCCGGCTCACTCGGCCGGGCCTCCATGCCGTCGGTGGCGTGGCAGGGTTGTTGCTGAGCGTGAAGCCCACTGGCGCACGATCGTGGATCCTTCGTGTAAACGTTGGCGACAGGCGCAGGGATGTTGGCTTGGGTGGGTTTCCAGATGTACCGCTTGCCCATGCCCGC
>CAZLYT010000033.1:0-1685 GCA_964563515.1 uncultured Candidatus Competibacteraceae bacterium | reverse complement strand
GCACTCTTCCGCTCCCATCTCAATGCCCCGTATCTTCGAGCAGTTGTTGTCCTGAGCGCAGAAGAGGACGTAGAAGACCTTCTTCGAGCCGAATGAGCGTACCACCACCTGCGGTACTTCCATTTGGTAGAAGTGAGTGGATGCGGCAAGCACCATCGGCTCAGAGCTCGACCAGTCTGTCAGATCTCTGGTACGCAGATACACAATTGCGCCACCATCGTCCCATCCATTAATAGACTTGCTTTGAACTTCCTTGACTCTGGCAGTGATGAAACAATAGTAGTAGTCACCATATTTGATGACATATGGATCGCGCCGGGGATGACGGTTTTCATACCAATCGAATCCTGCCCGTTAATAATTCCTGCATCATGCCCTGTTTGACCTGGCGGGTTTTGGTCAGTTTGGCTTCCAACGCGGCGATCTCCGCGTCCATGTCGCTCAGGATGGCGGCGATGCCTTCTTGTTCGGCTTTGGTGGGTGGGAGGGGGATGAGCATTCTTGCGATCATCTCCCTGCGAACAGAATCGACGGATGACTTTGCCGTCATCTGCATGATCCGGTTGTAAAAGTGGCTGCTGAAATAGAGATAGAAGAAGTAGCCGTTTATGCACTCATTGAAGTTGGAAATGCGGTAGACGCGCTGGTGTGCGTCAAATTTGCTTTTGATGTAGTGGAATACCTTTCCCGTTCCGACACCATCACCGGCCGTTAGAACCGCCTCCCCGTCAAAGGAGTAGCTGTTAATGCGTTCGACAGTCTGTGACCGAACAAAGAATGGATACTGGCCGTCATCGACACGGTCTTGTGTGTTTCTGCTGCCCGTGGTGATATGAGCAAGACTCTCAATGTAATCGAATTCCCAATCCTCCGGAATCACGCCAACCTCGGTCTGCTTGTGGCCGGGTTTGATTTCAAACCCCGGTAGGCGCGTTTTGCCGGTGAGGAGTTCCTGCATGGCGCCTTGTTTGAGGTGGCGTTTTTTGGTGAGGAGTTGCTCCAGGGATTCGATGAGGGCATCCGCATCCCTCAACGCCTCGGCGATTGCTTCTTGTTCGGCTTTGGTGGGCGGGAGGGCGACTTTGAATGCTCGCAACGTAGCAATCGGAATCTCTTGAAGTGCAGAGCCATTCATGGACTGCTCAAGTCTGCTTCGTGTAGCAATAGATGAGATAAACTGTTTGCAAAATGATGCGCTCCAATTTGGTTGAATGGCTATCAATGCAAGGCCCCTTGTGAGGTTACTCCCGGTGAGGTCTTCCTCTACTAACGCAACATGTCCAATTTTGCCTCTGAGTGGCATCACAAGATCGCCAGATTTCAAAACAGTCCTCCTGTAAGCGTCACTGATAGCTTTGGTGGTCGTGATAAGATCAGACTTGTTGATCCGGCCATCATCGAGGTCCAACACGCGCAAGCACCTCACTCCGTTCGGAACGCTCGGCCCTGTTTGAACGATTCCATATGAAATCGGCCTTTTCGTGTCCGTGAGGGCACACAACGGTTCTAGCTCCCAATCCTCCGGAATCACCCCCACCTCGGTCTGCTTGTAGCCGGGCGGGATTAATGGAGAATGGAGAATGGATAATTGAGATTTATTCTCTTCTTTCATTTTCCACTCTCCATTTTCCATTTTCCACTATTTCTCCCATTCTCCATTTTCCACCCGCCGTGGATGGACGCAT
>CAZLYT010000032.1:0-4129 GCA_964563515.1 uncultured Candidatus Competibacteraceae bacterium | reverse complement strand
AGACCGACACGGTGCGGAACTGGTAGTAGCGCCCTTCCCAGGAAAAAGGCTGGGGCTCGGTCAGGGCCTTGATGACCAGATCCATCCCCTCGAAGAGCCGGGCTCGGCCTTCGGCCGGGTTCATACTGTAGGGCAGGTCCTCACTGGGGATACCCCGCAGGAACGCCATGATCACCCGGCCACCGGTCAGGTTGTCCAGCATCCCAATCTCCTCGGCAGCCCGGACGGGATTGTGATGTTGCAACAGTTGCCCTAACAGGGCGATCTTTACCTTCTTGCACCGTTGTGAGACGGCCGCTGTCATCACCGCCGGGTTTGGCGTCAGCCGGTTGCCCGAGTAGTGGTGTTCCGAGCAGCTGATCCAGTCGAATCCCATCTCCTCGGCGAGTTCACACTCTTCCAGCCCGTCCTCGTAGCTCTGCATCGTGACCTTGGGGTCGTGGTAGCTCGGCGGTACCGGCCAGGTGGCAGGAAATTTGTGCCTATCTGAATACCCCATCTGCGCAAAAAGAGATGCCTTCATGGGTTGCCTCCCGGCAATGAGTTTTGACCTCGGTCTAGCGCCTGACGAAAACACTGCGCCATTGGCTCGCATGCATCGAGGGTCGGTCGTAGTGGGTGGTCGCTGCCATGCCGTCAGTATAGTCGGAATCGCAGCCGGGTTCTACTGCTCTCGACCCACTTGAAACCCCGTACTCAAGCCATTCGGTTTACGCATCAGCTACACAAATGAATCAGCGGGCTCGATCGTGACCATTGACGGCGTGGCGGTGACAGGAATATAGTAGCAGTCGCCAGCTCCAGCCAAGTCATGGGGCAGGTCACAGCCCTCGAATTTTTCAGATGTCATGCTTGAATGGAGAGAGGGGCGCTGCAGAGGACGAGTCCTTGTAAGGGAGGGAGATGATGAAGGCATCCTATCTTGGCGCCATGGGGTATGCGCAGCGGTACAACTTCCCCACCACGTGGCCGATACCGCCGAGCTACCACGACCCCGAAACCTCGGTGCGGAGCTACCAGGAAGGCATTGAAGAGTGCGAGTTCGCCGAGGAGATGGGCTTTGCATGGGTCAGCTTCTCGGAGCACCACTACTCCGGCCGCATCGCGACCGGCGCTCCGGCGGTCATGGCGGCAGCCGTAGCGGAGCGGTGCAAGAAAGCCAAGATCGCCATGTTGGGCCACTTGCTCACGCTTAACAACCCCGTCCGGGTTGCCGAAGAGCTGGGCTTGCTGGACAACCTGACGAACGGCCGCCTGGTCATCGGCTTTCTGCGCGGCACCCCCAACGAGGACCAAACCTACAGCGTGAACCCCACCGAAGGCCGAGAGCGGCTCTTGGAGGGCATGGACCTGGTCATCAAGGCCCTGACCGAGCCCCAGCCCTTTTCCTGGGAAGGGCGCTACTACCAGTTCCGCACCGTATCGGTCTGGCCGCGGCCGGTGCAACAGCCGCTGCCGCCGATGGTAGTGGCGACCCGCAGCGACGACATGCTCCAATACGCGGCCGAGCACAAGCTGGGCCTAGCCGTTTCCTTCGTCCCAGTGGAGCAGATGGCCCAGGTGGCTGAGAAGTACTACGGGTGGTGTAACGAAGCCGGCTGGCAGCCCACCCCCGACCAGATCGTCTACCGGGGAAACATCTACCTGGCAGAGACGGACGAGCAGGCCGAAGAGTGGTTAGCGGGGGTTAAGAGGACAGGGCCAGTGCCCGGGGGCATCGCGATGCGGCCTTCTGTATCGAGGGCCATACAGGCGGCCCGGGCGGGCGAAGAGTTTGACCTGCGTCACATCCTTGCCGGCAGCGTTCAGGGGGATGTGGCTGGCGCGGCCCGCGGGCTGAACTTCATCGGTGGGCCTGACACGGTCGTGCAGCAGATGAAGGCATTCCATGATCAATGCGGCGTGGGGGTGGTAGACCTGTTTTTCCAGCAGCCCAGTGTGAGCCACAGAGAAGTGATGCAGGAGATCGAGCTGTTCGGCCGGGAAGTCCTGCCACAGATCAAGGCGTTCTAGACCGTGAGAAGGCTGGAGAAGGAAGTACAGATGACGCAGGCGGGACAGCGGCTCACGGCCGCATTCAAAGAGGACCATGTCGAGGTGGACGGCTTCCGCATCCGCTACTGGGAATCCAGCCCGTCCCGAGCGGCCGGGGCGGTCGTCATGCTGGAGAGTATGACCTGGGGCCTGTCCAAGCTCCGCGACGCGCTGGTACAGAAGTATCGGGTCATCGCGTTGGAACTGCCAGGGTTCGGCGAGTCACCGGCCAACACCCGGTCCCAGTCGGTGCAGGAACTGGCCAACACCGTGGCCCGGGCCGCCGCGCAAGTGGCGCCGGAAACCTATACGCTCATCGGCACGTCGTTCGGGGCCCACGTGGCCCTCTGGCAGACGCTACAGTCGCCGGACCAGGTGGAGGCCCTTGTGTTGATTTCACCTACCACGCTCCTACCCGCGGTCGACCGGATCGCCGATACGCCGGAGGAAATGGCCAAGCGGCTGTTCGCCCACCCCGAGAAGGCCCGGGGTTTACCGGCCGTTGATCCCGCTATCGTGGCCAAGGAGCAGGCGCTGGTGCAGCGGCTCACGGGCGGGATTCACGATGCAGAGGCAGAACGCAGGCTCGGTGAGATTCCGTGCGCCACCCTGGTGCTCTTTGGTTCAGAAGATAAGATAGTCGCGCCCGAGGCCGCGCGTATCTATCGCGAGCGGATTCCCAATAGCAACCTCTCTTTTGTGTATGACGCCGGACATCTCATCGAGGCGGAGCGGCCCGAAGCCCTCGTCAACGCCGTGTCTGACTATGTGGAACTGCGGGAGACGTTCATCGTGGGCCGCCAGACTGGCATCATCAACCCCTAGTACACGCAGACAGAAGACCGTCAGCGGTTTGAAAGCTTCAAGCAATTGAAAAAAAAGATTCTTTCGTGCTAGGGCACCATATCCAGGCGGTGCGTGGCACACGCCGCATTGATGTCCTGGTCAACAATGTGGGCGGTACCATTTGGATTCAGCCCTACCATGAGTACACCGAGGAGCAGGTAAATCTCGAACTCGAGCGAACCCTGTATCCGACTATGTGGTGCGGTCTGACAGCCCTCCCCATCATGATGTCGCAGCAATCCGAGTCGATCGTCAATAAGAGCAGGCGGCTGTGCTGGCGTTTTTGGCCTCGGACGATGCCTCGTTCATCACTGGCCAAGTCATCAATTGCAGTGGTGGTCAGTCGTAGACTCCCTGCTGTGTGCCTTTCACAAGGCGCAAGTGAGCCCTCCTTCGTCAGCGGCTATTCGGGCATCGGCACCGACACGCTGACACGGGGTTCGGTGCCAATGCCTCGCGTGATGTGGCCTTGACCCGTCACATCTTCGGCCACCAACACGTCACCCACTTTCAGGACGCGTTTCTCTCCGCTGCCGACTTCAATCTCCATTCCCCCAGACAGGACCATGACGTATTGACGCCGGGGCGCATTGTGCCAATCCTGGAAAAACTCGCCCGGACCCGGGTTACAGCCGATGGGCCCTTCACCCGGGTTCGTAGCGATGGCCCGGAAAGCCTCGACATTCAGTTCTTCGAAGTGCGTCTGTTCATCATCACCCGTATAAATGCGAATCACTTGCATGGGGTCTTTCCTCTGTTGCGCTCTCATGGTTAAGGAGTTGATAAAAGGTCAAGTCTTGCTATGAACGACAAGCGCAGGATGGGGATGATCGGGTTAGGTCAAGCGTTTGTATAGCATATAGAGCTGATGACCACGCGGGTGATCGTCGAGCACGGCGAACACCTCGTAGCCCAGGCTCTGGTAAAACTGTGGCGCTTGAAAGCTAAAGGAGCCCAGCATGAGTTGCGTACAGCCCCGCGCCCGCGCTTCGTGCTCCGCCGCTTGCATCAGTTTGGCTCCCACGCCTTGGCCGCGGAGGGCCGCATCCACCCAGAGCGAGCGGATTTCACCACTGCCGCCCCACGTCCATCCATCCAGACCGGCGCGGATCGCCTGCTGGGCATCGCGCACGAAAATCGCCAGCCGCTGCCCATCGCTGTACCCGGCTTGCTCGATATTGTAATCGTAGAGGCGATCATCCAAAAACTCGATATCCGCCGCTGCGGGCTCGGATTCGATGATGAGATC
>CAZLYT010000031.1:0-3009 GCA_964563515.1 uncultured Candidatus Competibacteraceae bacterium | reverse complement strand
AGAATAGTCCGCTACTCCGAATCGCCAGGGCGTGGCGCCGAGAGTACGCACCATCCAGTTGCCGATTCGAATCCCCGGCCAGTCGAAGTCGCCGTGGTAGTGCAAGTCCGCGCCCGCCTGCAGCAGCTGTCTCAGCAAGGTACGCTGGCTTGCGGAGGGCATGCCGTCGGTGCACAGCAGTGGGTGGGTTTTGGCGCCCAAGACATCTGCCGCGACGGTGACCACGGTGGGATTCTCGCAGACGAACACGGGTTGGCCGCCAACCGGCCAGGTCGGGGGGCTCCGCAGCAGCGTGCGAAGGGACAGGTGAACCGGTTCTCCGGCCAGCCGTCCCCTTTCCACCAGGCGAGCGCCGGGACTGTCCCCGGATGAGGGCAGGTTCAGAACCAGCGCCGGGGCAGAAAGCTCGTTGACGCTGACGCCTAGCAGCGCCCAACGATTACGAGGACGGGCGCTTTCGGGTTCGTCGTCAGCGTCGACTTCCGGCGCAACGGCGGCGAGCACCAGGGCTGCCAAGGCGCGGCCCTCGTCCAGCGCATGGGCGTCGCCGGTGGTCTCGGCGGCCAGTCTCGCCAGCGGCATTCCGCTAGCGGGAATGCGTGCGACAACCGCCTCGGCCAGCCGTAGCAGGCGCGCCGCAGCTGGCGGACTCGATCGAGCGAGTCTTTTGAGCATTCCACGGCCCCGGTTGGTGGCGACCAGGGCTGCCAATGACGACCCTTGCGCGGCCGCGAACGTTGATTCCCAGGCCTCATCTTGCGCCAGGCGTTGCGCCCTGCGATCGGTGATGGGACCGTCCAGCAATTCCAAGGCAGACCGAAAGTCCGGGGCCAGTCCGGCTCGAAACACCGCCGCGTCGAGCTCGGCCGTCGATACCCGCATCGAGCTCGCCCAGCGCGGGGAACGTCCCAGCAGCCCTTCCAGGGCTTGCCGCTCCGCGCTCGTCAGGGGGCCGAGGGTAAACGATGGAGTCTCGAGCCCGCGGGTATAACGATCGCGCAGCCGGGCCCGCAGCGCAGCGAGGTCATCGCCGCCCAGCAGGCGTCGCAGTCGCCCCAGGGTGCTTTCGACCGTTGGGTCAGGTTCGTAGCTTGCGCCCATCTGATCGGTCGCTCCGCGCAGGCCGTTCAAGCCGGGGCAGGCGCGGGTTCCACCCGCCAGCTTCGCGGCTGATGGAACGCGGAATCGTTCATCAGCCGCTCGACCGTACCAGGAAACGAAAGCCGGGTACCACAGCGAGCATGTGCAGCCCGGAGCGAATGTGGATGCGGGCGTTGTACCGACCCGGTGGCAGGCACACCACTAGCATTTCCGCCACCACTTCGTGGCGACCCGCTAAGGCGCCAGGTCGGTGTCATCGAGAAGGAGATCAAGAATCGGCATGAGCGTGATAGCCGGATTGACTCGGATGGCCGCGGCCCAATTAACAGATTTGGTACCACCGGGACCAGTAACGCGTAAGGTTACGTGGTATCGGCCAGGTTCCGTATAGGGATGTGTTGGATTCCTTGCCGTGCTAGTTTGACCGTCGCCAAATTCCCAGAACCATTCGGTGATAGAACCTCTGGAAGAGTCTGAGAATTGCACGGTTAAGGGGGCCACCCCGGTGCTGGGTCTTGCAGAGAAAGACGCGATCGGGGCGGGCACGCACACATGAAGAATCGAAAAGTCCGGAATGCGAGCAAGGCGCCAGCGTTCCGGAAAGAGCAAGAAGTGCGGTAAAACATGGTGACCACCTCCCCTGGTGGCGGGACGGCGTCCGAGCCTGGTTCGTTGCTTGTCGCGCCCCCCTTTGTCTCGAACGTAGTTGACCAGATGCAGTACTGCAAGGCAGTTTCCTCAACTGAGCGACAACTCCGGCTCGGCATCGGTATCGGCGTCGGGAAAGCGCCGGGCCGGATCGGGCTCGGGGCGGCGCAGCTTGCCATCCCAGCTCCAGCGGGACACGAATACCGCATCGATGCCCTCGCGCCGCACTAGCTGACAGATGGCGAGGCCGGGAAGCTCCGGATAGCAGCCCCATTCGCGCTCGCTGGTCATGACGAAGTCCAGGTCGAACTCGTTGATCAGCCCCATGCAGCTCGCTCGCGCTTGATCATCGATGCCGGCGAAGGCTTCGTCCAGCAGCACCAAGCGCGGTGCTTGCGCCCGGGCGCTGGCGTAGTGGCTGCTGGCGGCGGCGAACAAGGGCACCGTCAGTCCTAGCGCCCGTTCGCCCCCGGAGGCTGGGCCGGAAAGCGGCTTCCAGGTGCCGTCCTGCCAGCGCTTGACTCGGAAACGGTGCCAGCGGCGGTAGTCCAGGGCCCGCGACAGGCTCTCGAACAGTGACACCTGATCGTCACGGGTGCGCTCGGCCTGAATCCGCGTTTGCAAGAACTCCCCGACCACTCGCCGATCGTCGGCCGACCAGGCATCGGCGCTGGTCTTGAGCAGCCGACGGCGCGCTTCGACCAACCCAACCGGCGACTCCGCGTCCTCCTCCGGCAACGGCATCCACTCCAGCTTGTAACGGACACCGGTGGAAGTGGGGCGCTTGGCGAGCTCTATATTGATGCCACCCACTTGTCGCTCCGTGTCCTGAATCAGTCGCTGCAGGTTGACTGCGATGTCCTGCTGCAGGTGATTCTCCAGCACCTCGCGCTCGCGGGCAGTCAGCAGCAGGCGGCGCTCGGTCAGCTCGGCGTCCAGGCGGCCCGTGAGGAGGTCCGGTCGTTCCGGGCGCTGTTGATAGATCACTCGCACGATCAGTAGGTTGTCGCTGGGCTCGGCCATTGCGCTGTGACCCTGACTAGCCATGGCGCTGCTGAGCTCGTGAAACTCTTCGCCGATGCGGTGCTGAATGCGGCTCCAGTTGTCGTCGTCGCTGGCCACCTCCGCCAGAACCTGTTCCGCCCGCCTGGCGGCGTGGACACCGGCGTCGACGCCCCACGCCTGGTCGATCTCCGGATGCTCCACCGCCGGGGCCGCGATGGCGAACAGTCCGGTGGCGGCGAACCCCCGCAGCTTCTC
>CAZLYT010000030.1:0-11222 GCA_964563515.1 uncultured Candidatus Competibacteraceae bacterium | reverse complement strand
GCGTCGAGGTATGAGTCAGGGGAGGGGCGAAGTACGCCGCGATCAGCGAGAAGGGTAGTGGTTAGCTGATTCTCGAAGCTCGCCGGGCTAGCTAGATAGTCGAGTAGTATCGACATCATTGCGAGTGACCGGCGGCGCTTTCCACTGCCTAGCTTGCTCGCGAGAGTAGTCAGCGCTTGGAATAAGCGCGGTGGCACCGTTTTGGTCCTTGGGCAGGATATACCGAGGTGTTCGGCCTGTGTCTTCACCCTCCGCTGAAGATCTCGTAACAGGACCGACTGGCCTGACCCGGAGCAGAGATTAAGAACACGCCCGCTTAGCCCATCGTCCCGGCTCGCGGCGAGGAGTGCCCGCGCGAGGTAGTCCGCCGGCACGATGTCAAGCTTGAAGTCGCCAAGAGCAGGAACAAATCCGGTAGTTTGGCGCCCGGTCAAGAAGTCGCAGATGTGGTAGAAGATCTGAAATGACGCGACCTCACCGGAGACTGAATTCCCTACGACCATGCTGGGTCGATGCAAGGTGATCGGAATGCTCTCCCGCAGGGCCTCGGCAACGAGCGATTCGGCTTCAGCTTTGGCCTCTTCGTAGGTGTTGTGAAACGCCCTTGGCTGGTCCAAAAAAGCCTCCGGCAATGGCTCTGTACGCCGTCCATTTACTCCGACGGTACTGATGAACTCGATTTTTGCCGGCCGCTCGCAATTAGCACACAGGCGGGCAAGGTCGATGACTGCCGCAGCCGAATTGACGGCGACCGCACGCGCCGCTGGCAGCGCTAGACGCATGTGAACGCTGGCACCGGCGTGAACGATATTGGTCACGCATGAGGCTAAGCTGGATCTGATGTCGTGTGCCAACCCAAGATCTTGCAGCGTGATGTCGCCGCGTACTGCGGAGACCCGAGCCGCCGCGTTGAATCTGTTGGGCTCACCTTCGAGCGATTGCAGCAAATCACTCAGGCGGTGATTGACTTCTTCGTCGGATTGCCCACGGATCAGAAGGATTGCTTTCCCATCAGTGTCGGCTAGCAACTGCTTTAAGAGCGCTCCGCCGACGACGCCTGTGGCACCGGTTATGAAGTAGGTTCGCACAATCTGTACGCTGTCGGTGCCGAAGCATTTCCACCTATTCGATCATGGCGGTACTCTCGACGCAGTGCGGTCATAGTCTCACCGTACAGTGCGTGTACTGCGGTGCGCCGCATCTTGAGATTGGTCGTCAATTCGCCCGTTTGGACGGAAAACGGGCGTTCTGTCACGACCACGAAGGCGGGCCGCAGATGGGCAGGAAGCGGCGCCAATACTCGCGACAGAGCCTTTTGCAAGGACTCGGCCGCATCGTTGGGCAACCAACCGCTGGTGCTCCAAGTGCGCCATGGTATTGTGGCTGTTTGTCCGTCGCTCGCGCCAGCTTCCATCACCAGCAAGGCCGTCAGTTCGGGTTGACCAGCCCCGAACAGCACGGCGTGCTCGACCCCTGGTACTTGCTTCAAGGCGTTCTCCACCAGCGCGGGCGCCACCCGCCGCCCCGTCGAGGTTTTGAAGACGTCATTCTTTCGACCGATGATCTTGACAAAACCGTCTGCATCCAGTTCGCATATGTCGCCGGTGTGAAGGAAGCCTTGATCGTCCAATTGGGCGGTGGCTTTCTCTCGCGCCTTCCAGTAACCGTGGAAGACACCAGGACCGTTGACGAGGATTTCTCCATCGGCTGCCACTTTGAATTGGCTTTGACGCAAAGGTTGCCCGACTGTCCCGAAGCGGAAGCGCTGCTTCACATTGGTGCAGACTGGAATGATGTTCTCACTCAATCCGTAGGCCTCGAGTATCAGAATTCCCATCGCGTGAAACCGTTCCAGCAACCATTCCGGCATGGGTGCGGAGCCGCTGACGACGTAGTGCAACCGTTGGCCGAGCACCTTCCTTGCCCGCGCCAGCACGAGCCTGTCGAGTATCGAGTGTGCCAGTCTAGTGACAATGGGCGCCGGCTGCCCACTCCTCGCAGCGCGCGTTACAACGTCGCCTTTGGCAATGGCGATGTGGAAGAGCAATTGTGCCCATTGAGGTCTAGTGTTCAGTTGATCCTCGATCCCCTGCATGAGTTTCTCCAGGAATCGCGGAACGGCGACGAAAATTGTGGGTTGGATGTCGGGCAGGTAATCGATAACCTTGCGCGGATCCGCAACGTAATGGGTCATGGCGCCCGCCCCGATGGCGGAAAAATTGAGGACTCGCTGAAAAAGACCCGACAAGGGTAGCCAGCAGGCCAAGCGACTTTCTTCACATAGGTCATCAAAGGTGAGCAGGATGGCCTCGACTGCGCTCAGCACCTGCTCGTGAGTGTAGGCAATGGGTCGAGGGGCCCCGCTACTCCCCGAGGTGAAGATAACGATCGCGGCATCGGTAGGGTTTGGCAGTGTCGGCCCGATTAGGTCCCAATCTTCGTGCCGGGTCGGGCCTGTTGGCAACTGAAGTGCCTGGTCGTCGTCCCTCGTCTCGACCACGGTGGCAGCGAAGCCCAGGTGTAGCAGGCGCTCGGCTCCGAGCATGCCTTCGAGGGTCACCGCTTGCTCGCGGTGGTCGGAGACCAGATGTGTGATTTCCAGCTGGGTGCAGACGGCTGCCAGGCGCTCCGGCGTTTCCAGCGTGTCGAGGCCAACCACCATGCCCCCGGCAAGGAAGGATGCGAACTGACAGATGTCCCACTGGGCGCAGTTGGACCCGAGCAAAGCCACGCGGCTCCCCGGCTTGATTCCCAGCGACTGCATGCGCTGCGCGGTGGCGCAGACCGCACTCCAGTACGCTTCCCAGGTCCAAACGATCCAACCGTAGCCCGGTTTCAACTCCTTGAGCGCGATTGCATCTGGGGTGGTCCGGGCGCGGGCACGGAGCAGATCGGCAACCGATCTCGGTAGACCGATCCCTGTCGAATTGACGCAAGCCGCTCCCCGACGGTTTTGGAAACTCCTACCAGGGTTCGCTTCCACTGGGTCTGACTCGAGGCGGGTGGATTGCGTCACGACAGGGACATCGCAGTTTCCATTGGCCAACCGCGCCGCTGCGCGCCGCCAAGTTTCGACCCAGTTCTCATCCGACGTGTGGCGCCGGCGAAACGCAACCGTCCACGGGTCGCTCACCAGCAACGGACACCAGCGTAGCGCAACCGAAGTAAAGCCCCTGCTCATCCAGCGACGCTTGTTCGTCCCGCCATCGGGCCAGCTCTTCGCCAGTAACCACGCCGCTGCGCTCGGCCTCGGCCTCCACCTCGTCCAGCCGCGTGATGAAACGCGCCAGCTCCTCGTCGTCGACGATCAGGGCATGCAACTCCACCTGCATTGAGGTAAGCCCCGCTTGCTGAAATAGCCTGAGCAGCTGGCGCCCGGAGTAACCATTCGCCAGGCAGCGCTCGGCTCGCACCCGCGCCAGCCGGCGTTCCACGTCGACATATTCGCTGGTGACGGACAACGTGCCCCAGTCTGTATCCACCACTACCACCCGGCCACCCGGGGCCGTCACCCGAACCATCTCCGCCAACACCGCGGCAGGATTGGTGAGATCCGTGAATAGCCGCTCACTGCGCACGGCAGAGAATTGGCCATCGCAGTACGGCAGAGCATCGGGGCTCGCGACATGGTGATCGACGGTGGCCTCGAGACCCGCTTCACGAGCCCGCATCTGCGCGATTGCAACCATGTCTGGATCAGTGTCGATACCGCATACCCGTCCCTCGCAGCCTACATGCCGTGCCATGGCGCGGGTGTCGATACCAGTTCCGCAGCCCACGTCGAGAACCCAAAAACCCCGGCGCAACTTGAGCAGAGCATGACTACGTGCCTTGACCGGTGCCAGCAGCTTCCCGGCGGCGACCAGGTAGTCACTCTCCACGTAGTCCTCGGTACGCGCCATGGGGCGACTCCTGAGTCACCGTTAGAGCTGTTGGTGCGCGAACCGGTGACGATACGCCAGTTTAGGCATCGCCGGCGCCGCCCGCTATGGGCCGGACGCCAGGCGATGCGCTTGCCGGGTTGTTTCGGGCAGCCGGTATCGTGGCGTGCATCTCGACACCCAAGCGATGGCGGTGGCAAGACTCACGCGATGCCCGCAGGACACGTAGAGTGGGGTGACACCGGTTCGAGTCCTGAGTACCGCACCGATCATTTCGCCGTCCTGCCACAGCGGCACCCAGCTGCCGCGTGTTGCGGGCACCGGGTCGTGACACCCCAAAAGCCGGGATTTTGCAGCCCCGATCGTGGGCAGGTCCAGCAGCAGTCCCAGATGGCAGGCAATGCCCAGTCGACGGGGGTGGGCGAGCCCCTGACCGTCGCAGATGATTAGCTCCGGGAACTCGTCCAGGCGGGCGATGGCGTCCAGGATCACCGGTATCTCCCGAAATGAGAGCAGTCCCGGAACATAGGGGAACGCGGTTTCGGCGCGAGCCACTACCGATTGCATCGGCCGCAGAGTTGTGGCATCCAGCACCGCCACCGCCCCGCGAGCCAGCTTTCCCCTGCGCTCGAAGCCCACGTCGACGCCAGCCACGCGGCGTACGGTTTGTAGCCGGTCGATACGTTCCACGCGTCCTGCCAGCTGCTCCTGCAAGACGATGGCTTCCCGGGCAGTGAGGTTCCAGGGGTGCCAGGCGCGGGCCAGCTCTACCCGAGCGACGACTTCGGCGCGGCTGTTCAACCCAGGGCGTCGCGAACCTGGAGGACAAAGAAGGGCCCCCAGCTAGCCAGCAACAGCAGCAGTAGGACCAGGTCGAAGGCGCGAATGGTTCGATAGCGATCCCGCTCTGGAGGAGTTGCGTCTAGCAGAGTGACGCGTGCCATCAAGATGTCCCATGGCAGCGCCCAGATCAGGATCACGGCAAGGCCTGGCGCGCTGTAGGCGAGGATGTAGCGCCAATCTCCATGCTCGCCGGAGCCCACCGTCGCGGCCAAGGCCAACATCAGGCACAGGATGGCAGTAGCGAGACGAAGTGGGCCGACCCGCACTCCCAGGCGCCTCATACTCGTGGTCCACGTCTCAAGAGTCATCTGAACAAAACCCAAGCTAGCAAGCACTGGCCTCTGGAGGTCGGTGCCGGGCCAAATTCGAATGGTCTGCTTCTGCAATTGGTCGTGACCGTATCAGCGCCCGCGCCCGAACACTTCCTCTGGCCGCGGCACGGGGTCGTGGGCGGGTGGAAGGTTTCCCGGCTCGATCTGGTGCGAGAAGCCATCGATAGAGCTGAGCTCCCGCGCATCACGGGCCGAGGTCGGTGCGCTCTGGGCGTAGAGGCTGATCAGGCTCGCGATCGACACCAGCGCGCTCAAATGGGTGCGCTCATAACCGTGGGAGCCATCGGTGCCGAAGCCGACCAGCGAGGTGCGGATGTCGTTGCCTGCCTCCAGCGCGGAGGTGCTGTCGCTGTGGTAGAAGCGGTATACGTCCCGGTGGTGCTCCAGCCCGTGATCATGGCAAAGCTGCAGCAGCTTGCGGGTGAGGTGGTAGTCGAAGGGCCCATTGGAGTCGAGCATGGCGACACACACCCCGCGCTCCTTGGAGGCCTGCCCCGGCGCCACGATGGCGATGTCGATACTCACCATCTCGCTGACATGACCGTGCAGCACCGCAGAGGCGCCCGAGCCAACTTCCTCGGTGATGGTAAACAAGGGGTGCAGGTCCACTGGCAGCGGCACCTCCTGCTCCCGCAGCGCCTTCAGCGCCGCCAGCAGCGCCGCCACACCCCCCTTGTCGTCCAGATGACGGGAGTTGATGAAACCGTTGGGGGCGAACTCCGGGTTGGTATCGAAAGCGACGTAGTCGCCGATGTTCACGCCCATACGTTCGAGACCCCAGCGGTCCTCTACGAACTCGTCGAGCCTGAGCTCGAGCTGCGCCCAGGCGACCGGCTGAGTGTCCACCGCCTCGTTGAAGGCATGTCCCGACGCTTTGAGCGGTAGTACCGTTCCTCGATGGCTACCGTTATCAGTGAACAGCGTGACCCGGCCACCTTCCGCGAAACGGCTGGACCAGGTGCCGATCGGTAACATCTCCAGGCGGCCGTTGTCCTTCAGGCCGCTCACCACCGCACCCAAAGTGTCCACATGGGTGACGATGGCCCGGGCCGGCCGACTGGCTTTGCCTGCCAGGGTGGCGCGAATGGCGCCTCGCCGGGTCAGCTCGTAGGGGATCTCCAGATCATCCAGCCGTGAGCAGGTGTAGTGCACCACCTCGTCGGTCAGACCGGCGGGACTCGGGATCGACAACAACTCGAGCAGCGTCGTGCGCAGGTATTCCACGTCGATGTCGGGGGTCAGCATGGCTCGGCTCCTAAGGACCAGTTGGCAGTTACCCGACTGCGCGGCGATCGGGCAAATAATGGCGGGCGTTCAGCGCGGATCTTTGGCTGACGATCCACAACTGGCGGGAAACAGCAGATCAATGAAGCGCTCAGCTGTTGGCTGGGGCTCGTGATTGGCGAGACCGGGACGCTCGTTGGCCTCGATGATGACGAACTCGGGCTGGTCCGGAGCATCGACCAGAAAATCGAGCCCCACCACGGGAATCTGCAGGGCAGCCGCAGCGCGCTTGGCCGCATCGGCCAAGGCTGGGTGAAGTTGCTCGGTGACGTCGTGTATGGTTCCGCCGGTGTGCAGATTGGCGGCCGCGCGGACGGTGATCTCCTCCCCCGCGGGCAGCACGTCATCCAAGTTATATCCCGCCTCCGCCACGCAGCGGCGGGTCTCGTCGTCGATGGGAATCGACGACTCGCCGCCGGTGGCGGCTTCGCGGCGGCGGCTGAGCTTGTCGATGAGCTCGCGTATCCGCCGCCGGCCGTCACCCGCCACCCGAGGCGGCTGGCGGGTCGCGGCGGCCACCACCTCGTCGCCAATGACGATGATGCGAAGGTCCTGCCCGGAGCAATGGCGCTCCAACAGCACCCGCTGGCAGTAACGGTGCGCTTCGTTAACGGCTTTTTCCAATGTGGCGGCGTCACGCACGTTGACGCTGATGCCATGCCCCTGCTCGCCGTCCGCCGGCTTTACCACCAGGGCGCCATGGCGTTCCAGGAATTGGCTGTTGGACTCGTGATCGGCCGCCAGGCGCTGCTCGGGCACTGGCAGCCCGAACTCGCTTAACACCCTCTGGGTCACTGCCTTGTCGGCACAGCGGCTCATGGCTACCGCCGAGGTGAGCTCCGACAGCGACTCCCGGCACACGATGCTGCGGCCGCCGAAAGTGAGCCTCAGGTAGCCTTGCTCGGCATACAGCACATCCACCTTGATGCCCCGGCGACGCGCCTCGCCAGCGATGATGCCGGCATAGGGATTGAGTCCCTCGTCCGGCCGCGGCCCGGTATACAGCGGCTCGTTGATGGCATTGCGCCGTTTCACCGCAAATACCGGGACGCGCTGGAAACCGAGCTTTTCGTACAGGGCGATGGCTTCGTGGTTGCTGTGAATAACCGACAAATCCATATATTGGCGCCCGCGCGCCTGGTAGTGCTCGATCAGGTAGCGCACCAGGGATTCGCCTATCCCTGGGTGACGAGCCTGGGGATCCACCGCCAAGCACCACAGGCTGGAGCCTCCCTCGGGATCCTCGAATGCCTCCACGTGGTCGATACCGGTAACGGTGCCGATGATCTCGTTGCTGGCGCGATCTTCCGCCACCACGTAGGTGCGAACACGGCTGGCGCGTCCCTTCCACAAAAATTCGTCCGCCACCGGAACCATCTGGCGGCGCGAGTACAGGTCGCTGACGGCGGTGGCATCTTCCGGACGGCGCAGGCGGCGCACGCGGTAACCGCGGCGCACCGGGGGTGCCGGCTTATAGCTGGCAAGCCACAGGCGATAGGTGTGAGAGGGGTCGAGAAACAGGTTCTGGGGCGCAGCGGCCAGGATGACGTGGGGGTCGATCACGTAGAAAGCGATATCGCGGGTTCCGCGGCGCTCATTGGTCATGGCCTCGACGACTGCTTTGGGGTCGTCGTAGGTATGCGCCATGATTACGCGCCCCCAGCCGCAATCTACGGCGACGTTGCTGCGACCCGGGCGGCCGTGGTTGGCCGCAGGCGATGATCCCAAGCTCACGCTGGTCTGCCGGGCGAGCCGGTGATCGGTGCGCGGTGCTCTAGCCATGGTGTGGCTGTCCTCCTCAGACTCCGTGGCTCTGCAGCCAAGTTTCCAGTAGCGCGATCTGCCACAGCTTCGACCCGCGCAGCGGTGTGATGTGAGCCTCGGGCTCGGCCAGCAGCCGTTCCACGTAAGCGGTTTGAAACAGACCGCGTTGGCGAGCCCGTTCGCCATTCAGGAGATCCCGTACCCGCTCCAGCATGCTTCCACTCAGGTATTTCAGTGCCGGCACCGGGAAGTAGCCCTTGGGGCGGTCGATGACCTCCGGCGGGATGATGCACCGGGCTACGTCCTTGAGGATTCCCTTGCCGCCGCCCGCCAGCTTGTGGCGGGCCGGGATGCGAGCCGCGAACTCCACCAGCTCATGGTCAAGGAATGGCACCCGGGCTTCCAAGCCCCAAGCCATGGTCATGTTGTCTACCCGCTTCACCGGGTCATCTACCAACATGACGGTTGTGTCGAGGCGCAAGGCCTTGTCCACCGGGTCGCCGGCTCCAATCTGGGCGAAATGGGCGGTAACGAAATCTTGGCTGTAGGGTTGATCCACCCATTCCGAACTCACTAGTTTGGCGTAGTCGGCGTGATCCCGGTCCAGGAAGGCCGCCTCGTAGTCAGCCACTGGATTGCTGCTCTCCGCGAGCCTTGGATACCAGTGATAGCCAGCGAAGACCTCGTCGGCACCCTGGCCACTCTGCACCACTTTGCTGTGTTGGGACACCGCCTTGGCGAGCAGGTAGAAACCGACACAGTCATGACTGACCATGGGCTCGGACATGGCCGCAATGGCATCCGGTAGCGCATCGATCAAGGTGGCTGAGTCGGCGAAGATACGCTCGTGCTCGGTGGCAAAGCACCGGGCGACCATGTCGGAGTAGCGGAACTCGTCGCCATGCTCGCCGCCGGCCGCCTCGAACCCCACCGAGTAGGTACGCAGATGGTCGACGCCGGCCTCCACCATCAAGCCGACGATCAGGCTCGAGTCGACACCGCCGGAGAGCAGCGCGCCCACCGGTTCGTCAGCCACCAGGCGGCGCGACACCGAGCGACGCAGCTCCTCGAGCAGCAGGCGTCGCCACTCTTCGACCTGCCTCGATTCGTCCTCTGCGCTGCGGCCGAACTCCAGGTTCCAGAATTGCTGCTGGGTATGGTGGCCGTTGGGCTCGATGACCGCTAAAGTTGCTGGGGGCAGCTTGCGCACGCCCCTGAGAATGGTGTGAGGCGCCGGCACCACAGCATGGAAGCTCAGGTAGTGGTGCAATGCCACGGGGTCGATGCTGCTATCCACGTCCCCGGCCGCCAGTAGCGCCGGCAGCGACGAGGCGAAACGTAACCGGGCTGGGGTTTCCCCCAGGTACATGGGCTTGATGCCGAGGCGATCCCGGCCCAGGACCATTCGGCCGCTGTCCCGCTCCCAGAGCGCGAAGGCGAACATGCCGTTGAGGCGCTCTACAAAGGCCGTCCCCCAGGCGTGGTAGCCCTTCAGCAGCACCTCGGTGTCGCCTCTCGAGAAGAAGCGATAACCCAGAGCCTGCAACTCTTCACGCAGTTGGTGGTGATTGTAGATGGCGCCATTGAACACGATCCCCAGGCCGAGCTCGGGGTCGATCATCGGTTGCTGGGCGCGTTCGCTCAGGTCCATGATCTTCAGCCGCCGCTGGGCCATGGCGAGACGCCCCTGGGCGAACAAGCCGCTGCCGTCGGGTCCGCGGGGCGCCAGGCATGCGCTCATCCGCTCCACGGCGCCGATGTCGGCGGCAATGCCGTCGAAACGGATCTCACCTGCGATTCCGCACATGGGAACTCCTTTGGGGTTGAAACCAATTTCGTTGCGAGCTTCTCGAGACTCGGTGCTAAGGGGTCAGGCACGTGCGTTCCGCACGGCATCCTCGGTCTCGGCGCCATCGTCCTGCAACGGGCCCTGATCCAAGTCCGGCTCATCCATCACATCCATCAGGGTGGCTTGGCTCAAATACACCGCCGCGCGATGTCTCCCGCAGACAGTGGTCCATGATCGCCAATGGTCTGCAGCACCACCGCTTGGGGTCCGGTGAGCCCCGCGCCGCGTTCCGCCCGTCGTGAGTGCAGGTCCACCGAAGCAATGATTCGCCGCAGGCTGCCGAGACCTTCATGCCAGCTTTTCCAAGCTCAGTTGCCGCTCTGCTTGAGTCATTTAGGGGGCAGAATTTTAGCATTCCAAATAAATCCCTTGACCGCGACGCCATCGATGGGAGCCCGCTGGCTACACCGTGTGAGTGGGCTGAACCGCTGTTGCAGATGCCATGATAGGGTCATCGCTCTCCAACGCTCAGCGCCGTGGCGGCGGCCGCTATGACCGCCACTAATCTCCGCCATCCCCATCTCTGGCGCGGACTCGCGGCGCTCATGCTCACTACGGTCGCCGCCTTGGCCTTGATGCCGGAACCCCCCGAGCCACCTGGGCTGCTGGGCTGGGACAAGCTGCAGCACACTGCTGCCTACGCCTTTCTGGCCTGGTGGTTCCTGCAAGCCTGGGAGGGACGGCGGCCGATGCTCTGGTGTCTCTTCCTGGTGGCCGCAGGATGCGCTATCGAGGGGGCACAGGCGCTGACCGCTTGGCGACAACCTTCTGTGCTGGATGCCGTTGCCAACACCTTGGGAGTTGCCATCGGTGGGCTGATCTGGCGCGGGCCGCTGGGCGGGATTCTGTCACGTCTCGATGCCCTGATTTGAGCGTCGCTGGCATCAGCCGCAAGGCTCTGGATCTCTAGGTGCCGCCGTTTTGACCGACCGAGAACATGCGCTCCAGGTCGTGCCTCGAGTAGGCCCTGAATGCAAGCATGGTCTCGGTCTCGGTAATGCCGTCCACGTCTGCCAGATGCTGCGTCACCAGATCGGCCAAGGCATCGTTGCTCGACACACGCACGATCGCCACCAGATCGAAGCTGCCGCTGACGGAAAAGACCTCGGAGACTTCAGGGCGCTCTGCCAGGGCCTCGGCCACCGACCGGATTCGGTGGCGCGCCGCCTTGAGCAGAATGATTGCCGTCACCATGTTGATTCACTCCTGTCACGACCTGGCGCCGCAGCTTCATGTTAGCCCTTGCGGCGTGTGCTGGCCGGACTTGCC
>CAZLYT010000029.1:0-1804 GCA_964563515.1 uncultured Candidatus Competibacteraceae bacterium | reverse complement strand
CACGTCGTAGACCAGCGCCTTGAGCGGCGAAACATAGAGCACCCGCACCCCGTCAGGCGCGTCCGCGGGCAGCTTCAGCAGCCCATCGATCGCCCACAGGAAGGCCGCCAGCGTCTTGCCACTTCCGGTGGGGGCCACCAGCAGCGAGTGCTCCCGCTGCGCGATCTGTGCCCAACCCTGCGCCTGTACCTTGGTGGGCGTGCCGAAGGTTTCCTCAAACCAGGTCCTGGTGCACTCGTCGAACTGCTGCATGATCACCATCCAGGGAGACCCCGATGGCATCGACCGGGGTTAGCGCCAATGGTTCGCCCAGCGCTTTGGGCAGCATACTGCACAGCCTCCCAAAACATCTGCCGATCGGCACTTGGGTGACTTGCCCCGACCGGCGCAGGAGAGCGGTGGCTGCCCCTAAAACGGCCGCCGAACTCGCATCCCGCCAATCACGAGGCTAACCTTCGGGCGCTGCTTCGCTGGTGAACCAATATGAATGAACGGCGACTGTCCGCCGACCCCATCGACCCCATGCCTCCAGCACTGGTGCCCCCGCGCTCGGTGCTTTCGGGATCTCGAGTCCGTTTGGAGCCACTGTGCGCCTCCGTCCACGCCGACACCTTGTACCGCGCTTGCCACGGTGACGACGTAGCCGAGCGGGTATGGACCTACCCCCCTACGGACCGTTCCCGGATCGGAGCTCATTCAGCGCCTGCCTTCGAGCTTGCTCGGGCAATCTCGACCCGGTCTGTTACGCCATCCACGAGTGGCCACCCGTGCGCCGAAATCTCGAGGGCTGGCTGGCGGCGGACAACTTCGACCCGGCGGGCCGCCAACGAAGCTCGCTCGCCAGTTCCCACCAGGTCGAGCGCAAGCTCGGCGAAGAGCCCGCGGGAGGGCGCTGATGCACGACGACGCTCCTTTCATTGCCGGTGGCAGCAATGTGGCACTCAAGGTTCCCAAGTTTCGCTACGGGGAGACCTTTGCCTTCTACCGTGAGGTCCTGCGCCTGCCCTACTTGGGGCGGCTCGGCAGCTCGGAGCGCTTTCGACTGGGGCCGGTGACCCTGTGGCTGGACCAGGTTGCGCACCAGAGCCAGACTGATATTTGGCTCGAGCTGCGCACTCCAGACCCCAGCTCGGCGGCGCAATGGCTGAGCGATCGGCGCGTCCCTGTGCGCGACGAGCTCGAGCCCCTGGAGGAGGGATTCGGCCACTGGATTTCGGATCCGGCTGGCGTGGTGCACTTGCTGTCCCGCCTGGCAGAGGATGGCGATGAGGCCGAGACGCCGGAGCGCCACCGCAGCTTGTTCTGGAAATCAGAGACCGGCGACGGCCTCGAACATCTGCGTCTCGCCATCGAGCCGGGCGGCGTGGAAGCCGACGGCACCATCCTGGTCGCCGGTGCACCTGAGGCGCTGCGCTGCACCTATGCCATTCGCTGCGATCCCGGCTGGCAATTCCGCCGACTGGAGCTCGAGACCGGAACCACAAGGCTGCAACGCTTGGTACTGGAGACCGATGGTGCAGGCAGATGGTGGGATGGCCTCGGCCACGGTCACCCCGAGCTTGCCGGCTGCATGGAAGTGGACGTCTCGGCGACGCCTTTCACCAACTCACTGCCGGCGCGTCGGCTGGAGCTCGCGGCTGGTGAGTCCGTTACCCTACAGGTAGCCCAGGTCGATGCGTCCTCATTGGGCCTGCAGGCGGTTTCGCAGCGCTACAGCTGTCTACAGCGAGATTCCGAAGGCCCCAGCCGCTGGCGCTATGAGAACCTGGTCACGGGCTTCAGTGCCGACCTGGAGCTCGACCCC
>CAZLYT010000028.1:0-2262 GCA_964563515.1 uncultured Candidatus Competibacteraceae bacterium | reverse complement strand
GTGGTGGCTCGGGAGGATCATCCTGGCGACAAACGCCTCGTGGCCTATCTGGTCGCTGCCCCAGAGCAGCTCCCCCCTACGGACCATGACTTGCAACACCTCCTGAAGACACAGTTACCAGAGTATATGATTCCTTCGGCTTTCTTGTTTTTGCCTGCTTTACCTCTGACACCCAATGGGAAAGTCGATCGCCGTGCCCTACCTACGCCTACCCTAACACGGCAAGACCCGGAAACAGCCTTTGTGCCTCCTAGAGATCAATTGGAGCACCAGCTCGCCACAATTTGGGAAGCAGTACTCAATATAGATGCCATTGGCGTGCGAGACAACTTCTTCGGCCTGGGCGGCCATTCCTTGCTAGTTGTGCGATTGGTCCGTCTGATAGAGGAGGTTATTGGTAAGACGCTTCCTGTGGCTATGGTCTTTGAGGCCCCCACCATCGAGCAAATGGCGGATCTCCTCAAAGAGAGAGATCTCGCCGGTGTTAAGAGCCAGACGATTCCGCGTCGTGAGGTGGCGAGTCCTTGTCTGCTTTCCTTTGCCCAGCAACGGTTGTGGTTTCTGGATCAGTTCGAGCCCAATAGCGCGCTGTATAACCTCCCCAAGGCGGTGCGGATGCGAGGGGTTCTCGACCTGGCGGCACTGCAACAGGCGCTCGATGCGATCGTCGCCCGTCACGAAAGCCTGCGGACCACCTTTGCCACGGTGGAGGGCAGCCCCGTGCAGGTCATTGGCGACCGCCGGCCCGTGGCGCTAGCCGTGGTCGACCTGCGGGGGCAGTCGGAGGAGGCGCGTGCCGCCGACCTGCAGCGGCTGCTCAGCGCCGAGGCGCAGCGCCCTTTCAACTTGTCGCGTGACTTGATGCTGCGGGCGACTTTGCTGCGGCTGGCGGAAGCGGACCACGTCCTGCTCCTGACGATGCATCACATCGCCTCCGACGGCTGGTCTATGGGGGTCCTCTACCGCGAACTCGAGCGCGACTATACTGTTTTTGCCACCGGGGGCGAGGCTCTGCCCGCCCCGCCGATCCAGTATGCCGACTACGCGCTGTGGCAGCGAGAGTATCTCCAGGGGGAGCGGGAGGCCACCCAGCTCGCTTACTGGCAAAAGCAACTGGCGGGCATTCCGCCCGTGTTGGACCTGCCCACCGATTACCCACGTCCAGCGATGCAGACTTACCGGGGGACGCAGCAATCCTTTGTGCTGCCGCAATCTTTGAGTGCGTCGCTCAAAACGCTGAGCCAGCAGCAAGGGGTCACTCTGTTCATGACCCTGCTGGCCGGCTTTCAGACCCTCTTGCATCGCTACGCGGGGCAGGACGACATCGTCGTGGGGTCGCCCATCGCCGGTCGCAACCGCGGTGAGACGGAAGAGCTCATCGGGTTGTTTGTCAACAATCTGGTGCTGCGCACCGACCTGTCGGGGAATCCCACGTTTGAGGAGGTGTTGCGTCGGGTACGTGAGGTGACTCTCGGGGCCTATAGCCATCCCGAGCTGCCCTTCGAGAAGCTGGTGGAGGTGTTGCAGCCGGAGCGCAGCCTCAGTCACACGCCGTTATTTCAAGTGATGTTCGCCTTCCAGAATGTGCCGCGCTCCCCCCTGCGCTTTCCGGGCTTGGAGCTGAGTCCGCTAGACGTGAATAGCGCGGTGGCGAAGTTCGATTTGACCCTGTCGATGTGGGAGGAGGCAGACGAACTCCAGGGGGCGCTCGAGTATAGTACCGATCTGTTTACCTCGGCCACGATCGACCGCATGCTGGGGCACTTTCAGACCCTCCTGGCCGGCATCGCCGCCCATCCGACGCAACGGCTTTGGGCGTTGCCGCTGTTGACGGAAGCCGAACGGCCGCAGCTGGTGGTGGGATGGAATGCGACGGCGGTGGCGTATCCGCAGGAGATGTGCCTGCATCAGCTGGTCGAGGCGCAAGCGGCCCGTACGCCCGATGCCCTAGCGGTGGTGTACGAGGACGACCGGCTGACGTACCGCGAGCTCGATGCCCGCGCCAATCGGCTGGCGCACTACTTGCGGCGCTTGGGAGTGGGCCCCGAAACCCTGGTGGCGATTTGCCTGGAGCGCGGCGTGGAGATGCTCGTTGGCCTGCTCGGCATTCTCAAAGCCGGGGGGGCCTATGTGCCGCTCGATTCGGCCTATCCCCAAGAGCGTCTGCGCTTCATGCTCGACGACACCCAGGCGCCCGTGCTGGTGACGCAGCAGCGGCTGGTGGGTGACGTGCCATCGTCCAAGGCCCAGGTGGTCTGTATC
>CAZLYT010000027.1:0-11183 GCA_964563515.1 uncultured Candidatus Competibacteraceae bacterium | reverse complement strand
GACGATCGGATTTGCGTGGGCAACGCTGCCGGCGGAATCCTGGTAGGTGGCGAGCTTGGTGCTGGAGCCTGCAACGTAGGTGAATAACAGCCCACCGGCGTAGGGCGCCCCGTTGCCGTCCGACTCCTGCGGCAGCCTGTTGTACAGCAATTTCACGGTGCTACCTCCAAACTCTCCGCCTCACGGCGGTGATTGAAACCATTTAATTACAGGGGTATAACACCCCTAAAGGGAGGTCCTTATGCGATACGTTTATCTTCTCGTGCTGCTCGCTGGATGTGCTTCCGAACCAGAACCACAATACACGGGCCCCAGCGCTCGCCAACTTGCCGAGATGCACTGTCAAAGCTTCGGTTTTAAGCCATCTACAACGGAATACGCCAGTTGCATGCAGCAGATGTATTTGGCTTGGCGCGCAGAACAAGACACCTCCAGAAACCTGGCCCTGCAGCAGCTGCTGAACCAACAAAGCCGCTCTGCCTACCAGCCAATGACACCATACGAAATGCAATTCACTCCTCAACGAATCACGAACTGCACCGCTGATGGACTTGGCGGAGTGCGCTGCACGACAAATTGAAGTGTTCAGCGTCGCCCTTGCGATGATCGTAAAGCCGTTCGTTGCCCTGATCATCCTGGGGCTTATCTGCCTACCGGCGCGTCTTGCCGTCATCAAGTACCTGCCTAACGGTAAGCTGAAGCGGTTTCTGCTATTCCGCATAAGCGACACCTGAGCCTGCCGAGATCGACGGTAACGCCCGTTGCAGGCGGGGATCGGCAAGTGCCGTAGCGCCTCGCGTGAGCATCCCCACCGTGTAATCCGGCGTCGTCATTGACCGCTGGTACGGGCCCGAGAGGATCAGGCTCCGAACGGATGGCCGAGCAGCCAATCCCGCCATCATGGCCGGATTCCCAGTGAGCCCCGAAGCGCCAGCGGCGTAAGCCCAATCCAGAGGGCTCAACTGAAGCGCCGAGGATCCCTTCGTGCCTATGTCCTTCGCGGAGTCGGGGAAAGCTTTGGCGAAGCGCCCAGCGGTTTCCAGACCACCAGACAGCGGCTTTTTCTTGGTCAACTGCGCGCCCAGCTTCCCGGCAACGACGTTGCCCTCGTTCAAGGCGTTCTCTACCGTGTGGGCCTTGGCGATCAATTGCCGGGCCTCCCGGAACGCTTGCAGGACTTGCGTGCCCTGCCCGGTTTGCATCAGGTTGCGCTCGATAAGGTCTTCCACCTCGGATGCCGCCCCGCGGTAGAAGCGGCCTGCGTCCGTGTCGCCCGCCCGGAACGCCTTGCCGGCCTTCTCCCGCAGCGCCTTGGTGAGCTCCACCACCGTTTTCCCGGAGAAACTCGGCTTTTCCAGGCTTTGCGCGATCTTCAGAACCTCGTCGGAGGCGATCTCCGGTACCTCCTGCGATAAGGTGCGCTGGGAGGCCGCCAGATCGCCAATGCGCTGCTTGAAGGTGCTGTCAGTGGTGTAGGCGCCCACCCTGGCAATGTCGTCGTAGGCCTGCCCTGCCTGGCTTCTGAGGGCCTTCAGGGTTTCGATGGTGAGCGGGGCATCATCGGCCAGTCCAAGCGCCTGCCTGGCTAGCCGGTTGGTCACTTCCTGGTTCTTCATCGAAGCGGCCTGCCCGGTCTTGATCTTGCCTGAAAAGCTCTCCAGGAGCTGATTCCAGGCCGAACGCGGGTTCGCCTGCGTTGGAGGCACCACATAGCCCGCCTTCTGGCTGGCCTGCAGCGTGGCGTCCCTGGTGGCGTTCTGGGCGGCAGCGCCGGCCTGCGACGCCTGCGCCTTGGCGAAGCGACTGGTGACGAAATCACCGAGCTTCCCTCCAAGCCACTTTCCCGCCGGGCCGGCCGCGGCCCCCATGGCGGTACTGATGGCGCGGGAGCCGCTTTCTGCTGCCGGCTGCAGAAGTCCCATCAGCCCGCCAGTAAGCGCCGTCCCGGCGTAAGTGTTTGCTCCGGGAACGAACGATGCCGGCAAGGCCGTCGCCACCAGCCCCGCCACGTTCCCGGTTATGCCGCTCGCGGTGTCCATCAGCGGGGCATCGAGGCGCTTGCTTTCCTCTACCTCGGCGCGCGTCGCTTCGATTGCCTGTTGGATGGCCTGCTCTTGCTTGGGGGTCATCCTGGCGAACGCTGCCGGGGTCGTCGGGGCTCCGGGAGCGATCTGCCGGGCGCCTCGGTCAAGGTCGACAATGGCTTTACCGTATCCGGCTGCGAGGTTTTCGGTGACCGAGCCGGTCGGGTCAGGACCATCGTCCAGGAGCACGAACGCGCCACTGGTCTGTGGCTGCGCGGGTTCGTCGTCCAGGAGGGTGTAGGCGCCCATTACTGACGGTTCCACTGCTTCCCATCGGACTTGTAGATTGTGTTGTCAGGTCCGCGCATGCGCTTGCCGATGAACTGCGAAGGATCCGGCAGTGCGTCAAACGTCTTCGGCTGACCGCTGTTGATTTTCCCTTCGACCACCGTGCCTTCCGGCTTGTACGCAGGCACCGGCATTCCGAGCTTCGCAGCCACGATGGCGTCGATGTTCGCCATCTTCGCGACCCGCGCCTCGGGCGTGTCCGTGCGCTTGGGCACCATGTCGAGCAGGAGCTGCTGATCCCTGTCGGTAAAGACGCCCTCGCCAGCCACCCGGAAAAGCTGCTTCAGCGCCGGCGCCATCGCCGCCACGCCGCCCTCGGCCGTCTGCTGCGCCGAGGTCACAGGCGGAATGCGCCCAGCGAGCGGGCCCGTTTCAGAGCCGCCCAATCCTCCCATCAGGCCATCTCGAGCTGCCACGTACATATTCAGCGTGCGCGATACCTCCTCATCACGCTTGGCCCTATCCGCCGCGAGCCCGCGAGCTTGCTTGGGCGAGACCCCGGCAGGAGCCGGAGCCGCTGCCACGGGCTGCGCCGCAGGCACGGCAGGCGCGGCCGCAGTGACTTGCGCAGGCGCTTGAGGGGCCGCAGCAGGCACCGTAGGTTGCCCGATGGTGACTTGTCTCGGCGGCACGCTCACGCCGGTTTCGTCGTACTGGCGCGCGCCGGCCAAGCGCTCCATCTCGAGGTTGTGGCCCTGCGCCTCGCCAAGCCGCGCCGTGTCCCCTGGGCTCATCGTCATGTCCCACTGCGTTCCCTTGATCGATGGATTCGTGATCGGATTCACGTCAATGGCCTGCTGCCGCCCGCCCAGGTTCACCACCTGGATTCGAGGCGAGAGCGCCTTGGCGAGCTCATCACCCTTCAGCAGAAGATCGCGCTTCACTTCAGGCGTGAATTGTTCGGGCACCGTGTCGGCGAATTGCGGCAAATCCATGATGAGGTTTGCGCGCCACGCCGAGTAGCTCATCTGCTCGCCCACCGGCTGCAGCGCCGAGCGGAATATGTCGAGCTTGTCCTTGAGCGCCGCCGCCTGCTTGGCGGAGGTATCGGCCTCGAGCTTCCTCGACTCGAGTTCCGACTTGCGAAAGGCGAGCCCCTTTTCAGGATCGATTGCCATCACCTGATCTGGCGTCACCTTGCCACCACCGGAAAAGAGATCGCGCAATTGCTGCGTGCGCTTAAGGCCAGCCTCGAGCTCCCCGCGCTGCAAGTCCTGGAGTTGCCCCTGCCCCACCAGATTCCTGATCTGCATGGCCCCGCCGAACTGCTCCATGGGCCCTTGAATCTTCGGCTGCTGGATGAGGTTGTAGATAGACGAGTCGATGGGCATCAGGTGCTCCCCCAGCCGTAACCGCCTGCGTAAGGCGTGGACGATGTGCCGCCATAGCCGCCGCGGTTGAGAATGCGATCGAGCATGCTGTTTTGGTTGTACATGTTCGCGCCCTGGCCGAGTGCGTTCCCCCATGCATTTGCGCCGGCAATCCCAGCCGCGCCTCGAGCATTGGCCGCCCCGGTCACTAGCTGCCCCACGTTGTTCGCGTAGTTCTGCCCGGCACTCGTGAGCGTGTTGGCCGCCGTCTGCCCCGTACCCGCCACCCCGGAAAGCATGTTGTACTTCGTCGTGCGGTTCGTCATGTCACGGTTATAGGCGTCCTGAAACTTCGTGCCAGCGTAATCATTGCCGTAGCGCAGCAGGCCCTTGACCGTCGAGGGGCTCATGAACATGCCGCGCGCGCGTGCGGCGTTCTCGATTGCCTTGTTGCCCTCCTGTAGCCCGAACTGGTAGCCGGGCTCGCTCGCCAAATCCTCGCCAGTGAAGTTGGGGAAGATTGAGCCGCTTCGCAGTAGGTCGCCGATGGTGCGAATGGCGCCTTGGCCCTCCTGCAGCCATGGCATCTGATCCGCGCGCGAGATATCGAATTGCCGTCCCTGCTCGGCCGCAGCAGCGTCAGCCGCCGATGTTTGCGCCTTCGCGGCCTTCTTTGCCGCATTGGAGCTAATCAGCGCGCTCCCGACCATCGCCCCGCCCATGATTGCTGCTGGTGGCATATCAGACCTCTCGCATTCCAGTGATGTGCGTTACCTTGAAACCGTGTTTCCTAAAATCCCTGCTCCACCCCGGCCGCCCTGAAGCGATCACGGAGGAGCATTCATATTCCCTGGCAAAGTCCACCCAGGCATTCACCGCTTCTTCCAGCCACGCTTCCTTGTGTTCCCCACCAACCGCAATGATGTTCAACACACGATGCGGACCATCCAGAAAGTAGGTAACCGCAGAAGCGCTGTCGCCATGCCACAAATCTGCTTTACCTTCTTCAATCCACTTCCTCACCACCTCTACATCTGGATTCGTCGTATGCCGAAGCGCTTGCCCTATGCGCCCCGCGCATTGCGGCCATACCACCATCGCCTCGTTGTGCGGGATCAGCTTCATGCAGCCACCCCCGCAGCATCGATCCATTGAGTTCCGTCCCACCAAATCGGCTGCCCAATGGTCGCGTCGAAAAATGTCCTCCCGACCCACAAGCCCCGCGTCGGCCGGTCAGCGGTTATTCCAGATTGCCCAACGGCAAAAAGGATCGTGTACGCCTTCATGAACCATGGCTCCCACGCGCGCGATACCCGGCCGTCGTCATCTACGGGGCTGCGGGTTGGTGGGGATTCGATGAGATCAGCCATCAGTCGCTCGGGTTAATCGAGGCCGACACGAAAACGCGCTTGACCGGATCCGTGAATCGAGTCTTGAACGCCCATGCATCCGCGGTGCCCAGCCGGCGCCACTCCACGCGCCTGCCGTATTTGCCAAGCTTCCCTACGGAACGCCACATCTCCGCGCCCCACGTAGCGCCGCCGTCACGCGATACCTGCAGCATGACTTGCGGATCGGAGCCCTGCCCGCTCAGGATGCCGACGCCGGTTTCCATGTCCAGTCGCAGGCAGTCAACCGGAAAGCGCTCGCCATCAGGCAGGCGCACCACGTCGGAGATCAACTCCGATTCGATGGCATTGCCGTTCTCGGTGAAGCTGTCAGGGTTGAGCGTGTATAGCGCCCCCGTATCCTCGTCCGCAATGATGGTGCGCCCGAGGTACTGGATCGCCATCTCACCGCGGTGACGCCCCATGCCGTAGGACTTGACGCGCGTCCAGCGATTTGCAAAGGCATCGAAAAGGAACGACATATCCCCGGTGGGCGCATTGAGCTGATAGAACGGATGCCCGCCTACCTTGTAGGCAAGCGCCGTCGCATCAGCGAGCGTGCTGAAGCTGTTCAGGATGTGATCGATATCCGGCGTGCTGATCACTTCAGGCGCATGCCCGCGGAGCCGCACCACGCTCGCCTGGCCGTCGCTATTCTTGGCAAGGTAGGTCAGCGAGTCATTCGCCTTGCACAAGCTGGCGGTTGCCACCAGGCCCCATTCAGCGGTTGCCGACTTGAGCGGAGCAAAGGCGAAATCTCCAGCGCCGCTCGCGGTCCAGAATTCGGTCGAGAGCACCCCCAGCACCGTGAGCTCGCCATGATCGGCAATGATCGTTTCGATGCCATCCGGCGAGGATTCTGGAACGCCCTGCTCGGTAGCATCCCAGGCTAGCCCGTCTGGACTCGTGGCAAAGACAACGCCGTTCTCCACAATGAACAGTTGATCGAGCCATGCCGCAGACTTGGCGCCCACCGGGAAGCCAGCGGCCGTTACCTGGGTGAACGTGTCGCCCGCGATGTTGTAGATCCAGCCATTCGTGCCATCGACCACCAGAACATCGGTGCCGTTATGCGCCATGCTCACCCGGCCGCTCGAGGTATTGAGCGCTCCCTTGGACGTGCGCGTGCCGTTGTTGTCGACCTGGTAGAACACGCCGCGATGCACGCCGTAGAAGAACGACGTGGTTTCCACCACCAGCATGCCTCGCCAAGGCGTCGCCCCGGCATTGGAGAATAGGTCAAGCCCGGGGATGCCGTAGGCAACGATCTGCGAGCGCTCCCCAGCCGGACGCGGCTCCACAAAAACATTAACCAGCGTCGCAGGCGTGACCGCCCTCGATTTGGACTGTGTGCCGATGCCGAAGAAGTTGTCGAGTCTCACTGGTCGCTGTGGATATCCGCGTTTCGCCCGCTGCCCGGGTAATCGATCCTCGCTACCATGCTCGGCATGTTGATGCCCTTGATGGACGACTTCTTGAGCGCTGCCAGCTTGGCAATACGCTCGGCAGCCGTCATTGCCGCAGAGCCGAATTCGGGAGCGATCTCGAGCGCGAGCCCGTACTCGATCGCCGTCTGATAGCCCGCCGGCAAGCTCAATTGATCGACGCCAGATGCGAACTCCTGCAGCCTCACCCAGGTATTGAGGTGCAGCGTCAGCGCCGCCGAGGGCACCGGGTAGGCGTACAGCGTCATGAGCGGAAAGCCAGTATCGACGGCGAGCCACTCAGGAGTTCCGCCAGAGGTTTTGTCTAGGAAGTCATCGAAGATCTGACGCTCGATCACCGTAACGCCCGTATCGATGCCGTCAGCATCACGGAAGAAATTGCCCCGTGGATCGACTTTCGATGGCCGCGTGACGTTGTAGTCGCCGCCCACGCCAATGGTGCGCGAGCCGACGCTGGCGGGCCACGCGCGCGCGGTATTCACCACCTGATACACGAGCAGGCGATCGATCGACCACGCATCCAGCATGGAATTGAGCGCGTAGAGCCCGTCGAGCAGTTCCTGCGCCGTGGGATTGGCGTCCGGCGTGAGCACCTGAATCAGGCGCATCGCACGCTCGATAATGGTGTTGGCGGTTATCACTTATGCGACCTTTAGGGCCAAGTCGCCCCCGGCTTGACGCCGCAGAAAGTTGTGAAGGTTTCCCTTGTAAACCTTGTCCTTCGCGTGATGGTCGATATTCAGATTGGGCACGGTCCAAATGTCACCGCATTTTTCTTTCCAGCGACGGGCGAAGGAATAGTCCTCGCCCCACCAGATGCGGTTGTGTACCCCGTGATTAAACAGATCGACCGAAAGGTGGTACTGCGGCCCGTAGCACAACTCTGGATAGGCCAGCATGAAGCAATCGACCGCCTCTTTCGTGATCTTGAGGAACCCTGCCGGAATGAGTTTCGCGGCCAGGGCGCCATCGGAGGAGCGCACCACCGGCTTATTGTCGGCATGCGTTTCAAGCGTACCCATGTAATTCTCGTCGTCAATCTTAGGGCGATAGGTGCCGGCCACAACATCGCCATCGGTTTCGATGAGCGTCAGCAAGTCCTTCGGGTCCCAGGACACGTCGTAGTCCAGAAACACGATCACATCGGCTTTCGCGTCCAGGGCGGTGCGCAGCATGCTCGCTCTAGCCGCCGAGATGTACGGGCAAGAAATCTGCTGCACGTAACCCTCATCCCATCCGGCCGCGACGATGAGCGGAATTGAATCCTCCAGCGCCTTGATGTAGGGCGCCGTGGGGCCCGCGAGTGATGGGGTGCAAAAAACAACTTTCTTTTTCACGCCTTGACTCCCGTTCCCATTAGGTTGAACTGCGCCAATCTTCCGGCTATGACATTCGTGAACCCAGCCGCATGCAACGCACCTCTAAGCGTTTCCTTCACAAATCCACAGTGATGCGCCATGTGCGGAAATTGGGCGATCTGAGCAGGGTCACCGTAATAAAGATGCAACCCGGTTATTTTCCAGCCGGAATACTCCATCAACACATCCTCTGTCGGCCTTACGTCCTCCAGGTCCGGCACAGTGATCATCACCACGCCTGCGGGCTTGAGCACTCGATGAAACTCGCTCAACGCCTGAGACACTTCGTGCGGGTATAGATGCTCAAGTGCATGACTGCATAACACCACGTCATAGGGGCCGATGTCTCCCATGCACGTCATGCTCGCCACAATGTCTGGCTTGTTTCTCGGCTCAATGTCCAGCCGCACCACCGTGTAGCCCTGCTTTTCCCATTCCTCCGAAGGTCCTGGACCGCTTCCAGCAATGAGGACGGAACGCGGTCCCGAAACCACGGGAGGGCAGTCCAGAACCGCGTCCGTCGATTGCATTAAGCCGAACCTTTCCAAATGCCAAGACCCACCAGCGTGTTGGTTACTTCCAGAATCCACGCCGTGAGACTCGCTGCGACGGTGACGTTGGAGGAAACCGACAGGACCGAGGTGGCTTGAAAGGCGTTCGCGCGCTGTACCACCGGGACGGCGCCGTAAAAGGCAACCTTCTCGTCAGCACCGGAGCCAAGCTGCGCACCGTCCGGGCTGTTTTGCGTGAGGTTCTCGTATTCAGGCATTGCAATTTCTCCTTACCGTTAAGCGTTCTTCGCACCGATCATCCGCGCGGCCCACTCGGGCCGGAGCGCCGCGTAGCCGTACAGGACGTCGATACGAGTCAGTTGCTCGTCGCTCTTGATGTCCGAGTCGGTCCAGACACGCAGGCTGAGCCCTTCATGCGTCTGGCGCACGCAGCGGTCGGCTCCCGCCATAAGCGGAAGATCGCCCGTCACGAAAGCAAACGCATCCTTGTGATACATGAGCGACTGCACATACGAGCTCGAGACATCGCCCACGAAGGTCAGCACCGCCGTGGTGGTCGGCGCTGCCAAGCCGCCGGTTGCGTTCACCACGTTCTTCTTCGGCCCCGTGAGATAAATCGTCGGGGAGATAAGAAGATTCGTCGCGGTTGAGCCCTCCAGCACCACGAACTGCTTAAGGTGCGGATATGGCGCCTTCGTCTCCGGGTGGCAGTCGTAAACGCCTGCGATGGTGAACACCATGCCAGCGTTCGGCGTGGCGAACGACCCGACCGTGAGATCGGCATCGCCCTGGACGACCGTGTAGCTATTCAGCGCCGCGGCTACGTCCGCGATGTTCGCCATGGTCCACACGCGCTCGTTCTCGTAGTAGTCGGCCATCGCGGTACGCCCGACCATGCCTTCCCGGTACTGGCGCTTGATCTGCTTGTCCTCGTGAAAGAGGGCGGACAGGCCGGTAACCAGCGAGGCCATCGTCACCGAATCCATCTGGATCGAACGGCCATCCCCTTTCGGGGCGAGCGCCTGATTCAGGCGTGCGCGGGCAAGACCAGGAACGGCAAGCGTGGTAATCGCGGTGTTCGCAGTACCCACCACGTTCGGCACCAGCTTGGTGACGCTCTGCAGGACATCCGACTCGACATCCGAAATCAGCGCCGAAACGGCCGGGCGGATATGGCGCCGGCTGAAGTCGTCAATGTCGGTGAAAAGCTCCGCCGAGTTGAAGCGCATCGCCACGTGCTTTTGCGTCGCCATCACGAGGTCGGCTTTCTCCTCGGCCTGGTCCTGCACCTGGATGGCTCGTCCGGTGGTGACTTCGTACTGGTTGGGCTTGCGCACGCGAAGCGTGTTGCCGATCTTCGCGCCGCTCTTGCCGAAGGAATCGTCGTACTGCGTATCGACGGTGCCGATAAAGGTCGCAACTTCGTGCGCGATCTTCATGGCCTCCTTCGTGATCATGTCGATCGTTAAATTTACGTTTGCCAAGGTACTGCTCCTTTTTCAGGATTGGGCCGCTTCCCAGCGGTCCTATGTGTTTGCTACTTGCCGCCCTTATTGCGCCATGCGTTGTATTCGGCCTGCGACATCTTGGCGGGGTCTTTCGACACCTCCACCTTGCCGCCGACTGGCGTTATGGGGTCCGGCGCTTTTGTAGTTCTGCGGGCTGGCTGCGCGAGCTTTTCTTCAAGCTTCACGATCTCAACCGCCTGCCTTGAGCGTGGCAACTTCGAGATGCGCTCGGCTTCTGCGGGATTCTTGGCAAGGTGATAGGCGATCAGCGCGCCACTGTCGGATTCGAGGATGGCCTCAGACATGGCCTGCGTGATCGGCGCCTCGGATTCGGAGGTGACTTCATCGAAGTCCTCCACGTCATCACGGGCTTTTTCGATCTGCGAGTTCCATGCCTTCAGCACCTTCTCGCGTTCCCCATTCACGCGCTCGTCATCGCTTGACTTCTTGAGGGCCTCGTGTTCCTTGCGGGCCGCCTCGCGCGCCTCTTTGCGCGCTTCGTGGCGGGCATCCGCTCGGATGTAGTCCTCGTAGGAGTCGAACTGATCGCGGCGTGGCGCTTCGGGGTCGTCCGATGGCGTCTGCTTGACCGGCTGTGACCTACCCTGCTGCTCCCGCAAAAGCCGTAGCTCCGTTTCAGCGGTGATCCTGCGCTCGCGCTCGCGGCTAAGCTGGCGCTGTCGGCGGGATTCACGCTTTTGCGGTGTCTCGACTTGCTCCTGCTCTTTTCCGGTGCCCTCGCCTTCCGGCTGCTTGATCTCGGGCTGCGCTGATGTGTCCACCGACGGCGCCGCGGGCGCGGCCGGGGCGGGAGACTCACCGCCCGGCTGCGGGTTTACCACTTCAGCAACTTGCTCCACAAACTGCTCCTTTTTCAGGAATGGGCTGCCATCCCGGCAGTCCTTACTAGGCAATGCGCCCTAGCGCGCCTCAGCTCAGCAGGAGAAGCGCGACTGCCTTTCTCCTGCGCTCAAATCTGTACCGCCTGACTTCTTCCGCCCAAATCCTTTCCAGCTCCTCCCGGTAAAACCGCTCCGCGAGCACCTGGTAGAAGCGCCACTCAGCGTTTTGAGCCCGTATCCGGGCCCTCCGGGCTGCAGCCTCAGTCTCGGCCCTCTCGGCAGCCGCCAGCGCAGCAGCGGCCTCCTGGATGGCCTCCTGGGCCACATCGCGCAGATCCTCGTCGTCATCGTGGCGGCGCCGGCGCCAGTACGCCCATCCGCCAGACGGTTGCTGCACGACGGCATCGACCGGCACCTGAGGTATGCCCCAGGTCTCGACGTACCGAGC
>CAZLYT010000026.1:0-18802 GCA_964563515.1 uncultured Candidatus Competibacteraceae bacterium | reverse complement strand
GTGATGCCGAGCGTGCCCCCGAGCCAGCGTGGGTTGCGACCAAAAGCCAGCAGAGTGTCTGCGGCGGCGCGAAATAGCAGGGTGTAGATCACCGCCGGGTTGCCCTGGGCCAGGGCGTTCAGCCCATGGGGCAGGGTGAAGACCAGATGCCAGTAATCGATATCCAGGAGATCGGCGCACTGGCGCTCGAGCCAGCGTTGCCTGGCCAGAGTCTGGCATTTCGGGCAATGCCGATTGCCGCACGAGCGATAGCTGATGGAGAGCAGCCCGCAGTGATCGCAGCGCGCGGCGTGGCCGCCCAAGGCGGCGGTCCGGCATTGGGCGATTGCCTGCAGCACCCGCGATTGCTGAACCGAGAGTCGATGGGTGGCGCGGTACGCCTCCTCACAGGCGCGCACGACGTTGGCCACCTCCAGCGCCGGGCGTGGGCTCGGCGCCGAGTGGGCCGGACAGACCATCGCTCAGCGTTTGCGAGACGCAGGAAACTCCAGCAACTCGAGCGGCGAGGTGGTGGCGGCGGTCTGGCCCTGGGCAATATGCAGGTAGCGCATGGTCGAGCGAATGCTGTCATGGCCCAACAGGCGCTGCAGAATCGGGGGCTCGGTACCCGCCTCCAGCAAATGGGTGGCAAAGCAGTGCCTCAGGGTGTGGATGCCGCCGCGCTTGGTGATAGCGGCCTTGGCTTTGGCGCGATGGTAGATATCCGAGGCGCCGTGACGGCTCATCGGCCGGTCATGGGGCTGACCGGGGAAAAGCCAGAGCGGTGGGCGAGAGCGGCGCCAGTACTCACGCAGCTGCACCAAGAGGCGGGGCGAGAGCGGCACGTAGCGATCTTTGGCGCCCTTGCCCTGCTCGACGCGGATACACATGCGCTGGCTGTCGATGTCGGTGACCTTCAACCGCGTGACCTCGCTGGCGCGAAGTCCGGCGGCATAGGTGGTCATCAGGAGCACCCGGTGCTTGCGATTGGTGGTGACGGTGAAAAGACGCACCAACTCGTCGTGGCTCAGCACCTCGGGCAGCTTGGAGGGCTCTTTGGCGCCCGGGAGGTAGAAGTGTGGCTCGGGCCAGCCGAGCGTGATGCGGTAGAAAAACCGCAGGCCATGACGCACCGTGTTGCAGCTCTTCCAGCTCAGCCCCCGCTCCTGATGCAGCCACACCAGGTAGCACTGAACCTCCTGGGCCGAAAGCTGATCGGGGCTGCGCCGGTGCCGGCGGACTAGACCGGTCACCGCCTGCAGGTAGGACCTCTTAGTGTTCTCGGCCAGACCGCGGACAGTGAGATCATGGATCATGCGTTGACGTAGGGGTGTCATGACGGCTTTCTCCCAAAGCGGATGGGACCAAACACCTCACGCCGAGCGCTGCGAGAGCGTCGGCGCTTACGTCAACGGATAGCCGAGGGGGAAAGGGAGTTCGAACCCCCGATTCCGACGACCGAGGTCAGATCACGACCTCCCCAAGGATGGCAAACGGGGGATTGGAGGCGAGGCTCGGGAAACCTCGGCGTCGGTACCAGCATCGCGGCGAGTGGTCGAAGGCAACCACGCTTTCGGTTGCTTACTCGGTCAGGTGACGGTTTCCGCCGCGCACGCGGCTCAGTTCTAAATCGAAAATGCGGTGCACCGCATTTTCGATTAGTGGTTTTTTTCATTTGGTTCAGACCCTATGCTTCGCAACCGCTCAGCGCTCCCGCCAGAGCTGGAAGGGTTCCTTGCGCGCCAGCCAGTGTTCGAACTGACGCTCCATCCGCTCCTGATTACGCGCCCACCATTCGGCGTCGATGCGCAGGGCGCCTTCGGCGTTGGCGGGCGCGGTCGGCAGGTGCGCTTTGATCGCTTCGTCGAGCAGGGCCAGCGAGGACTGACGGGCCGGGCCGTAGGAGATGTAGCGGGCCTGATCGGCCAGGCGCCGGGTGTCGGTGGCGAAGGTGATGAACGCCATGGCCGCGTCCATATCGGCGGTCTTGGGCATGCGCTTGGGGATCACCCACATATCGTAGTCCCAGCCCTGACCGTCCCAGATCACGCCGAAATCGTGATCCTGATCCTCGATCGCGGCGTAGATGCGACCGTTGAACACCGAACTCATGGCCACCTCGCCATCGGCCAGCAGTCGGGCGGGGGCATCGGCGGCTTCCCACCAGACGATGTCCTGCTTGATGGTGTCGAGCTTCTCGAAGGCGCGTTGCAGGCCCTCATCGGTGCCCAGCACTTCGTAGACCTGATCCGGCGAGACGCCGTCGGCCAGCAACGCCCATTCCAGGTTGACCCTGGGGGTGCGACGCATGCCGCGCTTGCCGGGATACTGACTCAGGTCGAAGAAATCGGCCAGCGCCGTGGGTGAATTGTCGTCGAACCGGCCGGGGTCGTAGGCCACCACCGTGGACCAGATCACCTGGCCGACGGCGCATTCGGTGAGCATGCCGGGCAGAAAGTCCTCTTCCGCCGGGGTGCCATCGGGGGCGGGCGGCAGCACGGAGTGATCGATCTTCTCCAGCAGCCCCTCCTCGCAGCCGCGGATGGCATCGCCGAGTTCCATGTCCACCACGTCCCAGGTCACGTTGTAGGCCGCGACCTGGGCACGGACATCGGCCAGTTCGCCGTTGTAGGTGGCCATGTCGATGGTCAGGCCGGTCTCGGCTTCGTAGGGGATCACATAGGCCAGCATCTGGCTGCGCGTGTAGGCACCGCCCCATGAGGTCACGGTGAGGTCGCCGTGAGCCCGGACCACCGTGCTGACGAGCGGGACGAGGGCGGCAACGAGCAACAACCGCACCGCAGTGCATTTCGGATTTTGCATGACAGTTTTATCCTCCGTTCGGGTTATTCGCGTATCACCAGCACCGAGCAAACGCCGTGGCGGACCACCCGGGCGGCGTTGGCGCCCAGCAGATAGTCCTTGAGCGACGGGCGGAGCGAGGCCAGGATGATCAGATCGGCCGGGATCTCGTCCGCGACTTTCAGGATCTCCTGATAGATGCGGCCCTCGCGGATCAGGTACTTGACCTGGATATCGCCCGGCACGTGTTGCTTGACCAGATCGGTCAGGCGCTTTTCGGTCGCCTGACGGTACTTGTCGTTGAAGCCCTCGGGCAGCGTTACGGCGGTGATGTCGAGATTGAGATCGATGACCGTCATCACGTGCAGCGTGGCGTCGTAATGGCGGGCCTGGTCGATGGCCAGCGGCAGCACCTTGCGCCAGGAGCTCTCGTGGGCCAGGTCGACGGGGACGAGCAGATTCTTGAACATGAGGCTTACCCCTCAGGCGTTGGCTTTGGTGGGTGACAGATCGTCCGGCAGCATGGCGGATGTGTCGTTCTCGTCCAGCACCGCTTCACCCAGATCCTTCCAACGCTGGCGTTCTTCGTCGCTGGCCGCGGGCACGAACCAGCCGGTGGCGGCCCACAGCAGGCCGAACAGCATCGACAGCCAGCAGGCGAAGGCCACCGGCGCATAGGCCAGGGTCTCGACACCCAGGGTGCCGGCCACGAAGGCACCACCCACGTTCCAGGGAATCAGCGGCGAGATCAGGGTGCCGCCGTCTTCCACCGAGCGTGACAGAACGGTGGTCGACAGGCCGCGTCCGCGATAGGCGGGGGCGAACATCCGCCCCGGCAGGGCAACCGACAGGTACACATCGCCGGTGACCGCGTTGGTGCCGATGGCCGAACCGGTGCTGGCGGCGACCAGAGCGAAACGGCTCTTGGCGACCTTGAGAATGCTCTCCAGCACCACTTCCAGACAGCGGGTTCGCTCCAGCATGCCGCCGAAGCCCAGGGCGATCAGCACCAGGGTGATGACCCAGGTCATCGACTGGATGCCGCCCTTGCTGAGCAGCCGGTCGACCGCCTCGATGCCGGTATCGCTGCTGTAGCCGTTCTGCATGGCGTTGAACACGTCGTGGATCGACACGCCCTGCACGAGCACCGCCAGGATGCCGCCCAGCACCACGCCGGAGAAGATCGACGGCAGGGCGGGAAAGCGCTTGACCGCGAGGACTACCACCACGATCGGCGGAATCAGCAGCCAGAAGGTGAGCGCGAAGGTCTCTTGCAGGGTGGCGTTGATCTGGGCCACGCTCTCGCTCTGCATGACGGCGTCGGTGGCGTAGCCCATGCCGATCCAGGCGTAGAGGGCCAGGGCCACCAGCATGGCCGGTCCGGCGGTGGCCATCATGCCCCGGATATGGCTCCACAGATCGGTGCCGCAGACCGCTGGGGCCAGGTTGGTGGTATCGGACAGCGGCGACATCTTGTCGCCGAAGAAGGCGCCGGAGACTACCGCGCCGGCGGTCAGATACAGCGGAATGCCAAGCCCCTCGCCGATACCCACCAGCGCCAGACCCACGGTGCCGACCGTGCCCCAGGAGGTGCCGGTGGCCAGCGAGATGATGGCGCAGACCAGGCAGCTGGCGAACAGAAAGATGCCGGGGCTGAGAATCGCCAGACCGTAGTAGATCAGCAGCGGCACGGTGCCGCTCAGAATCCACACCCCGATGATCATGCCGACCGTCATCAGGATGGCCAGCGAGGGCAGGCCGACGCTGACCACCTTGTAGAGGCCGGCTTCCATGTGCGACCAGCGATAGCCCTGCCACCAGCCCAGTGCGCCGACGATCATGATGCCCAGCACCAGGGGAATGTGGGGCGTGAAGTCATCGAACACGAACAGCTGCAACATCAGCAGGGAGATGGTCAGGACGATCGGCAGGATCGCCATGAGCAGGGTGGGTTTGGGCGCGTGATCGCTGTCCATTGTTATCGTTTCCTCGCTTGTTGATGGTATCGATAAATTGACAGAGCCGGCCCGAGAGGGCCGGCGAGTCTACTATTCGGCAGTCGCAAGCAGGCTGGCGTTGCCGCCCGCGGCGGTGGTGTCGATGCAGAGATGGCGTTCCACCACGTAGCGTTCCGGCGAGATGGTTTGGGTCTCGAGCAGCACGATGGGGCCGTCGCGCTTGGCGAGCGCGATGCGCAGATCGCGGGTCCAGTCGCTGGCGCCGGAAGCGGCCACGGCAGCGATGCCCCTGACCGCGGTCAGCGTCTCGGCCGCGACGGTGCCGTCGAGCGCGGCGACGGGCGCCCCGGCATCTATCAGCGGCTGCGCGGCCTTCGCGGCGCCTGGAGTGATAAGCACCGCCGGACAGCCCGCGCCGAGCGCCTGCGCCGCTTGGGCAACGGCGATGTCGGGCGTCGGCCCGAGGCAAAGTACCAAGCCCTTCGGATAAAGCGCCAGCCGGTTGCTTTCGCCCGTCGGCCCCGGAAGCGTCTGCGGCGTCATGTCCAAGGCCGCAGTCTCGGAGAGCGCCTTGCGGATCACGCCGCCCTTGCCGCTCAGCGCCTTGCGCAGCACCTCGACCCGATCGGGTCGCGCCGCCCAGTTGCGCGCGTCCAGCCCGTCGATGGCCGACTGGAGATCCCCGAGTTTCACTGCGTCGCCCCGGGGCGCGTCGTGGCTTTCTGCGGCGGCGGTCCGGCGGAACCGGGTGAGGTAGAGCGGGCCTCCGGCCTTGGGCCCGGTGCCCGAGAGGCCCTCGCCCCCGAAAGGCTGGGAGCCGACGATGGCGCCGATCTGGTTGCGGTTGACGTAGATATTGCCGGCATGTACACGTTCGACGATCTGCTGCACGCGGTCGTCGATCCGGGTATGCAGGCCGAAGGTCAGCCCGTAACCCTTTGCGTTGATCGTGTCGACGACCTTGTCGATGTCCCGCACCTTGAACGTGGCCACATGCAGAACCGGGCCGAAGATCTCGCGCTCGAGATCGGCGATGCCCCCGACCTTGACCACGGCCGGGCTGACGAAGGTGCCGCCGTCCGGCGCGGGTAGCTTCTTCAGCACCTTGCCGGCCTTTTCCTGCGCCGTGACATAGGCGCCGATGTCGGCCTCGGCCTCGGCGTCGATGACCGGCGAGACGTCGGTGTCGGTGTTCCAGGGATCGCCGATGACGAGCGCGTCCATCGCGCCTTCGAGCATCTTGATCAGCCGATCTCGCGCCTCTTCCTGGACATAGAGCATTCTGAGCGCCGAACAGCGCTGGCCGGCCGATTGGAAGGACGAGACCAGGATGTCGCGCACCGCCTGCTCGGTCAGCGCGGTCGAGTCCACGATCATTGCATTGAGCCCGCCGGTCTCGGCGATCAGCACCGCATCCGGGCCCGCATTCTGCGCCAGGGCCTTGTGGATGATCTGCGCCACCTGCGTCGAGCCGGTGAAGCATACGCCCGCGATCCGCGGATCACTGGTCAGTGGCCCGCCCACCGTCGGCCCGTCGCCGGGCCGCAATTGCAGCGCCGCCTCCGGCAGGCCGGCCTCGCGCATCAGTTCGACGGCACGGGCGGCGATCAGTGGCGTCTGCTCGGCGGGCTTGGCAAGAACCGCGTTGCCAGCCGCCAGCGCCGCCGCAATCTGGCCGGTGAAGATGGCGAGCGGGAAGTTCCACGGGCTGATGCAGACGAAGATGCCGCGGGCTGATCCGGGATCCTCGCTCTCGAGCCGTTCGGCCTCGTTGGCGTAGTAGCGCAGGAAATCCACCGCCTCGCGCACTTCGGAGATGCCGTCGAGAATCATCTTGCCGGCTTCGCGCGTGGCGATGACGGTTAACTCTGCGACGTCTTCCTCGTAGAGATCGGCGATCCGGCGCAGCACGTCGGCCCGCTCGGCCACCGGGCGCGCCGACCAGTCGCGGAAACCGTCGTGCGCGGCGTCGAGCGCGGCCGACACCTCGGAGGGAGTCGCCTCATACACCTTGCCGACCACGCGCGAGCTGTCGGCAGGAGACACGGCATCGCGGGCCGGCCCCTGCGGCGCCGGGCTTCCGGCAAGCATCGGCCCGGCGGTCCAGGTCTTGTCGGCGAAATCCTCGCGCGCCGCCAGCAGGGGCAGGATCGACGCGGGTTCGTTTATCCGGAAGCCGCGGGAGTTCTTCCGCTCGGGCGCGAAGAGCTGGCCGGGCAGGGTGATCGACCGGTTGGCGATGGCGTCGCCCAGGCGCTGCATCTCGGCTACCGGGTCGCGGGCGATCTCGCTCGAAGGAATCGAGGTGTCCACCACCTGGTTCACGAATGAGGAGTTCGCCCCGTTCTCCAGCAGACGGCGTACCAGATAGGCCAGCAGGTCACGGTGCGCGCCGACCGGCGCGTAGATACGGCACCGCGTACCCTCGGTCTGCTTGATGATGTGGTGCAGCGACTCGCCCATGCCGTGCAGGCGCTGGAACTCGAAGCTGTCCTTGTCATCGCCCGCCATGGCGACGACGGCGGCGCAGGTATGGGCGTTGTGGGTCGCGAACTGCGGATAGATGCGGTCGCGCCGGTCGAGCAGCATCTGCGCGCAGGCCATGTAGCTGACATCGGTGTTGACCTTGCGGGTGAAGACCGGGAAGGTCTCGACGCCCATCTCCTGCGCCAGCTTGATCTCGGTGTCCCAGTAGGCGCCCTTCACCAACCGCACCATGATCTTGCGGTCGAGCCGCTCGGCGAGGTCGTAGAGCGTCTCGATCATCGGCGCGGCACGGCGCCCGTAGACCTGCACCACGATCCCGAAGCCGTCCCATCCGGCGAGGCTCGGGTCCGAGAGCATCGCCTCGATCACGTCGAGAGACAAATCCAGCCGGTCCTGTTCCTCGGCGTCGATGTTGAAGCCGATATTGGCCTTGGCCGCCTGTTGCGCCAAGTCCAGCGCGCGCGGCACGAGCTCGGCCATCACCGTGTCGCGGTGGGTGTATTCGTAGCGCGGATGCAGCGCCGAAAGTTTCACCGAGATGCCGGGGCTGGAGCGCACGTCGCCCTTGGCCTGCTTCGCGATCACGGCGATCGCCTTGGCGTAGGCCTTGTGATAGCGCACCGCATCGGCGTCGGTACGCGCCGCCTCGCCCAGCATGTCGTAGGAATAGGTGTAGCCCTGCTTCTCGAGCTCGCGGGCATTCTTCATGCCCTCCTCGATGGTCTGGCCGAGCACGAACTGGCGTCCGAGGATCTTCATCGACTGGGCGACCGCGGTGCGCACCACCGGTTCGCCCATCCGGCGCGCCAAGCCGCGCAGCGCCCGCACCGGGCCCTTGGGATCGCCTTCCAGCACCTTGCCGGTCAGCATCAGCGCCCAGGTCGAGGCGTTGACCAGCGGTGACGAGGACCGGCCCAGATGCGCGCCCCAGTCGGACGGCTCGATCTTGTCGTGGATAAGCTCGTCGATAGTCTCCGCGTCGGGCACGCGCAGAAGCGCCTCGGCCAGGCACATGAGACCGACGCCCTCGGCGGTCGAGAGCCCGTATTCGGCCAGAAACGCCTCCATCATCGTGGGCGAGGTTTCCTTGCGCACGCGTTCCACATAGTTTGCGCCGGTGGCGGCAACCTTCCTGCGGTCGTCCTCCGACAGCTTGATACGTTCGACAAGCCCACGCAGCACGTCTGCCTCGTCGGCTGCATAGTTGGCGCGGATGTGCGCCCGCAACTCGCTCACGGCGCCATGACCGCGCATTGCTACTTCGCTCATAGTCGATCTCCTCTTGTCACCCGAAACGCATCGTCGATGCGCCGACTCGGATTTTGTCGTTCTTGCCGATAGGCAATTGGTGGATTAAGCGTCCCGGCTCAGCCTGCGCCAATCGTCTCCAGCGCCAGGATGGCTGCACTGAGATCCTCGGTGGCGATGCCCACGCCCTTGAAAAGGGTGATCTCGTCGTCGGATCCGCGGGCGGCGCAGGCGCCCCGGCAGAGATCGGTCATCGTTCCCAGAATGTCGCTCTCGCCAATGACACCGGCTTCCAGCGGAAGCCTGATGTCACCGCTTTCGACCTTGGCATGTTCGGTGTCGATGAACACCCGTGCCCGGCGGATCGCCGTGTCGTCGGCTTCACGCATCTCCGGTGTAAAGCTTCCAATCAGATCGACATGCTGGCCTGGCTTCAGCCAGTCGCCCATGAGGATCGGCTCGCGCGCCAGCGTGGCGCAGGAAATCACGTCGGCTCGCCCGACGGCTTCCTGCAGATCCGTGGCCTGCGAAGCGGCGAGCCCTTGCGCCTTCAGATCCGCCACCAGCCGCTCTGCATTCGCCGCATTTCGGTCCCAGACCTCGATCTCCTCGATGGGCAGCGCCGAGAGATAGGCATGAGGAATGTTCGACCCCACGCGTCCCGCCCCCACCACGAGCAGGCGGCGGCTGTCCGGTCTGGCCAGCTTTTTCGCCGCGAGCGCCGACGCAGCCGCCGTGCGCCGCGACGTCAGCTCTCCACCGTCAAGGATCAGCTTATGCTGGCCGGTCTCGCGATCAAACAGCAGATACGTGGAGGAGACTGCAGGAAGCCCTTTCTCCGAGTTTCCCGGATGCACATTGACCACCTTGATCCCTCCCCAGCCCTCGTCGCGTCAGGCTGGCATCAGAAGAATCACGTCGTCTGGCCCGCCCTCCGTCCCCATGTGGTGATGATGTCGGAGCGGACACATCGCGGAGGCCTTGAAGCCGTCGTCGATTGCCTCGATCAGCTTGCCCCAGGGCAGGGCCGCCCTGGTTTCTTCCGGGGATAGAATCTGCATACGCGCCTCCTTAAGTGGGTTCGAGCCATGGCGCCGTCGCCGCGACGGCCGTCAGAGTCGGAGTTTCGCCCGTGATCATTTGGGAGAGGATTTCGCCGCATCCGCGCGCCATGGTCCAACCGAGTTGGCCGTGGCCGGCATTGATCCACAGGTTTTCAAATTGCCGCACGCGGCCCAGATAGGGCTGTCCGGCCGGGGTGGACGGGCGTAGGCCCGCCCAAAATTCGGGGGTTTCAAGATCCACCGCCGCGCCGAAGTTGCGGCGCACATATCCGTCCAGGAGCGCTACCCGGTCCGCCGGCAGGCTCCGGTCGCGGCCGGCGAATTCGGCAATCGCGGTAACGCGCAGGCGGTCGCCGTAGCTTGCGACCGCGACCAGCTCGGTCTCGTCGATAAGGGGCAAGTGCGGGACACCGGCGGACTCCAGAATGCGCCAGGTGCCGGAATAGCCCTTCACCGGGTAGATCCGCGGAGCGAAGCCCAGCGGGCGGCAGATGTCAGGGGTCTCGACGCCGGTTGCTAGAACAACCTCGGCGCAAGGCAGTGGACCCGCATCGGTTTCGACCGCTTCGATATGGCGGCCCGTGCGGCGAAAGCCGGTGACGGCGGTGTCGAAGCGCAACTCCGTCCGGTTGTTCCGACCGAGCCATTCGCAGAGGCGCGTCGCAAAACGGCGGCAATCGCCGACCGAGTCGATTCGGCAGAACACCCCGCCGACCAGCCGGTCGCCCATCCGCGCCAGCACCGGTTCGCGCGCTATGAGCGCGTCGCGGTCCAGCACTTCAAGCGCGCCGTCCTGCGCGTCTCCGAGAGCCGCGACATAGGCATCGAACTGCGCCCGCCGCTGAAACAGGTACAGGCTGCCGTTATGCGCCGTTTCCGGCGGCAGCCCCAGCTCTGCTTCCGTCTCGGCCGTCAGGTCGCGGCTGAACTTGCTCAGCCGTTTCAGTTTGTCGATATTGGTGCGGTGGGCCCCCGGCGTGCAATTGCGCAGGAATTCGATCCCCCAACCCCAGAGCGCGGGATCCAGATGCCGCGTGATCCGCACCGCAGGGTCCCACCCCGTCGCGGCGCGCACGATCGCGCCGATCGCGTCCGGCCCCGCCCATGCCTTGGCATGACCGACGGCCAGAATGCCGGCATTCGCGCGGCTGCAAAGCTCCGCCGGCCCCGGCAAGCGTTCGATGACCGTGACGCTCCGCCCGCGTTGGGTCAGCGATAGCGCTGTCGCCACGCCCACGATGCCCGCGCCGATGACGACGGTCCAAAGGATGGTGTCAGAGGTCGTCACGCCTAAATCTCCGCCTCGAGCGAATCGCAGATCCAAAGCCGATGTCATAGCCCTTGGCCTGCACGGCCAGTTGCTTCAACCGCTGCACCAGCTCGTTCATGACCCGCTCGCCCTGGGCCAGCTCGTAGCGGGGATGCAGGGCGGAGAGCTTGACCGAGATCCCGGGGCATCGATTGAGCCCCGCCCGCCGGCGGCCTGGCCAATGGCCACGATGGCCCGGGTGTAGGCCACCAGGTAGCGCTCGGTGTCGTCGGCGGTGCGGGCAGCCTCCCCCAGCATGTCGTAGGAATGGCGATAGCCCTTGGCCTCGGCGGTCTTGGCGCGATCCAGGGCCTCGGCGATGCTGCGGCCCATGACGAACTGGCGCCCCAGAATGCGCATGGCCTGACGCACCGCCTGGCGGATCACCGGCTCACCGGAGCCCTGCACCAGCCGTTGCATGGTGCTCTTGGAATCTTTCAGCCTGATCATCCGACCGGTGATCATCAGCCCCCAGGTGGAGGCGTTGACGAACAGGGACTCGCTCTTACCCAGGTGGCGCTCCCACTGGGCGGAGCCGATCTCGTCCTCGATCAGCTTGTCGATGGTCTCGTCGTCGGGAATACGCAGCAGGGCCTCCGCCAGGCACATCAATACGATGCCCTCCTGGGAAGAGAGCTGGTACTGGTGCATGAAGGCGTCGATGCCGCTGCCGTGAAGGCGTTGCTTGCGCACCTCCGCCACCAGCTCGCGGGCCTTCTGGCTGATGCGGTCCCTCGCCTCCGCGGGCAAGGTGGCCTCCCGCAGCAAGCAGGACACCACCTGGGCTTCGTCGGCCCGATACAGGGCGTTGATCTCCGGGAACAGGGGATGGGAGGCAATTTGGGGGCGGTAATACGACATGGGAGGCCTGTCCCCGCTGGAGGGTTAGAGGGTCCGGTGGTGGCGCCCGGCGACCTTGGTACTAGTCATCCATATCTATATTATTGATAGTTTCCTGGAATTTGGCTCCAAATTTGGCCTAATAGCGAAATTACCAACTACGAAAAGCGGATTGTCTAGTGAAAAACTCCGAACGACTGAGCGGGCGCCCGCTGGACCGCATCGACCGGCAGATTCTGCGTACGCTGCAAGGGGATGGGCGCATCTCCAACGTGGACCTGGCCCGCACGGTGCACCTGAGCCCCACCCCCTGCCTGGAGCGGGTGAAACGCCTGGAGCGCGAGGGTTACATTCAAGGCTATCAGGCCCGGCTGGACCCGCTCAAGCTGAGAGCGGGGCTGATGCTGCTGGTGGAGCTGACTCTGGACCGGACCCGGCCCGAGGTGTTCGAACGCTTCCGGGAGTCCGTGCTGGCGATCCCGGAAGTCATGGAGTGTTATATGGTGGCGGGCGGCTTCGACTACCTGTTGAAGCTGCGGGTGGCGGACATGCCGGAATACCAGGCCCTGCTCACCGAAAAGCTCACCGCCATCCAGGGGGTCTTGCAGACCCACACCTATGTGGTGATGGAGGAGATCAAGGACACCGCCAGGCTGCCGTTTCTCGAGCGGATGTAGCCGACCCCGGCCGCCGACTCCCAGGGAATGCCGCCAGGGACCCCATTCTTCATGCGGCAACGGGGGCATTTGGCCTGACGGCCAGCGCCGCTGAGAAAAGCGCGCAAGCCGACCGGAGGTTGGGCGGATTGGAGCGCCGGAATGCCGGACAGAGACAGTTTGGGCGTCCAATCGACGACCCACCGGTGGCGCGGACAAACTCGAAAATGGTTCTAGCTTACGAACAGAAAGTATATATTGCCGATACGCTGCCTATAGGCACTAGAGTTCGCGCTGTATGTGGCCAACCAAGAAGCCACATACGGGAGCGATTCCGCATCAGAACAGGGCCAGGTCTTGCTGTGACACATTCTCATATGTTGGTGCAAGACCTGACCCCCATTCTCCATTCCAAGACCTGACCCCCATTCTCCATTCTGACCCCCATTCTCGGGGCGCTCTAGCCGTAGCGGGGGCAAATGTCCAGCGATCGGTGCAATTAGATGCGGCGGGTCAAGCCACGCCTTGGGACAAACGGGTAATGCTCCCGTGCCGCTGTACTCTACCGATGGCGCCTCATTCGCACGGCCACAGTGGGCGATGCGTTCCACTGCTTTCCCCACGCCATCATCGATGGCGGCTGACAAGCGTCACGACTTACAGAAACAGCGCGGCAAGTTGAGCCAGGGCAGCGAAGGCCGCCACTGCTGTGAGCAAGCGGATGACTTTCTGTAGGGAAAGATTTGCCTTCGTCACAGCGATGGTCGTTGAGTCTCTATAGAAATCAGCGAGCAGTCTCTCTCTAGACTCCGAATCCTTTATCCCAGCCTCTATTAGTGCGCAGGTCCTGTCGACGCTGGATACGATGGACTCTAGAACATCGAGCACTCCCAGATAGGAGACTTGCTGGTCTTGTGGCGGTTGAAATGTCAGCGGCCACGTGTACCATTTCGTGTCTTGATTTCTCGCCACCTGGTGGAGAAGGTTTCCCTCCGTTGCGTGCTGAATGGACCGCAAGCTGTCGCCAATCTGCGATCGTTCGGTACATTCACGAGCACGTTCCGGCAAGAACCGGAGCTCGTACTTTTCGAGCGGCGCATCCGCAATTGCGGCGAGCTGTTGGCTGATTGAGCTGGATCTCAACGGGAGCAAGTCGGTCCGACGGCAAAGGTCGCGGGTGATAACCGAGTACCGAAGATATCGCCATGTGTCCTCGACCACCGCGGGTAAGGCGATGTCGCTAGCTTTGAGATATGCAGCACCGGCTAGCGGGCCGGTTTCCTTCTGGATGGCGTGTGGCAAATAGAACGCCGTTAGCGCCTCGGCTGTGCTTTGCTCTCCCAGGGCGCCGGCGAGAAGGACGTCTCCAATGATTCTTGGTTGATAGTGGCTTTGACTTAGCCCGAAGTCAAAGTCGATCGCTCTTACCGCAGCTTCGAGATCTTGCGACTTCTCGTCGCCCCAATCCGGCTGAACATAGATCAGTGATGCAAAGCGTGGTGGGCCATCTGCGCTGCTACTGGCGCTAGCGTGATGCTCACTGTCGACCGCCGGGAAAACTTCGGCGCAGAGCTCGTCGAGTCGGTGGTCAAAGGCGTCGGGCTCTCGGAGCCCGAGCAGAGCAATGAGGCCCTGATTCGACAGTTCGATAAACGCTCTCCAACCTCCATAGCCGTGATTCGGGTCATAGTGGAGCCAACACTTCTTGACCTTCGGTTTCCAAAAGTCACTGGTGAGCTCGGACTCCGAGGATGTTAAAGGATGCCAACCGAGAAAATGACCTTCAGCCGAGATCCTTAGCCAACCCTCCGGATTTTGGCCGGAACTCGACCAGCGTCGTAACCAATCTTTGCTCGGGCTCTTTTGGTCAGGCCAGAGCCAGATATCCCACGCCAGAACAAAGGACCGGTGAACGTTCAGCATTTTGGGGCTCGGCAGGGCTCGTCGCCACGAGGATAGGAGATCGGCGGTGGTATCGCGAGCAGAGTAACAGGCCGAGCTTCGGTTCTGCCGAAACGAGAACTCGCATCATGGGTGTGAGTGCGGCGCCGGCATTTCCTTCGATCCGGTCATCGGCTGGGCCGGCGAAGAGCAGATCGTTGCCTGATCGACCGGAACTGATGTAGTTGCCGGGGATCCCATTATGGGTCCTCCACCGCGGGAGTTGGCGATTTCCACCTTTGATTTGAAACTACGGGCCGCGGCGGGTGCCGCTTCTGCCACACCAAGACGCCAAGATCGATGCGGGCCCGTCGACCGAGTCGGAGCCAGGGAAAGCGGTCCGCCGAGCGTCAAAAGGCGCAACCAGCGTGACTGCGCATCAATGGATCTCCGGCTCCGGCACCGGCGCGCCGGCGCTGGTTTCCAGGAAATCCAGGTCACAGCCATCATCCGCCTGGGTCATGTGTTGGGCATTCAGCCAGCCGAAGCCGCGGCCGTAATGAGGGGCTGGGGCCTTCCATTGGGCTTTGCGCTGGGCCAATTCGTCGTCGCTCACGTGAAGGTGAAGTCGGCGCTTGGCCACGTCGAGCTCGATGATGCCGCCGTCGCGCACCAGAGCCAATGGGCCGCCGATGTGGCTTTCCGGCGCCACGTGCAGCACGCAGGCGACATAGCTGGTTCCGGACATGCGGGCATCGGAGATCCGCACCATGTCCCGCACCCCTTGCTCCAGGATCTTCTTGGGGATCGGTAGCTGCCCCCATTCCGGCATTCCTGGACCGCCCACGGGCCCGGCGTCTTGCAGCACCAGCACGCTATCCGGGGTGACCTCCAGCGCCGGGTCGTCGATGCGCTTTTCCATGTCGTTGTAGCCCTTGAACACCACGGCGGGGCCTTTGTGCTGCAGCAGGCGGGCCTCGGCGGCTGCCGGCTTGATCACGGCGCCGCGGGGGGCCAGGTTGCCCCGCAGCACGGCCAGGCCACCGCTGGCCCAGACCGGGTTGTCCAAGGGTCGGATCACGGCGTCGTTGTAGACGTCTGCACCCTCGAGATTCTCGCCCAGGGTCCGGCCATTCACGGTGGGACACACCAAGTGCAGGTAATCGCGCAGCCGGTGCATCAGGCCGCGGAGCCCACCGGCATAGTAGAAGTCCTCCATGAGATAGGCGCCGGCGGGGCGGATGTCCGCGATCACCGGCACCCGCTGGCTGATCTCGTCGAACTTCTCCAGGTCCAGCTTGAGCCCGGCGCGGCGGGCCATGGCCACTAGGTGTACGATGGAGTTGGTGGAGCCACTCAAGGCCATGTCCACGGTAATGGCGTTCTCCAAGGCGGCCTCGGTGAGCAGATCCGAGGGTTTCAGATTCTCGCACACCATCTCCACGATGCGACGCCCAGCCCCGAGAGGGAGGCAAGCCGGGAGTGGTTGGAGTCGGGGGCCGGAATGGACGAGCCGCCGGGCAGCACGAAGCCCAAGGTCTCGGCCAGTGACATCATGGTGGCGGCGGTTCCCATGGTCATGCAGGTGCCGGGGGAGCGGGCGATGCCGTCCTCCAGATCCGCCCAGGTCTGTTCGTCCAGGCGGCCGGCCCGTTTCTCGGCCCAGTACTTCCACACATCGGAGCCGCTGCCCAGCACCTTGCCCTGCAGATTGCCCCGCAGCATGGGGCCGGCGGGGAAGTAGATGGCGGGGATGGTCATGGAAATTGCCCCCATGAGCAGGCCAGGTGTAGTCTTGTCGCAGCCGCCCATGAGCACCGCCCCGTCCACTGGGTGGCTGCGCAAGAGCTCCTCCGCCTCCATGGCGAGCAGGTTGCGATAGAGCATGGTAGTGGGCTTGACGAAGGGCTCGCCCAGGCTCATGGCCGGCAGCACCACCGGGAAGCCGCCCGCCTGCCAGACACCGCGCTTGATCTCCTCCACCCGCTGGGGGAAGTGGCTATGGCAGGAATTCATGTCCGACCAGGAATTCAAGATCCCGATTACCGGCTTGCCCTGATAGTCCTCAGTGGCGAAGCCCATCTGCTTGGTGCGGGATCGGTGAACGAAGGCGCGCAGGTTCTGCACGCCGTACCAGCGGTAGCTGCGAAGGTCCTCGTAGCGCTTGCGTGTTTTGTTCATGTCTAGTCTTGGTCCTCAGCCAACTTGGCGGAGTTCGTCCAATCAGCAATACACCTCTAACCGGTAAACACGAGTAGGGCAGATCAGCGCAGCGTGTTCCGCCATCCCACCGGGAAAAGCCTGGCCATGCTACGTCGACTCGGTCTTACCAAGCGCAAGCACGGCATCAGTGACCCATGTCCTCTGATCGATTGCTCGAAGACGATGCTTTCAGCTGGCAATGCCCGAGCTCGATACGGCGCCAGCTCCCAGCAGACGTTCGGCGTGGTCGAGGACGATCTGGCAGGCTGCTTCCGCGTTCAGGGTCCCGCCGCTCAGGGCACTTCGCACGGACAGTCCGTCTATCAGGGCTGCTAGGGCCATTGCCGTTGATTCGACTTCCTCGGCGGGCAGCAGCGGTCTTAGGGCATGACGCAAATTGGACTGGAGCCGGCTGGCATTGATCCGCTCCAGTCGGGCCAAACCCTTTACGTAAGGGGCCTGCGACCAGAAAGCCAACCAGGCTTTGACGATTCGGGGCGTGAACTGCCCGCTCTCGAAATTGCAGCGGATGATCGCCGCGACGCGCTCCTGGGGCGTCGCGGCGGCGGCCAGCCGCGACGCCAACTGCGACCTCAGGTTTCGCAGTAGGGCGTGCATCGTGGCCTCCAACAGCTCGTTCTTGCCACCGAAGTAATGGTGAATGATCCCTCCAGATACCCCGGCACGGCGGCTGATTCGAGACACCGTGACATTGCTGAATCCGTCTTCGCTGATGGAGGCGACAGTAGCCTCGATCAGCTGCTTGCGCCTGATCGGTGCCATGCCGAGCTTGGGCATCGTCAATGCTCCTATCCAACATCCAACAGGTCCTTGTTTTAGGGTTAAATATTTGGCGGGCGCGACTTTCGCCTTGCCCCTCCTTGTGGGAGCGACACACGTCGCGATAGGGCGCGAAGCGCCCCCTGTTCTGGCCCCGAAAAGGCCGGCGCGCTGGGCGCGCCATCGCCACTGACATGGCTCCTACAGCTGGATCGCGTTTGTTAGCTGCGCGACAGCGCGCGGCCGGTGGCTGGGTGAAATCTCCCATCTGATCAGCGGCCGCTGCCGAGGGTTGCGAGTCGGCCTCCTCGTCAGCCCGGTCCGGAGTTGAAGCTAACGCACTTTTCGCTGATGGTCCAAAGACTTCACCTCGGCACCTGGCAGCAAGCTTCCGCTTGCTGCGAGTTGTTTATTGACCAGCCAATTAAAAAAGAGCATTCTACCCTCCTGGGTGAATAACCGAACACTGCCAGAGCCACGTCGGTTGCAGTGCCAGGCGAGTTCGCCTCGGCGAAGAGGGGCTCACGCCAACAGGGGCGGTTGACCGGTCGAGTCCGAGCCGGGACCAGACGCCGATGCGATCGATGGTGCCCTCGGGCCTCAGTCAGGAGTGGACCAAAAGCATTGAACGCCAGACCCAACATCCTCTTCATCATGGCCGACCAGATGGCGGCATCCGCCTTGGCGCTGTACGGCAATTCCGTGGTCAAGGCCCCGCACTTGACGGACCTGGGAGATCGGGGCGTCGTCTTCGAATCGGCCTACTGCAACAGCCCCCTGTGCGCGCCGTCGCGCTACACGATGATGGCCGGGCGGCTGCCATCGGCGATCGGCGCCTACGACAACGCGGCGGACCTCGCCACCGACACCCCCACCTTCGCCCACTACCTGCGCCGAGCCGGCTATCGCACCGCGCTCACCGGCAAGATGCATTTCTGCGGCCCCGACCAGCACCATGGTTTCGAGGAACGCCTGACCACCGACATCTACCCGGCCGACTACGGCTGGACACCGGATTGGGTTGACTTCGAGACTCGCCCCACCTGGTACCACAACCTGCTCTCCGTGGTGCAGGCCGGCCCCTGTTTGCGCTCGAACCAGCTGGACTTCGACGACGAGGTCGCGTTCACGGCCACGCGCTGGTTGTTCGACGTCGCCCGGGGCTCGGACCCGCGGCCCTTCTGCCTGGTGGTGTCCTTCACTCATCCCCACGATCCCTACGCCATCCTGCCCCAGTACTGGGAGCGCTATGCCGACGTCGAGATCGACTTGCCCAAGGTCCACATCGACCCCGAGGACCAGGACCCCCACTCGCTGCGCTTGCGGCATGTCAACGCCATGGACCGCTACGAGCTGACGAGAGACCACGTGCGTCGGGCGCGCCGGGCCTACTACGGCGCCATCAGCTACGTGGACGATCAGGTGGGCAGGCTCCTTGCCGCCCTTCGAGACAGCGCTCTCGACGACGACACCATCATCGTCTTCACCGGTGATCACGGCGACATGCTGGGCGAGCGTGGGCTGTGGTTCAAAATGTCGTGGTTCGAGGACTCGGCGCGGGTGCCGTTGATCATTCACGCCCCGCAGCGATTCGGT
>CAZLYT010000025.1:0-14548 GCA_964563515.1 uncultured Candidatus Competibacteraceae bacterium | reverse complement strand
GATCTACCGCCAGCACCTCTTCGCAGAGGCTGGTCGCGCAGAGGGCGTTGACGTAGTCACTGTCCCCGCTGAGCAACCTCGCTGGTGCCGTTACCGGGGTGGTGGGGCTCGGCGGAGTCTCCGCGTAATGGGTCACGCCATCGGCGTCGACCCAGGTGTACACCGACTCGGCGGCCATCACCGACGCGGCAGCCGCCATCAGGGCCGCAATCAGGGCGCAGCGGCACATAGTTGTTGGAGTTGGCGGGAAGGTTTAGCCATGCCGAGGCGAAGCACCTTGCGTGCCATTGGTCGGGAAAAAGGAGCTTGCGTGAGACCTTCATTCGACCACAAGCTGAAGCCCTGAGTCGACACGTCTTGGCTTCGAAGGCACCTGTGCGGCGGCGCGCCAGAGATACCAGCACGCCACCGACCTAAAGGGTCGCCAGCGTTCGCCGGCCGCGAGCAACACGTCCCGGGTGGGGAGATCCACTAGCTCAAACGCGGCTGCGTAGCCTTTGCGTATTCCCAAGTCGCCGACGGGCAGCACGTCCGAGTGACCCAGGTGAAAAATCAGCAACATTTCGACGCTCCAACGGCCGACGCCGCGCACGCGCGTCAGGCGCTCCACCAGCTCGTCCTCGCCGAGGACCCGGGCCTCTTCGTCCGTCGGCACCGTACCGTCGAGGACCTTGGCAGCCAGGTCGCGCAAAGCGGCCGCCTTGGCTTGGGAGAGCCCCGCACTGCGCAGTGTCTCCGGGGCGGCGGCGACCAGCGCCGTGGGCGTGACAGCTGTCACGCCGCCAAGCCCGACATAGAGTCGTCCATGAATCCGCGCCGCAGCGTGCCCGCTGAGCTGTTGATACACAATCGCACGAACCAACGCCTGGAACACGTTCTCCGAACGTCCCACCTCGAGACCCAGAGGACCCACCCGTTTGATCAGGCGCGCCAGCGTAGGGTCGGCATTGCACAGACTGCGCAGTGCTTCGTCGGCATCGTAGGGCAAGCTTTCCGTCACGTGGGCATCAGGGTGGTGGCTTCACGTGCACTGCCAATGGTACGGCTGAGCAGGATAACCGGCAGCAGTCCGGCGAGGACGATCGCCAGCGCGCCGGGCGCACAACGCGCCAGCAGCTCGTCTGAGGCGAACTGATAGACATAGGTTGCCAAGGTGTCGAAGTTGAACGGTCTGAGAATCAAGGTGGCGGGTAGCTCTTTCATACAGTCGACGAAAACCACGAGCAGGGCGGTCAGCATGCCACTTCGCATCAACGGCAGGTGCACTCTGAACAAGGTTTGCGCCGGTCCGCGACCGAGGGAGCGCGCTGCTAGATCCATGTTGGGCGTTATTCGCGCCAGGCTGGCCTCGACGCTGCCAGTGGCAACGGTCAGAAATCGCACCACGTAGGCGAAGATCACGGCGAACACGGTACCGCTCAACAACAATCCGGTGGAAACTCCGAACAGGCTGCGCGTCAAGCCGTCGATTGTATTGTCAACGGCGGCGAAGGGCACGATCACGCCAATGGCGAGTACCGCCCCCGGCACCGCATAGCCCAGGGAGCTCAGCCGCACTGCGAGGGTGAGCGCGGTACCCCGGGCGAGCCGACGGCTGTATCCGAGCAGCAGGCCAATCAGCAGCGCGGCCCCGGCCGCAGTGAATGACAGTGTCAAGCTGTTGAGGGCATAGCCGCGAAACTCGACATTGCCGAGCGCCCCCGGTTGATCCAGGGTGTAGTCGAGCAGCACCCAGGCCGGCACCACGAATCCCGCCAGGACCGGGACGACACAAGCGACCATGGCGGCGGCTGCGCGCCAGCCCCGTAGCGTCGTGGTGGGCAGCGCTTGTAGTCTCTTCCCAGGCTGGTAGTGGCGCTGGCGGCTGCGGGAGCGCCGTTCCACCGCAAGCAACACCACCACGAACACCAGCATCACGGCGGCAATCTGGGCCGCCCCACCCAGGTTGCCGGTACCAAGCCAGGTGTCGTAGATGCCCGCGGTCAACGTTCTGACCGCGAAGTAATCCACGGTGCCGAAGTCGTTCAGGGTTTCCATCAACACCAGGGACAGCCCAACCGCGATCGCTGGCCGCGCCAACGGCAGGGAAACTCGAAGGAAGCTCCCCCAGGCACTCTTTCCCAGAATTCGCGCCGCATCCAGGCTACTCACCGACTGCTCCAGAAAGGCGGCGCGGGTGAGCAGATAGACATAGGGATACATCACCAGCGACATTACCACTACCGCCCCTCCCAGACTGCGAATGCTGGGAAAGGCGTAGTCGGCCGCGCTCTGCCAGCCGAACCAGGCGCGCAGCACACTCTGCACCGGGCCGGCATATTCGAGCAGGTCGGTATAGACGTAGGCGATGACGTAGGCGGGAACGGCGAAGGGTAGCAGCAGCGCCCATTCGAACCAGCGCCGTCCCGGAAATCTGCACATGGTCACCAGCCAAGCGGTCGAAACCCCGATGACCAGGGTCCCTAAACCCACGCCGGTCATGAGCAGCAGAGTCCTGCGCAGGTAGCCCGGCAACACCGTCTCTGCCAGATGCCCCCAGATGTTCCCGCTCGGAAAGAGCGCAAGCCACAATACCGCCAGTACCGGTAGGCTCGCCAAAGTGGCAACCGTGAGCGCGCCGACACTCCACAGGCTGAGCCGCCGTGGACTCGTCGCCGCGGTGGTCTGAGCTTGGGCGAACAGCTGGCTGGATACTGCACTCACCCTGGTCTCCGAGCCTGCCTCGCCTGCCAGGCCGCGACTGTCATTCGTCGTAGCCGACGCGATCCACCATCTGAATGGCCGCTGCGCGCAGATTTGCTATCTCCGCCAATGGCAGCGTGTCGGCTTTGAAATCGCCCCAGGACTCGAGCAATTCGGATTTCGGCACGTCTGCCTTCACCGGATACTCGTAATTGGCTTCGGCGTAGATCTGCTGGGCCTCGTCGTCACTGAGAAATTCCATCAGTCGCACCGCATTGTCGCGGTTTGGTGCGCTCTCGGTGAGCAGCACTCCACTGATATTGACATGGGTTCCGCGGCCGTCTTGATTCGGAAATAGGATGTTCACTGCGTCCGCCCACCGGCGCTGCTCAGGATCGGACAGCATGGCTCCCATGTAGTAGCTGTTGATCAGGGCCACGTCACAGACGCCCTCCTTGATGGCTTTTACCTGAGCCCGGTCATTACCTTGAGGGCGCTGTGCCAGATTCTCCTTGACCCCGCGCAACCATTGCTCGGCTTGGTCCGCACCGTGCTGAGCGATCATCGATGCGCTCAGCGCCACGTTGTAGACGTGCTTACCGCTGCGGGTGCAAATGCGGCCCTTCCACTTGGGGTCGGCCAGATCCTCATAGGCTTCTATTGCTCCCGGCTCGACGCGCTCCTTGGAGGTCACGATGATGCGGGCCCTCACCGTCAGTCCGTACCACAAACCTTCCGGGTGTCGGTACTGGGCGGGGACATTGGCTTCCAACTCGGGTGTCGTGACGGAGGCCGCGCTGCCAGTTTCCACCGCGTCCAGCAGTACGCCGATGTCGGTTGTCAGCAACAGGTCTGCAGGGCTGTTGCGCCCTTCGCGGCTAAGGCGTTCGATGAGCCCTTCCTTCGCGAACACCACATTGACCTCGATGCCGGTATCGCGGGTGAAAGCGTCAAAAAGCGGTTCGACCAGAAAAGGCTGGCGATAGGAGTAGATGTTGACTTCGCCGCTTTCCTGGCCACTGGCGGCGGGTAGCAGAAAGGTACAAACGACGACCGCGGCGGCGGCGGCACGAACAAGTTGTAGCATGGCTGGCCTCGCTTACAATTGAGAATTACTTTCATTCGTAAGTATGACCTGCAACGCCAACAGGGGTCAAACGATCCTGCCAGCCCACCCGGGGCCGGTTTCAGGGCAGCCGGAAATGGATCGGAATGGAGATCTCGAGCTGCTGTCCGGGGATGCTTGGCGGCGCGGCCGGCAGTGGGGCAGCGCGGCTGAGAAGCTGCGCCGCCTCTTGGTCGAGTGCAGGGTGGCCCGAGCTGCTCAACAGCTTGTGCGAGAGCACGTGGCCGTCGCGGTCCATCACGAAGTTAATGTGGACGATGCCTTGTTGACGCCGGTCGCGCGCCACTCGCGGATAGCGCTTGTGGCGCTCCAGCCAGGCCCCAAGGTCACGCCAGTAGGGGTCGGTCTCTGTGCCCGCGGCCTGGCGAGACGGGACGCTGGCACTCGCTGACGGCGGCGGAGCGCTGTCCCCGACGGGCACTGGTGCGGGGGGTTGATCGGGGGGGGGGGTGTCGCGCCTGGACCCGGTTTGGGTATTCGGCTGCGACCGCAGCAGCTTCGAACCAGGCTGCTCATGGGGCGCGCGCTGGGAGAGCGCGGCCGATTCCCGCGCCTGGCCGGGACCGGCGGGGCGAGTGTTGGCGCTGGGTCTTTGCAGGACCGAGCCGGCATCCGAGGACGCAGGCTGGGCTGGAGCTGTCTGCGCCTCGGACGGGGTGGGCGGAAGCCGCCCTGTGGCCGCGCTGGCAGCCGGTGCCGGACGCGTTGGCAGAGTCGCCGGCTCGCTCGACTGTGCCGGCTTCGCCTTCGCGGACCGCTGCGCCGAATCGGATCGCTCCTCGGCGATGAGCGTCGCCGCCAGATTCGGCGCCGACGGCGGGCCGATCTGCACCTCCGCTGCCCACCACTGGTCAGGCAGACCCAACCCCGCGGCGGCATGGGCCGCGAGTGAGACGGCCAAGGCGGCGGCGAAGCGTTGCTCCTGAAACATTCGCGGTCGAGCATCTCGGTTCAGACGACGCTAACAGCGCCGCTGCCAAGGATAGTGATGCGCGGGAGCTGCGTCCGCTGTTCTCGCGACGCGTTGCGGTTAGTTCGTGGCGTCCCGCCGAGGTGCCCGGGGCGTCGCTAGCCTAGGATTGTGGCTAGAGGGGGATTGGAACAATTCGAACAGTTCACCGGGGCTGCGACACCGGCGTGTGGTGCTGCCGCGGACCGTTGTCGATCCGCGGCTAGGCGGGTAGTGCCATCAGGAGCTAGAGCAGAACACCGGCGGCGACGCCAGCGGCCAGCGCCAGGAGGCCCATTACCAGCGCAAAACGAGCGGTATTGGTGGCTTTGCTGAGGCCGCTTGCCAGACCTTCCACGTCTACCTGGTAGACCACTTCCTGCGCCTCTTTGCGGGCTGTAACCCGGGCCTCTTCTCGGGCCGCCTCGGCGGCGACGTCACGGGCGCAGGCGGTGGCCGCCTTCTTCGCCAGGACTGGGGTCAGACGTTCGGCGACGGAGGTCGCCACGGCCTCTGCGATCTCGGTTGCCAGCAAGCGTACGCGCTGGGTCAGCTCATTGCCGCTGAGGGCCCGTTGCACTGCGTCGGCGACGCGCTCGCTCAGGTCCTCGGTGGTCTCTAGCGCGGCTTCTCGTGAACCCAACGCTTCGCGGGCGACCCGGGCCGCCACGTCTTCCACCATGAGCGCGGCTGCGGCGTTGGCGCGGGATTCCGCCGCCGCCAGTACACGTTCCTGAAGATCGCGGGCGCGCGCGTCGAACGCCTGCTCCACGGCGGCGCGCACCGACTCCGTAAGGTCACCGACCAGTTCCGCCGCAACCCTGGTTTGGGGCTCGGCCGCCGCTACTCCCTCGACGTCCGGCAGAGCATCACTCGTCGCTGTCGACGTCGATGCGCCCTGCACCGACTCGAGGCGCTCAGCGATCTGCTTGAGCACACGGTCTAGATTCTCGTCTCCGGCCGGCTTGGTCAGAAAAGCGGTCGCGCCACACTGCTCGGCTTTCACTCTAGCGTCATCGGAATCCTCTGCGGTACACATCACCACCGGAATGGAGGATGTCTCCGGATTGCTGGTGATCATTCGAGTGGCCTCGAGCCCATCGATGTCGGGCATCGTGACATCCATCAGAATGATGTCCGGACGGGCCGTTTTGAGGCACTCCAGTGCCTCCCGCGCCGACGTGGCCTTCTCGACCTGGATCTGCCGTTTCTCCAGCAGCCGCGTGAGTGTCAGTCTGGCCAGACGGGAGTCGTCGACAACCAGAGCGTTGGTAATGGCCATGAACTCGTAACCTCCCTCGAGCGCGAAGTGCGTCGCTGTGGGCCTCCAAGGCCGCGCCGGATGCGCGCCTGGTGGCGATTGGCCACCCGCGTGCACGACCTGGCGCGCCGGCGGTCTGGGGCCGAGGATGTTGTACATCAGGCCGGGCGTTGGGGCGGTGCGAATAATCCGAAACCGCTACAGCCAGTGTTGCAACGTGCGCTAAGCGCTTTGCTCTACGTGCGAGCAAGCCCTGTTGTTGGGCGAGGAGGGGCGGGTGCCTGCCGGCTCAGCTGGCAGGCACCCGGAGCTGTCAGGCCAGCTCGGCCGAGGCAGCGGCCCGGCCCAGGGTACGGATTTCCCTGACGGCGACCGAAAGCATGGCCAGGTCCTGGGAGTCGGCATTTTGCAGGTCCGCGAATAGTTGTCGACAGCGCTCCACGCCGTCCTCGCGGGCCTCCAGCCAGGCTCTGAGCCGGGCATCGGTGCCCCGGATATCCCGGGTCTCGCGCAGCAGCATGGCGGTTAGCGATCGCAGGTCGGCGAACAGCTCGTCACGCAGGGCGGCCCGGGCCCGGGTCTGCCAATGGGTCGCCTGCGGCAGCATCCGAATCCTCTGGTTGAGCCAAGGCAGATCCAATTTTGCGCCCAGTCCGAAGTAGACGTCGGTCACATCTTCCACGTCCAGATCGCCGGCCTGTGCCACCTCGGCGATATCGAGGCTGGCGTAGTGGCCGTCGGTTTGGGATAGCCGTTCGGCCAGCTCCTTGGGAACTCCGGCAGCGGTAAAATAGCGCGCCCGCCGCCGCAGCGCCTCCCGGGTGGCACCTTTCGCCAGGCCCGGCAATCGCGCCGCGACCGAGTCTGCCACCGGCGCGAACTGCTCGATGGTGGCTGCGATCTGGATGGGCGCACGCAGGTTGCGCAGCAACCACAGTGTGGCGCGATCCAGCAGTCGCACCGTCTCTCCCAGCATCTCGTACTGGATTGCCGCCGGGACCTTGTTGTCGAGGGCTTCGACAGCGCGCCAGATCTCCCGGGCGCGGAAGACTTCGCGGGCCGCCGCGTAGGCCCGGGCAACGTCGGCAGTATTGCAGCCGGTCGCCTCCTGGACCCGCATGCGGAAGGTGTTGCCCATGCGGTTGATCATGCTGTTGGTCACATGAGTCACGATGATCTCGCGACGCAGCGGGTGGCTGTCGGTGCGATTGGCGAAGCGGCTGCGAATCGCCTTCGGGAAGTAGGCTTGGAGCTCTTTCGACAAGTAGGGATCGTCGGCGATGTCGGTCTCCAAGAGGTCGTCGTAGAGACGAATCTTGGCGTACGCCAGCAGCACGGCGAGCTCGGGCCTGGTGAGCCCCTGCCCCGCCGCCTCGCGCTCGGCAATCTGGTCGTCGCTGGGGAGGTATTCCAGGCTCCGATTCAGCCTTCCTAGCGCCTCCAGCGTGCGGATCAGCCGCGCCTGCTCCGCCAGCTGCATCGGCCCGATGGCGATGGCGATGGAGAGCGCCTGGGTCTGCAGGTAGTTGTGGTGCAGCACCAGCTCCGCCACGTCGTCGGTCATGTCGGCCAAGAGCTGATTGCGCTGCTTCAGCGTCATGTCGCCATCGCGCACCACCTGGTCCAACAGGATCTTGATGTTGACCTCGTAGTCGGAGCAGTCGACCCCGGCAGAGTTGTCGATGGCGTCGCTATTGAGCTGGCCGTTGCGGGCGCGGGCGAACTCCACCCGCCCGAGCTGGGTGAGTCCGAGATTGCCACCCTCCCCGATGACCCGGCAGCGCAGGTCACGGGCGTCCACCCGCACTGCGTCGTTGGCGCGGTCGCCCACTTCCTGATGGGTTTCGCTGGCGGCCTTGATGTAGGTTCCGATGCCACCGTTCCAGAGCAGGTCTACCGGGGCCCGCAGAATGCCCTGAACCAACTCGTTGGGCGTTAGCCGCTCGGCCTCGATTCCCAGCGCCGCGCGCGCCTCCGGGCTAAGTGCGATCGATTTCGCGCTGCGCGGGTAGATTCCGCCGCCGGCGGAGAGCTTCTTGGTGTCATAGTCGGTCCATAGCGAGCGCGGCTTCTCGAACAGCCGCTTACGTTCCTTGAAACCGACCGCCGGGTTGGGGTCGGGATCGAGGAATATGTGCATGTGATTGAACGCGGCGACGAGGCGGATCTTGTCCGATAGCAGCATCCCATTGCCAAAGACATCGCCTGACATGTCGCCGATGCCCGCCACGGTGAAGGGTGTACTCTGGGTATCGGTCCCCAGCTCACGGAAATGTCGCTTCACCGATTCCCAAGCGCCGCGGGCGGTGATTCCCATGGCCTTGTGGTCGTATCCCACCGAGCCGCCGGAGGCAAAAGCGTCGCTCAGCCAGAAGCCATAATCCTTGGAACGGGCATTGGCGATGTCCGAGAAAGTGGCCGTGCCTTTGTCCGCCGCTACCACCAGGTAGGGATCGTCCTCGTCGTAACGCACCACGTCGGCTGGCGGGACCACCTCGCCCTTGAGGCGGTTGTCACTGATATCCAGCAATCCGCTGATGAAAGTCCGGTAGCAGAGCACGACCTCTTCCATCAGCACTTCGCGGCTGTCGGTGGTCGGAAGCCGTTTGGCGACAAAACCGCCCTTCGCTCCCACCGGGACGATGACGGCGTTTTTAACCATTTGGGCCTTCATCAGCCCGAGAACCTCAGTGCGGTAGTCCTCCATCCGGTCAGACCAGCGCAAACCGCCGCGTGCCACTTTGCCGCCCCGCAGATGCACACCCTCGGTCCACGGCGAATAGACGAAGATCTCGAACATCGGTCGCGGTTCCGGCAGCTGCGGCACCTGCTTGGGATCGAGCTTGAAAGAGAGGTAAGGGCGTCCCTCGAGCGTCGATTCGCGGTAGTAGTTGGTACGCAGGATGGCCTGAATGACTGCGAGGAAGCGGCGCAAGATGCGGTCTTCATCGAGGTTCGCCACTGAGTCCAATGCCGCCACGATACGCTCCTGGAGTTGAGGCACGTGCTCGGCGGCAGATGCTTGCAGCTTGGGATCGAAACGGGCCTGGAACAGCTCGACCAGGAGTCGGGCAATGTCGGGATTGCCGACCAGGGTCTGTTCCATATAGGCCTGACTGAAGGGTACGCGGGTCTGCAGCAGGTACTTGCAGATCGCCCGCAGCATGACCACTTCGCGCCAGGGCAGGCCAGCGGCCAGAATGAGCTTGTTGAAGGCGTCGTTGTCGATCAGGCCGGAACAGACCTGGAAGAAGGCATCTTGAAAGTTTGCCTTCACATCCAGCACGGCAACTGGTTTGGTGAGAGCGGCGTTCATGTCGAAATCGAGGATCCACAGCGGCTCGCAGTCGTGGACCTGGATTTCATAGGGCCGGGCGCCTAGCACCCTTAGCCCCATGCGCTCCAGCATGGGCAGGACGTCGGATAGCGCGAATAGGGTGTTGCGGCCGTAGAGCTTGAACCGCAGCAGCCCCTCGGGACCCTCCGGCGGCTGATAGAGGTGCATCCCCAGGGGATGCTCCTCGCTCACACTCTCTAGTCGCTGCACGTCCACCAGCGCAGTTCTTACCGGATAGTCGTCCCTGTAGGCCGGAGGAAAGGCGCTCCGGTAGCGCTCGATGAGCAGATTGCCCTGCTCCTCGCCAAAGTGATCGAGCATGGCGATATCCAGCTCGTCCTCCCAGGAGATCATCGCCTCGACCATCCGATTCTCGAGCTCGGCCTCGTCGAAGTCGGGCAAAGCCTTCGGCTGGGTGCGGATGATGAAATGCACCCGCGCCAACACCATCTCGGAAAACTGCACGTTGAACTCGGCGCTGAGACCGTTGAGCGCTTCTAGGAGGATGCTCTCCATCTTCAGGCGGAGCGCCGTGTTGTAGCGATCGCGGGGGACGTAGACCAGAGCGCTGACGAAACGTCCGTAAGGATCACGGCGCATGAACAGCTTGAGCTTGTGGCGTTCCTGGACCTGGAGGATGCCGAGGCCGATGTCGAAGAGCTCGTCCTCACTGGCCTGGAACATTTCGTCGCGGGGGTAGTTGTCGAAGATGTGCTGCAGCGCCTTGCCTGCATGGCTGGTGGTGCTCAGCTTGGCGCGGGCAATGATATTGGTCACTTTGCGGCGCAGCAGCGGGACATCGCGGGGATCGGCGCGGTAGGCGATGGAGGTATAGAGTCCGAGAAACCGCCATTCGCCGATGACCGCCCCCTTGTCGTCGAAGCGTTGCACGCCGATGTAGTCCAAATGCGCCGGACGGTGTACCGTGGACCGCGCGGTGGATTTGGTCAGAATCAGTAGTTTGGGTTCCCGCGCGCGATCTCGCATGTCCGCCGAGAGTTGCGAAAAGCTCTGTGAGCGGTGCTCGCTCTCGCCTTCGCGCAGAACACCGAGGCCACTGCCCGGCACCACCTTCAGTTCCGGACCGCCACCATCGTTGACCAGGTCGTAGGCGCGAAAGCCGATGAAAGTGAAGTGGTCATCGGCAACCCACTTCAGGAAGGCGAGGGCCTCGGCCAGCTCGCTCTCGTCGACCGGCGGTTTGCTGCTTTCCAGGGTCGACCTCACCTGATTGAGCTGATCCCTCATCTTGGACCAGTCTTCCACCGCCTCGCGTACGTCCTCCAGCACGCGGGAAACGTCGGAGCGAATTGCTTCGCGCACGCCGGCATCCGCCTCCCGGTCTACCTCGAAGCGCATCCATGCTTCCGTGATGACGTCTTTGCCCGTTTCGCCCAGCTGCAGAATCTGTCGCAGTTCACCTTTCGCGGTACGGCGCACGCACAGCACCGGATGAACGACCAGGTGCACCGTCAGGCCGCGGCGCACCAGCTCCATGTTCACCGAGTCGACCATGAAAGGCATGTCATCGCTGATCACCTCGATAACGGTATGGGTCGACTGCCAGCCGTGTTCCTCGTAGACCGGGTTGTAAGCCCGCACCTGAAGGTTCCCCGGAGCTCGAGTGCGTCCCAGATTCCAGAGCGCGAGTGCGGCGCCGTACAGATCCTCGGGATCTGTCGTAAGAATGTCCTCGGGCGCCAGTGGCGTGTATGACTGCTCGATGAGCTCGATCAGAGAATCGGTTTCTCTACCAGCCAGCCGCTCGCGGGCGAGCTCGTAAACCTTTTCGATGGCGTGACTCTTCTTGTCGTGCAGGCCGCGCATTTGTTGTACCTCCCCTCGGCGATAGTGGTTTGGCCCAAGTGTAGACCAGCATTGGCGGCTGACCGGGAAAACTCCAATCGCCGCCCGGTGGCAGGTGCGGATCAGTCCGCGGTGAGTCTGGCGTGGGCTTCCCGATATTTGCTGGCGGTGCGCTCGATGACGTCTTCAGGAAGGTGCGGTCCGGGAGCCTTCTTGTTCCAGTCCAGGGTCTCCAGGTAGTCGCGCACGAACTGCTTGTCGAAACTCGGTGGGTTGTCGCCGGGGCACCACTGGTCAGCGGGCCAGAAGCGTGACGAGTCGGGGGTCAGGGCCTCGTCGATCAACACCAACCGCCGGTCCTCGTCGACACCGAACTCGAACTTGGTGTCGGCGATCAGGATGCCGCGCTTGGCAGCGTGTTGCCGGGCTTCGGAATACATTTGCAGGGCTGCGTCGCGGACGCCGGCCGCAAGCTGCGGTCCCACCAGCGCGTGCGTGTCGCGGAAGCTGATGTTCTGGTCGTGCTCGCCCGCGGCGGCCTTGCTCGATGGCGTATAGATCGGATGATCGAGCACGTCTGCCAGCTTCAGCCCCGGCGGGAGCTCGATGCCGCTGACGGTGCCGGTGCGTTGATAATCCTTCCAGCCGGAGCCGATGAGATAGCCGCGCACGATTGCCTCGATGGGAAGCGCCTCGAGCCGGCGCACAACCATGGTCCGATGGTGAACCTGGCGCAGCTCGTCGGGGTCGAGGCCAATCTGGTCCAGCCTGAGCTCGGCCAGCAGCAGATGATTGGGCACGATGTGCCGGGTGCGCTCAAACCAATACAATGACAACGCTGTCAGTAGCGTGCCTTTGCCCGGGATTGGGTCGGGCAGTATCACGTCGAAGGCGGAAACTCGGTCGCTGGCAACGATCAGCAAATGGCGATCGTCGACTTCATAGATGTCTCGCACCTTGCCACGATGTAGCAGGGGCAAAGTCGTCAAATGGGATTCGAACAACGTGTCGGGATGCGAGGACACCAGCGCCAGCTCCTCTTGTTCCACGCGCGTGACTGCAAGGTAGAAGCGCAAGAGTCTATAGCATGGTGCATCACGGTTGACCTACCACATGCCCCTGCTTGGGGGCGGTACGGCATTGCGATGTTGGACCGGCTTCCTGCCACCAGGTAGGAAATGCCGACGCTAGGTCGGTATCCGATGGCTTCCCGGCTCGCGCAAGTCGTAGTGGGAGGCAGTCAAAAAAAACCCCTGTCAGCCGGAAGGCTGCAGGGGGGCGGACAGAGCCAAGTCTTGTCAACCAGCGGCCACATCAACTGCGGGGGGAGTGATCGCTGGCTGCCCAGGAGCGCAGCCTCCGCCGAGCGTCGGAATCGGAAGCCACACACTTGGTATGCAGAAGCCTAAAGGGGCAATTGCATCATTTAAATTAAATTGTAATGATTTACTCGATCAGTATTAGCTTATATTTCGCCGTCTGATGCACTTCACTTTACGCCAGCTCACCATTTTTCGCGCCGTGGCCGAGCAGCTGAGCTTCACTCGTGCGGCCGAGTTGCTGCACTTGAGTCAGCCTGCGGTTTCCATGCAGGTGCGTCAACTTGAAGAGAACCTGGGGCTACCTCTGTTCGAACATGTCGGCCGCCGAGTCTATCTCACCGAGGCGGGGCAGGAACTGCATCACTACAGCCGACAGGTCAGCGAACGCATCCAAGAGATGGAAGAGGTGTTGAGCGCACTCAAGGGTATCAGTGGCGGACGGCTGCGGGTGTCGGTCGCCACCACGGCGAATGAGTTCGCGGCTCGCATGCTGGCCGCCTTTGCGCGTCTCTACGAGGGGGTTTCGGTCAACCTCGACGTCACCAATCGCGCCGCCCTCCTGCAGCAGCTCGACGCCAACGAGCGTGACCTGGTCGTGATGGGGAAGCCTCCCGAAGCGCTGGACATGGTGGCCGAGCCTTTTCTGGAGAATCCGTTGGTGGTCATTGCCTCGCCTTCGCATCCTCTCGCAGCTGAAACCGAGCTGCCTTTGCAGCGCCTGGAAGGCGAGCGATTCGTCGTGCGGGAGGAAGGCAGCGGCACCCGTGAGGCGATGCGACGAACCTTCGAAGCCGAGGGCGTTACGGTCAATTACGGCATGGAGTTCGGGAGCAACGAGGCGCTCAAGCAGGTCGTATCCGCCGGTCTTGGCCTTGGATTGGTATCTGCGCACACGATCACCCAAGAGCTGGAGACCAGTCGGCTCTGCGTCCTCGACGTCCTGGGCATGCCCATAATCCGCCACTGGTACCTGGTACATCGACGCGGCAAGCGCTTGTCCCCCGTTGCCAAGGCTTTTCGCGAGTTCGTGCTGGAGCGAGCCCGGGAGTTCAATGGAGTAGCCGATTCCGGGGTCGCGGCTCGGGCCGTGCGGCGATGATCTGGGTGCTTTACGGCATCTGGCTGGTGGCTGTACTGGTGGCGCTCGTGCGAGCGCCGTGGCGGGGTCTCTTGGTCAACCGCCTGGAGCCCGTGTTTGCGGGCTCGCTTGCCGTGCTGGTGCTGATTTGGCAGTTGCGGGCGGGTGCGGGGCCGGCACAGAGTCTGCATTTTCTGGGGGTTACTGCGGTGACCCTCATGTTCGGTTGGTGTCTGACCCTGGTAGGTGCCAGCATCGTCAGCATCGTGTTCCTGGTTGCGGGCTCTGAGTCTGCAAGGCTGCTCCCGGTGACCCTGTTCGCCTCGGTTCTGGTACCCGCCACACTGACCTTTGTCGCCGACCGTGCCGTCGCGCGATGGCTGCCGCGGAATCCATTCGTCTACATCTTTCTCTGTGCTTTCCTGGCTGGAGTGCTTTCAGCGCTATTGAATATCCCGCTGAAGGTCGCACTATTGGGTGCCGCTGGGACCGGGCTGCCAATCGATCCGAGTACAGAGTCGCTGGCTGTCCTACCTTTGTTCGCTTTTCCCGAGGGCGTGCTCAACGGCATGCTCATCACCGTGCTGGTGGTGTTGAGACCCCATTGGCTGCGCACCTACATTGATCCTCCTGTACACCGATCCCCATAGCTTGATTGCGAGCGGCCTTGGCCTTTGCAAGAATGCCGCGCCGCAGGGCCTGCTGCGTCGCTGGGAGACAGCTTTCGATGAAACTCTTTGCGCTGCTGTTGCTGGCCACGGCATTGGCACAGCAGTCCCTGGCGGGCGATGTCGAAGCCGGCCGGGCCAAGGCAGCGCTATGCGCCAGCTGCCATGGCCCGGAGGGCAATAGCCAGAATGATCTCTGGCCCAGCCTGGCGGGGCAGCAAGAGCGCTACCTAATGAAACAGCTCAGGGATTTTCGCGAGGGAGCGCGCAGCGATCCGCTGATGGCGCCGATGGCCAAGCCACTGACTGACGAAGACAT
>CAZLYT010000024.1:0-4279 GCA_964563515.1 uncultured Candidatus Competibacteraceae bacterium | reverse complement strand
GAGCCAGCAAAGACGATGGCTTTCTGAGGGTTCATCGCCGAGAATGGGAGGCCCCTTTTCCTCGTCCGTATCTCCAGGGGTCGCTCCATGTTCAAGAGTCTCGAGAGCGCTAGCACCGGTACCCGCCTAGCGCTCGAAGAGGCGATGGGGGGTCTACGTTTTTCCCAACAGGGCCTCATACCCGCCGTCGCCCAGCAACACGACACCGGCGAAGTGTTGATGCTGGCATGGATGAATATGGCGTCGATTCGGGAAACCCTCGCCACCGGCGACGTCTGCTATTGGTCTCGGTCTCGCGCCAGGCTATGGCGCAAGGGTGAGCGCTCCGGACAGGTGCAACGTTTGGTAGAGCTGCGGGTGGACTGTGACGGCGATACCTTGCTGTTGTTAGTGGATCAGCGGGGTCCCGCCTGTCACACCGGCCGGCGCACCTGCTTCTACTGGAAACAGGTGGAGGGCAGCCTGGAGGTCGACGTCGATCCCATGGTGGACCCGCGCCAGCTCTATGGCGACCCAGCGAAACCAAGCTGAGCCTGCAGCCCCGACCACACCCAACCCGAGCAAGACCATCGATGGCGTTGACCGTCTACAACACGCTCTCGCGGCGCAAAGAGTCGTTTGAGCCGCAGGATCCGCAACGCATCACCATGTACGTGTGCGGGCCCACCGTCTACAACTTCATCCACATCGGCAATGCCCGGCCCGCGGTGATCTTCGATGTGCTGTACCGGCTGCTGCGCACGCTTTACCCGCGGGTGGACTATGCCCGCAACATCACCGATGTGGATGACAAGATCATGGCCGCCGCCGCGGAGGAGGGGGTGCCCATCGATACTGTTACCGGTCGCTATACCGACGCCTACCACCAAGACATGGCGGCGTTGAATGTGTTGGCTCCCGGCGTCGAGCCGCGTGCAACGGCGACCATCGAGCCGATGAGCGCCATGGTCCAGGCGCTGCTGGATCGGGGGCATGCCTATGAGGCCGAGAGCCACGTCTTGTTCAGTGTGCCTTCCATGGTCGACTATGGGCGGCTGTCGCGGCGCCAGCGGGAGGATCTCATCGCGGGCGCTCGGGTAGAGGTGGCACCGTACAAGCGCGATCCGGCGGACTTCGTGCTATGGAAGCCGTCGACACCGGGCCAGCCTGGTTGGGACAGCCCCTGGGGCCGCGGTCGCCCGGGCTGGCACCTGGAGTGCTCGGCCATGGTGGAGTCTTACCTTGGCCGCACCATCGACATTCATGGCGGCGGTCAGGATCTGATCTTTCCCCATCACGAGAACGAGATCGCCCAGAGCCAGTGCGTTCATGATGGCGCGCTGTTTGCCCGCTACTGGATGCACAACGGCTATGTCACCGTGAGCGGCGAAAAGATGTCCAAGTCTTTGGGTAACTTCCGCACCGTGCGCGAGTTGCTGGCGCAGGCTCCCGGGGAAGCCATCCGCTATGCCCTGCTTGCCGCCCATTATCGGCAGCCGTTGGATTGGTCAACGGAAGGCTTGCAGCAAGCCCGCGCTGGGTTGGATCGTTTCTACCTGGCACTGCGGCGGGTGGATTCGGTGATCGCAGCGGTTGCAGACGCGCCGGCCGAGTTTGTCGCGGCCCTAGAGGACGACCTCAACACGCCGTTGGCGCTCAGCGTGCTGCATCAGTGCTCCACCGAGCTGAACAAGGCGGAGCACCCGGCGGAGGTGGCACGGTTGAAAGGTGAGCTGCTGGCCGCGGGTACTCTGCTGGGTCTGCTCGAGCAGGCTCCGGAGACCTGGTTCCGGTGGACCCCTGAACGGGCTGAAGGTTTGAGCGACGAGACCGTCGAGGAATTGGTCGTCGAGCGAGAGCGCGCGCGAGGGTCGAAGGATTTCGCGCGCGCCGATCAGATCCGGGACCACCTGGCGACGGCCGGTGTGATCCTGGAAGACAGCTCCGAGGGTACCCGCTGGCGACGTTCAGAACCGTGACGCTAGAGGCCATCGCCTCCGCAGGCGGCGCCTAGGCGCGGGGCTTGGGCACCCACGCTCCGCAGCAGCGCCGATTTTAGGGCCGCCGAATGCCTAGCTCTGCAAGCGGGTGACCGCGATCTTGGGCGAGCGGCATCTTCAGTTGGTGCGGGCCGCGGCGGCGGCAGATCCTCCGTAATCGCCGCCGGTCGCGACTTCGCCAATACGCCGTCTTCCATGGCAAGGCTCCGGGAACCTCAGCGCAAGTCGGCGTAATGCCCTTCGGTACGCTCGTGCCGCTCTTGGGCTTCCACTGTCATGGAGGCGATGGGGCGCGCTTCCAGACGCCGCACGCCGATCTCCTCACCGGTGACCTCGCAGTAACCGTAGCTTCCGTCCTCGATTCTTTGCAGCGCGGCGTCTATCTTGCCCAGTAGCTTTCGATAGCGATCACGGGTGCGCAGCTCGAGGCTGGTTTCGCTTTCTGAGTTGGCGCGGTCGACCTCGTCGCCAACGCCCTGTCGATCCTCGCGTAGATGGTTGATGGTTTGCTGCGATTCCTCCAGCAGCTCCTCGCGCCATTTCAGCAAGCGCTGCCGAAAGTATTCGAGTTGCCGGGGATTCATGTATGGCTCGTCCGCAGACGGCCTGTAGTCCGCTGGCAGTTCGACGGTCATTCTATGGGTCTCCTCACGCGCTTACCTCCGACCAGCCGTCCCTTTTCTACTTCGCAATCGACCACCCCCAGGCCGCGCGGGCCACTATTTTGCACGCGGCCCGACCTTTGGCAAGCAAATCGCGGCGGTAGGGCGCGAATGTGCAGCAAGCGGTGGGACACGCTACCGATGTTCGGCTGGCATTCGGGCTGTATCCGGGGAACAATGCCGCCAGGGAGGTGGTGAGCGCCGCGACCGGACCGTCGGTTTCCTTGGCCCACCATAGCTACGCTCTAGGGTCGAATGCTTGGTGGCAACGACAGATAAATCTAGGCGTCGGTTTCTGCGTTGTTGCGGGTCTGCTTTGGCGCTCGCCGGCGCTTATCGAGCGGCGCGGGCTGGCGACGCTGCCTTTGCCCAGTACCCCAGAGTTCGGTTGCAGTGGGCAGACGGTCGTCCAGTGACACCGGCTTCGCTGGAGATCGAGCAGGAGTACCTGTACTTCTACCCTTACCAGTGTACGCCCTGCTTTCTGCTCCGCCTCGGCCGCCCCACCGCCCGCGACCTCAGTGTCGTCACCGACGGCGGCGCGCGCTATCGCTGGTCGGGAGGCGTTGGCCCCGATGGCGATCTGGTTTCGTTCTCGGCCATCTGCAGTCACAAGCTCAGTTATCCGGCGCCCGCTGTCAGCTTCATCGGTTACCGGCGCCAGCCGGTGGCATACCGGGACGGACAGAATCAAGTAGTGCGGCGCTCTGGCGTCATCCAATGCTGCTCCGAGCACAGCGTGTATGATCCGGCCTCCGGCGCCCGGGTGCTTTCGGGGCCAGCGCCGGCGCCGTTGGCCGCCGTGGACCTCGGCGCCGGTACCGAGGGCCTCGAGGTCCAGGGCATCTACGGCGAGGACGTGCTCGGCCGATTTCTCGATCGATTCGGTTTCCAGCTGGCGCTCACCTTCGGCGATCCGGACTATCGCGAGCACGTAATCGAAACCGCGACCGTCATGCGCAGCGAGGACTACACCCGCCGGCGTATTCAATGCTCGTAGCGAGATCCGTAGGGCTGCCGCAGCATCGCCGCCAGTTTCACGTCGCCGCGGGTTGCTGCCACCTCCCAAGCCATCCGTCCGGCGAAGTCCTCCACGCGGACCTGAGCACCCGCCTGCAGCAACTGTCTCGCGATGCGGGCATGGCCGCCGGCTGCTGCCAGATGCAGCGCCGTCTGACCATGATCATTGATCGCGTCCAAACTGGGACCGCCAAGCAGCAGCCGTGCGACCACCTCGCCGTATCCTTCGTAGGCGGCCCGCATGAGCGTCCAACCATACACATCCGGCAGGTCCGGATTCGCTCCGGCCGCCAGTAGCACGGCGAGCGATTCGGGCTGCGCCTTGGCGGCGGCCATCATCACTGCGGTCCAGCCGTTGGCAGCCTGATGGTCCGGGTCGGCCCCTTGCTGCAGTAACTCCCGGATCACCGTTCCATCTCCGGCCCAGGCTCCGTAAAGCAGTGCGGTGCCGCCGCCGCCATTGCGCGCCTCGATGTCGGCACCAGCCTCGATCAGAGCGCGCAGCAACGTCACATCGCCCTCGCGGGCGGCGACCATGAGCGCCGTCTTGCCCGACCTGGTCGCAAGATCGACCTCGCCTGCCGTCGGCAGCCTGTCGGCGAGCTCTGCAACGTCGTT
>CAZLYT010000023.1:0-2865 GCA_964563515.1 uncultured Candidatus Competibacteraceae bacterium | reverse complement strand
GCCACTCACGCGGAACTCGTAGTGCAGATGGGGGCCGGTGGCAAGCCCCGTGCTACCAACGAAGCCAATGACCTCCCCTTGGCGCACCCGGTCTCCCGCACGCAAACCCTTCGCCGCCCGAGTCAGGTGCGCGTACAAGGTGCTGGAGCTCCTGGCGTGCTGGAGGATGACGGTTCCACCGTATCCGCCCTTGGTGCCAACGAACGCCACTTTGCCGTCACCGCTCGCCTTCACCGGCGTGCCGCGTGAGGCGGCGTAGTCGACCCCTTTGTGGGCACGAAGCTTGTGCAGAATCGGATGCTTGCGGCCCAGACTGAAGCGTGAGCTGATGCGGGAGAACTTGACCGGACTGCGCAGGAAGGCTTTGCGCATGCTGTGACCGTCGGGCGTGAAATACGAGGCCTGGCCCTCGTCGTCCAGGAACCGGATTGCCTGAATGCGGCGGCCCCGATTGACGAACTCCGCAGCCAGCACGTCGCCATCTCCGAGCTTCTCACCGTCGATGAAACGCTCTTCATAAACTACGACAAAGCTGTCGCCGGCGCGAATATCCAGCGCGAAATCGATGTCCCAGGCGAATATTTCCGCGAGCCCCATTATGACCCGATCGGACAGCCCGGCTTCGATAGCCGAGGCGTACAGCGATCCGGAGATGGTGCCGGTGGCGAAAGCCAGCCTCGACTCCATCGGCTGCTGGTAGACTTCGGTCGCGAAGCTGCCACCCTCTGCCCAGGCTCGAACGCCGTTGGTGGCCGAAGTCTCGTGCACCAATTCTAGGAGCTCGCCGGAATCGGAAAGCCGAACTCGCATGGTCTGGCCTGGGTGCAGATTGGCCAGCGTGGCCGCAGTATCGTTGCTGTTGATCAGCTCGTGAACCAGCGCCGGGCCGAGGCCGAAGCCCTCCAGGATCGCTGCGAGAGTGTCGCCGCTGCGGACGGTGACCACCTCTTCTCGCCATTCCGGCGCTGATGGGGTGGGCGCTATCGGGTCCTCGGCTACAACAACATCGTCGAGGGCGGGTGCGATAGGCTCATCCGTGACGGCTGGAAGCACCAGCGCCACCTTGATTGGCGCCGCATCCACCTCTCGGGAACTGGCATCTGCGCTGGCGGCGCCAACCTTGACCGTGACCACCGCCAGCGTGATCGTCAGTGCGAGGATCAGGCCGACGACGGCCGTAGGCCGGTGCGATCTGGAGCGGGGCTGCTCCCAGGGTCGTGGGCTACGCCTTGCTGAGCGCAGCCAATCGGCTGCGAGAGTCTTGAGGTGCACGGTTCACGGGTTCCCACGCTGAGGGTCGCACTCTGTATAGCCGTCAGGGCGCGGCTGGTCAAGAATTCGTAACTGGGGAAAGCGGTTAAGTGATGAAATTCCTACTGCTTCTGAAATCAATCGCTAGCTGATCGGAGGCTCTGGGATGGCTGATATCCAGGAAGTCTTGACAATCATCAAGCGTGGCGCCGAGGAGATCCTGCTAGAGGACGATTTGCGAGAGCGCCTTGCCTCGGGCCGTCGTCTCCGAGTCAAGGCTGGCTTCGACCCTACGGCTCCAGATCTCCATCTCGGTCACACGGTGCTCATCAACAAGCTGCGTCAGTTTCAAGATCTCGGGCATGAAGTGGTCTTCCTGATCGGCGACTTTACCGGGATGATCGGTGATCCCACCGGTAAGAACGTCACCCGCAAGCCCCTGACGCGCGAGGAGGTCATCGAGAACGCGCAAACCTACGAGGAGCAGATTTTCAAGATTCTGGATCCGAGTCACACCTTGGTGATGTTCAACTCCAGTTGGATGAACGGCATGAGTGCCGCCGACCTCATCGGCTTGGCAGCTCGCCACACGGTTGCCCGCATGTTGGAGCGCGACGACTTCGCCAAGCGCTATGCAAATGGTCAGGCCATCGCCATCCATGAGTTCTTGTATCCGCTCATCCAAGGCTATGACTCGGTCGCCATGCGTGCCGACGTCGAGCTTGGGGGCACCGATCAGAAGTTCAACCTACTGGTGGGGCGGGAGCTGCAGCGCAGCTTCGGCCAGCCCCCACAGGTGGTGCTCACTGTGCCGATCCTCCAGGGCCTCGACGGGGTCCAGAAGATGTCCAAGTCCCTGGGCAACTACATCGGCATACACGAGTCGCCGCAGGAGATGTTCGGCAAACTGATGTCCGTTTCGGATGAGCTCATGTGGCGCTACTTCGAGCTGCTGAGCTTCCGCCCGGAGGCTGAGGTCGCGGGCTGGCATGCGGACGTGGCGGCCGGTCAGCGCAACCCCAGAGACGTGAAGTTTGAGCTCGCCACGGAGATCGTTGACCGATTCCATGGTCCGGGCAGCGGCGCTCGGGAGCGCGAGGCGTTCATCGCTAGGTTCCGTCGCCGCGAGCTACCTGAAGATCTTCCGGAGCGGCTGCTTACCTCCGCAGGATCAACAATGAGCATATCGTGGGTGCTACGTGACGCCTTCGATCTCTCCACCTCGGAGGCCAGGCGTCTGATCCAGCAAGGGGCGGTGCGCATCGACGGCGAGCGCGTCAGCGAAGTGGATCGAGAGCTCGCCGTGGGTCCGCGGAGCGCCTTTGTAGTGGAGGTGGGGAAGCGAAGGGCCGCCTGTGTGAAGCTGCGGGGGCCGCGGGATGCTGCCGGCGAGAGCGGCCCGTAAACCGGCTCTAACGGGGTGTCGGCTGGGCTGCGAGGAGAATGCTTGGAAGTGCCTCTTGACCGTTCCGTGATCGGGCGTACAATGCGCGGCCTTGTCCGCTGGTGGCATCCAGTGGGGTAGTTCTTTGACAAGTGAGCTGTAGGGATTTTGTGTGGGCGCTCGTTGGGTAGTGCGGGGGCTGGCTGGTTGTGTGTTGTGTGAGATACGCG
>CAZLYT010000022.1:0-10867 GCA_964563515.1 uncultured Candidatus Competibacteraceae bacterium | reverse complement strand
GTGCGGGCCTTCGCCGAGCAGGGCTCGAGAATCGGCTTCGTCGATTTGGATTCCGCCCGCGGACAGGCGCTGGTTGACGATCTCAGCAGCGGCGGCACAAACATCGTTTTCGAGACCGCGGATCTGCGGGACATCGACGCGCTCAAGCGAGCTTTCGCCAACCTCCAAGGAGCCCTCGGACCAGCGACGGTGCTGGTCAACTGCGCGGCGCGCGATGACCGTCACAGCTGGGACCAGGTGACGCCCGATTACTACGACGAGCGCATCGCCACCAATCTGCGGCACATGTTCTTTGCGATCCAGGCGGTGGCGCCGGGGATGATCGCCGCCGGCAAGGGCTCGATCATCAACTTCGGGTCCAATTCCTGGTGGCAAGCGGTGGGCGGCATGCCGGTCTACACCAGCGCCAAAGCAGCGGTCCACGGTATGACACGGGCGTTTGCGCGGGACTTGGGCCAACACCGCATTCGGGTCAATACCCTCGTTCCAGGCTGGGTCATGACCGAGCGGCAAAAGTCGCTATGGGTGTCGCCCAAGGCGCTGGAGCAGCATCGCGCCCGGCAGTGTCTGCCGGATCTTATCGAGCCGGAGCATGTCGCCCGCATGGTGCTGTTTCTAGCTTCCGACGACTCAGCCATGTGCACTGCCAACAATTACATGGTCGAGGCGGGCTCCATTTGAACCGTGTCCAAGCCCCTACTCTGCCTACGCCAGACGTACTGGCGCGCTGTCGACGATGGCTGGCATCGCTGCCAAGCAGTTGCGGCTCGCCGGTACGACTCAATCCATTACGTGAACTCACAACGACCTAGACCGTGGAGAAAGGTCCGGGCGTTTCCTATGCTAGAGGATGTCGTGGCGGAAGTGCGGCAGGGGCGTACCAGAGCAAGTCGAGTCGGTCTGTGTACAGTGCGCAAGCACCGGTGATCGCCACGGGAATGGATTCTCGTCTTTGCCAAAAAACCGGGCGCAGCGACCACTTTGGAACCGAAGACCAAACCCTGGCACTTGTGGTGCCCGGCTTCCCAAGCCGCGCGAGAACGACATCGCAGAATCGGCTGATTAGGCTTGCCGCCGGTTGCAATGGCCGGAAAGTGTGTCGCAGCCACCGCGACAAGGTTTTGAGTTGTCCGCTTTCGGACCCTAGGAGGATCCTCGTGAGAGCACATAAAGGGGTTAATATACCACTTCTCGGTGCCATCGCCTTCGGCTTGCTCGGGCTGCAATCAGCTCATGCGGAGGTAGGGGCTTGTTTGATTACCAAAACCGACACCAATCCCTTCTTCGTCAAGATGAAGGAAGGTGCCGAGGCCAAGGCGGAGGAGCTCGGCGTCACGTTGAAGTCCTATGCCGGCAAGATCGACGGGGACAACGAGTCCCAAGTGGCGGCGATCGAGACCTGCATCGCCGACGGCGCCAAAGGGATCTTGATTACGCCGTCGGATACCAAAGCCATCGTTCCGACGATTCAAAAAGCCCGCGACGCGGGCATCTTGGTGATCGCGCTGGATACACCCGTCGATCCGCCCGATGCCGCCGATGCCACCTTTGCCACCGACAACTACAAAGCCGGCGAGTTGATCGGCGAATGGGCGAGGGCACAGCTTGGCGATGAGGCAGAAAATGCAAGAATCGCCTATTTAGATCTCGCCCCCAGCCAGCCCACCGTCGACGTGCTGCGCGATCAAGGCTTCATGCAGGGCTTCGGCATCGACGTGGGCGACGTCAACCGGATCGGGGACGAAAGTGACCCGCGCAACGTGTGTCACGACGTCACCAACGGCAACGAGGAAGGCGGCCGCACCGCCATGGAAAACTGCCTGCAAAAGGATCCCGGCATCAACATCGTCTACACCATCAACGAGCCGGCCGCCGCCGGCGCCTATCAGGCGCTGAAGTCAGTCGGCATGGAGGGCAATGTCACCATAGTCTCCATCGACGGTGGTTGCCCTGGGGTTCAGAACGTCGCCGAGGGCGTCATCGGTGCTACCTCGCAGCAGTACCCGCTGTTGATGGCTGAAAAGGGTATAGCGGCCATTAAGAACTATGCCGATACGGGGGAGAAACCCGCGCCGAGCCCAGGACTCGATTTCTTCGACACTGGCGTGACGCTGGTGACCGATAAGCCAGTTGAGGGCATCGACTCCATCAGCTCGGAAGAGGGACTCGAAAAATGCTGGGGTTGATCTAGCTGCAGCTTGAAGAGGTTCATCAAGGTGTGGTCAGTAAACCACCCCGATCCTCGACGCGCCGAAATCGACGAAGATACGCGCAGACTAGATCGAGGATCACGGGCCCACGATTGCCAGTCCCTTAGCGGAGTAACCCATGACCGAGACCAGGTCTGCATCGTCCCAAGAGTACGAGAGCGTGCTTTCGAAAAGCGCGGCCGAGGTCGCCTCATTCGAGCATCGGAAAAAGTCGGCTATCGACCGCGTCCAGCACGTGCTTCACTCCCACCCCGCCGCGGTGCCGCTCATTGTGCTCGTGTTGTCCTTGGCAGTGTTCGGGCTCGCGCTCGGTGACAGGTTCTTTTCCTGGTTCTCGCTCACGCTGATTCTGCAGCAGGTCGCGATTGTAGGATTTGTCGGGGCGGCGCAAACGCTCGTGGTGCTGACGGCGGGCATCGACCTTTCGGTGGGTGCCATCATGGTGCTGTCATCCGTGGTGATGGGGCAGTTCACCTTTCGCTACGGACTGCCGGCGGAGCTTTCGATCCTCTGTGGCTTTCTCTGCGGAGCACTATGCGGCTTCATCAATGGCGGGCTGGTTGCCTGGTTCAAGCTGCCGCCTTTCATCGTGACGCTCGGCATGTGGCAGATCGTGTTGGCTACCAACTTTCTCTACTCGGCCAATGAAACCATTCGCGCACAGGATATCGAAGCGCAAGCCTCGATCCTGCAATTCTTCGGTGAAAGCATCAAGTTTGGGAGCGCAGTATTCACCTATGGTGTCATTGCCATGGTGCTCCTGGTGGTGGTGCTGAACTACGTCCTTAGCAACACCGCTTGGGGACGACACGTCTATGCGATCGGCGACGACCCAGACGCCGCCGAGTTATCGGGCGTGCGAGTCAAGCACATGCTGATTTCCGTGTATGTGCTGGGCGGGCTGATCTGCGCCCTAGCGGGTTGGGCCTTGATCGGCCGCATCGGCTCGGTTTCGCCGACAGCGGGGCAGTTCGCCAATATCGAGTCCATCACCGCGGTCGTCATCGGCGGCATATCGCTGTTCGGCGGTCGCGGCTCGATACTGGGCATGCTGTTCGGGGCATTGATCGTCGGGGTTTTTTCACTAGGCCTCAGGTTGGTTGGAACCGATCCTCAGTGGACCTACCTGTTGATCGGAGTTCTGATCATCTCCGCCGTCGCCATCGACCAATGGATCAGAAAAATTTCGGGGTGAGCATCATGACCGAACCCATTCTCATGACCCGCAGACTGGTAAAGCGCTACGGCCGGGTCACCGCCTTGGACCATGCGGACTTCGATCTCTATCCGGGCGAAGTTTTGGCCGTGATTGGTGACAATGGCGCCGGTAAATCCACCCTGATCAAAGCCATTTCTGGCGCCGTAGTCCCCGACGAGGGTGAGATCCGGCTGAACGGCAAGCCGGTGCATTTCACTTCACCCATGGCGGCGCGCGAAGCCGGCATCGAGACCGTGTATCAGAATCTCGCGCTGTCTCCCGCGCTCTCCATCTCCGACAACATGTTCATGGGGCGCGAGATCCGCAAACCCGGTTTTCTCGGCAAGTATCTGCGCATGCTCGACCGCAGCAGCATGGACCGGATTGCTCGGGAGAAGCTCACCGAGCTTGGTCTCATGACCATTCAAAACATCAAACAGGCGGTAGAGACGCTTTCCGGGGGCCAACGCCAGGGGGTCGCGGTGGCGCGCGCGGCCGCGTTCGGTTCCAAGGTCGTCATCATGGATGAGCCCACCGCCGCGCTCGGAGTGAAGGAGTCGCGCCGGGTGCTGGAGCTGATCCTCGACGTGAAATCACGCGGCCTACCGATCGTGCTCATTTCCCACAACATGCCCCATGTCTTCGAAGTGTCCGATCGGATCCACGTGCACCGCCTCGGGCGCAGGCTGTGTGTCATCGATCCCAAGGAATGCTCCATGTCGGACGCCGTCGCCTACATGACCGGCGCCAAGGCCCCATCACCGGAAGCAGCAGCAGCGTGAAGGCTGCTCGGCTCGCCGAGCAGATTGCGGAGGCCGCGGCAGGGCGGCGCAGGTTGCTGGTGGCCATTGCCGGCCCACCAGGCTGCGGGAAATCAACGATCGCAGAGGGCCTGCTCGGCTTGCTCGAGAGGCATCTACCCGGCTGCTGCGGACTGGTGCCCATGGATGGCTACCACTACGACAACGCAGTGCTCGAACAACGGGGGCTGCTGTGGCGCAAAGGTGCGCCGGAAACCTTCGATGCCGGCGGCTTACTGGCCGACCTCGGACGCATCAAGGCCGCCAGCGGCGAGGTGGCAGTGCCGGTGTTCGACCGGGCGGCGGATCTGGCGAGGGCCGGGGCTCGCATCATCCAGCTACGACACCGCATCGTGATGGTCGAGGGCAACTACTTGCTCCTCGACGAGGACATCTGGCGGCAGATCGGCGAGCTGTTCGACCTGACCCTCTTCCTGGACGTGGATGACGCGGAGCTCGAGCGCCGGCTCGTGCGTCGTTGGCTCGATCACGGCTTCGATGAGGAGTCGGCACGGCACCGAGCCCTAGCCAACGACATGCCGAATGCCCAGCTGGTGAAAGCACGATCACGCCCGGCGAGCGTCGTCGTGACGGCCCTGGAGCTTTGACTTACCAGCAGTGAGCGTCTGAACCTACACCGACCTCGGCACTCGAACTGATTGTCCCAATACCCTTGAGCCCATCAGTCGTTTCGGTAGACCGCGTTGGATTCCCTCACCCAAATCGCCCTCGGCGCCGCAGTCGGCGAGGCCACCCTCGGCCGCCGGGTTGGCAACCGCGCCATCTTGTGGGGAGCCCTATGCGGCACCCTGCCCGATCTGGATGTGTTCATCGACTTGGGCGGCCCGGTGGAGGACTTCACCTACCACCGCAGCTTCAGCCACTCCATCTTCGTGCTGACTGCGCTCACACCGCTGCTGGTGTGGCTGATCCTGAAGCTGCACCCGCAGACTGTGGAGCATCGTCGACGCTGGTACCTACTGGTTTTCCTGGCTCTGGTTACCCATCCCATACTGGACTGCTTCACCGTCTACGGTACCCAAATCTTCTGGCCGCTGTCGCAGTACCCGGTCAGCGGTTCGGCGGTGTTCATAATCGATCCGGCCTACACGCTGCCGTTGCTGGTCGGGGTGCTCTGCGCGCTGGTGATGCGACGGTCCAACTCCGGTGGGCATGCCTTGAACACGGCAGGTCTCGTGCTTGGCAGCGCCTACCTGGCCTGGAGCGTGGGTGCCAAGTTGCACGTGGAGGCTGTGGCTCGTGACGCCCTTAGCCGTGAGGGCATTGCGGCCGAGCGTGTGCTCACCACACCAGGTCCCTTCAATACCTTACTCTGGCGAGTGGTCGCCATGACCGACGGCGGCTACTACGAGGGCTTTTACTCGGTACTCGATGAGACTACTGAGCTCGACTTTCGGGCCTATCCCAGCCGCACCGAACTGCTGCGCGGCATCGAGCAGCACTGGCCCGCACAGCGCCTACAGTGGTTCACCCACGGCTTCTACTCGGTGGACTCGATCGGGCGAGACGTGGTTATCAGCGACTTGCGCATGGGATTGGAGCCCGACTACATCTTTCGCTTCAAGGTCGCCGAACTGGCCAATCCACATCCCATCCCCACGGCCGCCGAGCGCGTACCCACCGAGCGCGACCTGGGACGACTACGCTGGGTGTGGGAGCGCATCTGGGATCAGCAGGCTGCACAGTAGGGCCCGCCGCACAGAGGCGTGAAGTCACTGGCGAAGCTCCGCGCAGCCATATCCCGGACCACCGCATAGGAGCCCCAGATGCGCCTCGTACCCCTGCACATGACCGCGCTCCCGATTGCCGATCCGGGGCGGCAAATGCCCGCTCCGGATTGGCGTTGCGCCTCGCTCAACGCTGTCCGTACTTGGCCTTCGCCTCTGCCCGACGCCGGTGCAGCACCGGCTCGGTGTAGCCACTGGGCTGCTCACGCCCCTTGAATACCAGGTCGCAGGCGGCCTGGAAGGCGACGCTGTCATCGAAGTTCGTTGCCATCGGTCTATAACTCGAATCGCCGGCGTTCTGCTCATCCACTACCGCAGCCATACGACGCAGGGTATCCATGACCTGCTCCTCGGTAACGACACCGTGGTGCAACCAGTTGGCGATGTGCTGGCGGGAGATGCGCAGCGTCGCGCGGTCTTCCATCAGGCCCACGTTGTTGATGTCAGGCACCTTCGAGCAGCCCACACCCTGCTCCACCCACCGCACCACATACCCCAGGATGCCCTGGGCGTTGTTGTCGAGCTCCTGCTGGCGTTCCTCAGGCGACCAGTCGGCATTGGGGGCCAGGGGAATGGTGAGGATGTCGTTCAGGCTGGCGCGCTGGCGGCTCTTGAGCTCTTCCTGACGCGCAGCCACATCCACCTTGTGGTAGTGGGTGGCGTGCAGGGTGGCGCCCGTTGGGGATGGCACCCAAGCGGTGTTGGCGCCCGCCTTGGGGTGGCCGATCTTGGTTTCCAGCATGGCCGCCATCAGGTCCGGCATCGCCCACATCCCTTTGCCGATCTGGGCGTGGCCTTGCAGTCCGCACTCCAGACCAATGTCCACGTTCCAGTCCTCATAGGCCAGGATCCACGGAGCGCTCTTCATGTCGCCTTTGCGAATCATGGGTCCGGCCTCCATGGAGGTGTGGATCTCATCGCCGGTCCGGTCCAGGAACCCGGTGTTGATGAAGCACACCCGGTCCTTGGCGGCGCGAATGCACTCTTTGAGGTTGACCGTGGTGCGGCGCTCCTCGTCCATGATGCCCATCTTCATGGTATTCGGCGCCATGCCCAAGGCCGTCTCGATGCGACCAAAGAGCTCGGCGGCGAACGCCACCTCTTCAGGACCATGCATCTTCGGCTTGACCACGTACATGGAGCCGGCAGGGCTGTTGTGACGCCGACCATCCGAACCCACGTCGTGCAGTGCAATGGCGGCGGTGACCATGCCGTCCAATATGCCCTCGGGAATGGGGTTGCCATCCCCATCCAGCACCGCATCGATGGTCATCAAGTGGCCCACGTTGCGAACCAGCATCAGCGCCTGGCTGCGCAAGGTGAGGGTTCCCCCATCGGGCCGGTTGTAACTCCGATCCGGGTTGAGGCGGCGCTCCACCCTGCGCCCGCCCTTGGTGAAGGTGTCGGAGAGATCACCCTTCAGCAGGCCGAGCCAGTTGCGATAGACCAAAACCTTGTCGGCGGCATCGACGGCTGCCACCGAGTCCTCGCAGTCCATGATCGAGGTGATGGCGGACTCGATCACCACATCGGCGACGCCGGCAGGATCACCGGCCCCCACCGAATCCTCCCGGTCGATCTCGATCTCCACGTGCAAGCCGTGGTTGACCAGCAGCACGGCGGACGGATGCGCCGCCGAGCCCGCGAAACCGGCGAATTTCTCGGGCTCTGCAAGTTGCACCTCATCGCCACCCTGCAATGCGACCATCAGCGCGCCGTCGCCGGCCTGATAGCGCGTGGCATCGCGATGGGAGCCCTTGGCCAGAGGCGCGATCTGGTCCAGGAACCGCTTGGCCCACTCCACCACTTTGGCGCCGCGCTTTGGATTGTAGTCGGCGCTGCGTTCGGCACCTTCGTCCTCGGCAATGGCATCGGTACCATAGAGCGCATCGTATAGGCTGCCCCAGCGCGCATTGGCTGCGTTCAGTGCATAGCGCGCGTTCATGACCGGCACCACCAGCTGTGGTCCGGCGATGCTGGCGATCTCCGGATCGACGTTGGCTGTGGTGACCGAGAAGGCCGGGCCTTCTTCCACCAGGTAGCCGAGCTGGCGCAGGAATTGGCGGTACTCGGCGCCGTCGATGGTCTGGCCGCGCCGTTCCCGGTGCCAGTCGTCGATGCGGGACTGAAGTTGTTCGCGCTCGGCGAGCAGCTCCCGGTTGCGGGGACCGAGATCCCTCACGATCCCGCCCAGCGCCGCCCAGAAGCCCTCGGGCGCCACGCCCGTTCCGGGCAGCGCCTCCTCATTGACGAAACTGTAGAGCTCGCTGTCGATTTTCAGGCCACCGGCCTCGACGCGTTCCACCATGGGAAGCCTCCGTGAATGTTCCTGTATGCCGGGCGCCTGCCGAAACCAGTCGGCAGAGCATCGAGGCAAGGTTATCGTTGGGTGCCGTGCGAGGTTCGCTCCCCCCGGGGCGGTCATCGACGCGGATCTCCGAGTCAGGGAATCCGTGCCACAACAGGGCCTCGATCGTACGCAGATGACACCCTCAACGCCAGCCTCTGCCTCAGCCTCATGGGGCTTCACGCAAGGGGGTTGGACCAGCCATGGCAACATGGTCATCGTCAAGTGTCGCGCCTTCGACGATCTGGAGCAGACCACGCAGCAGGCCGTGCTGGACGCGGCCCAAGTCGCCGAGGCCTGCGGATGAGCGGCCAGCATGGCCGAGGCCGAAGCCATGAGGAGGAGCTGGCTGCCAAGAGTATCGAGGTGCAATCACCCACCGACGGCGTCCGTAGTGAGCTGCAGGCGGTGGGCGAGACCATTACCCGGGGACTACCCAGGGGTGGCTGGCCGAGACCGGCGAGAAAGGTCAACAAATCCGGCAAGGACATGGTCGGTATCGCGGTCACTGCCCTGCCCTTTTTCTTCCTGCTGATGGCGGCGGTGGCCCTGGTGGTGATTTTCCCGATCTTGGTGACCTGGCTCCCGGCGCAGATAAAGGGATATTACACCTGGAATTCCGCCTCAACGCCGGCTCCAACTGGCATGTAGCCGACCGCTGTCGACCGACCGTTCCTCGGTTGCCGGTCGACGTCGGGTGCAACCCGTCGTCCGCGCCTGCTAGGCGACCAGCGGTAGGTCCATACTCGCGTCATTGGCAGCACACTGTGGGTAGAGCCGCTGGCTGTCGCGATGGATGTGGAAGCGCATGTACTCGTCCCAAAAGCCGCTTTGGTAAATGGTGCGCAAGCCCAGCATGGCGTGGGCGCCCTCCAGTACCCAGCGCATGCCGGAGCGTTCCATGCGGTCTTTAACCACATGGCGGCAGGCCCCTTCGATCACGCCCGAGGCAATCGGATAGCCGGCGGCCAGGTACTCGTGGTAGGCCATGCGGTGGCTGTGGGTTTCGAAGTAGCCGCAGATGCCCTCCAGCGTCTCGGCCCGTGTGGCGCTCAAGGTGGCGCGGGCGCCCTTTTGTCGTAGGCCTCGCACCACCGCGTTGACCTCGCCCTGCAGCAGTCGGTGCACTCGGCTGCGGACAAAGCGCAGCGCCTTCGCGCTGCCGGCGGGGTAGAACAGGTGGGCCGCCTCCCAAACGTAACCACAGGCATGGAGCAGGTCGAGAATCTCGGTGACCTGGAACTGCTCTTCGGGGAGATGCACAAGGCCTGCGTCCCACAGCGATTGTTGACCATCCATGAGCAAGATGATGGGCTTTTGGGCCTCGGGGTTTCGTGTGCTGACTTCCTCGCCCATCCAGCCGAAGATCTCCTGGTAGGAGGGCTTGGAGGTACAGCCAGCGTCCCGGATCAAGCTCCCGCGCAGGCGCTTGAAGCACGGCTCGGGTCTAGCCTCGGGGGCCTTGGCGTCGTACTGCGTCGGGGTTCGGAACAGCGCCTCCAGCACTGCTTGAGGGGTTCGTATAAAGGGATCGACGGTGTACACGGATCCGATCAGGGCGATCTTCTTGCGCCCCGCCTTAGGGCCGGCCTTGATCGGCGGCTCGGTCATTCCTGGAGCGGGTGCTGCAGCGCGGATCGGCACCCCTTTGCCATCGCTCATAGACACCACCAGCGCCCCTTCCGCCTCGGCCGGAGGTGGTGGCTGAGCCGCCCAGAAGGCTTCCACGTCCTTGGACAGCCGGGCGTTGCTGCGCTCCAGGCTATGCACGGACTGGCGCAAGCCAAGTATTTTCTCCAGCGTGCTACTGACCTGAGCGTAGGGGGTAGTCACCACCAATGATTGGTTCCAGTCGTCCAGCAGCCGAGAGAACTTACTCGCCGGCAACTGCAAGCGCTGATCCAAGGGGACATACTCAATCTTCTGCCCTTCCCGCGTCCCGTACACCACCCGCTGGAGTTCAAACTCACCGAACACGGAGCCGTAGGCCCGGCGGTGAGGCTGTTTGAGTCGTCTGCACTCGCGCCCGTCGGGCAACTGCACGCGTTCGCCGACATCGCCGTCGCCGCAGAGCTCAAAAAACATTCCCAGCGCGTAGCGGCCCATCGCCAGGGCCTTTCGGAACAGGCCCTCCTCGACCTCGTGGGCCGCCAAGCCGGCATCAATCGCACCTCCCACGAACCGGGCGATTTCTTGAGCGTGGCTGTGCAAAGCTGCGTGATTGCAACCTGCGCTGAGTTGGGTCATGCTTTTCACCGAGGGCTCCTGGGGGTCTTGCCCGACACCTAACTTCCCGCCCTATCCTGGCGGGAAGGAGCCCTTTTGTCCAGTACCCCCCCTTTTCTCTCCTCAGTCTTCGCCGCCGTCTCAACCTAGCCTATGCGCGGGCGACGGGTTACACCCGTCGACGTCGCCAAACAACACGGTGGTGGCTCAATTCTCGCCTAAGCGAGGTTTCAACCCGGCGATCAAGGAAGCCGCCACGACGGTCCCCAGCACGATCGCCGCGATATAGAGGTACCAGTGGAGCACCAGCGGAATGACCAAAATGCCACCATGCGGCA
>CAZLYT010000021.1:0-3150 GCA_964563515.1 uncultured Candidatus Competibacteraceae bacterium | reverse complement strand
CGACAGCTCCGATAAGTCCCCCGACGAGGCGGCGCAGCGGATCATCCTCAAGCTGGAAAGCTTCGGCTATATCAGTAGCCGCTGACCGAGCCACCCCTCTGTTTACCACCGCCCCTCGATCGACCAAGCGAGGGGCGGCTTGTTGAGCTCTCTTCCTGGAAGCGCCCACGGCCGCGGTGGCGCGCAACGCGCCTCTCTGTGGGCCGGGCGAAGACGGGCGCGCTCCCGCGCACCATCGCGACTTGCATCGCTCCTATCTAACAAATCGGAAGCCTTTGTTTTGTAAAAGAGAATTTGAAGCCTTTTGGGTCCCAACGAAACTCTTGTGTAGGGCGCACTAGAGAACGAGTAATGCACCATCTCGCGCCGAAGCTGGATGGTGGGGTACGCTGCGCTACCCCACCCTACGCCCATCGCTCCAGTTAGCTTTGCGACAGCGCGCGGCCGAAGGCTGGGCGAAATCTCCTATCTAACATGATTCAGGGCCTTGTTTAGCCTGGAATTATTTGGTACTCAGATTCCCCTAGCCCGGCATCTGCAGGAGCGGCATACGCCGCGATGGGGCGCGGAGCGCCCCCGCTGCTGGCCCGCCGAAACACCGGCGCGCTCGCGCGCGCCATCGCGACTGACATCGCTCCTGCAACTGGAACGCGGTTAGCTACGCGACAGCGCGCAGCCGGAGGCTGGGCGAAATCTCCGATGGAACACGGAGGCTGCGGCAGCGATCTGCCGGTTCGTGCTTGCGGTAGACTAAGCAATGGCAGGCGAGCTCGAGGTCATCAGGGCCTGACGGCAGATGCGCGAAGGCTATGTTTATCTAGAGACTCATCCCGGACACCCGGGGCTGGTGCGCTTGTTGGTGAGTGAGGCGCGGCCTGCGATGAGAGGGCAGACGGGAGTGGTCCGCTACATCGCCCATTTCACGGACATGAGCACCGGTAAGATGCACGCCCATATGGCGATGCGTCGGCAGCTTGTCGACGTCAACCGCAATCTCTATCGAATCGCGTTGCCGGATGCCATGGCGGCCATCGAAGCCCAGAGCATCCAGCACGTCCGCAATTGGCTCGACCCAGAGCTCGACGAATCCAGTCTGCGTCGCCTGGAGGCTCGAGTAGAAGCGCTGCGTCGACGTCACCGGCGAGTCGACGAGGCCTGTCGGTACGTGGGTATCGGCGCGATCATGCTGTTGGCCCTGATGACGCTACTTGCGATCGGCTGAAGTCTATGCTGTGGGTAGTGACGCAACTGACGTCATCGATCACCCGGGGGGTGATCGTGAGGGCTGCTGCGCCGATTTGACGACACGGATAAGGAGACGGGTCATGCGGAAGCGAGGTTTGGCCAGGGCGTGGGTCCTGGCCTTGGTGTTTGCTTATCTTTCCACCGGGTTGGTGCAACACGCCCCGGCAGCGATGATTGGTACTCAGGCCGCGGTCGCGGCCCAGGAACGGGATGCACGCATTGCCTCGGTCCAGACCAGCATGGCGCGGCAAGACCTACGCGCTCAGATGATCAGCATGGGCGTGGATCCCGAGCAGGCCTCTCAGCGCGTGACCGCTCTCACCAACGACGAGCTGGCACTGCTGGAGAGCGAATTGGACCACCTTCCAGCCGGCGCCGCGGTGCTCGAGGTCATCGGCATCGTGTTCGTAGTCCTGCTGATTCTGGAGATCACAGGCGTCACCGATATCTTCAAGAAGATCTAAGGAGAGGCCGAAACTCGGCGCGTCCGGTTTGAAGCGTTTCCCGAGATTGGACAACCAAGGTACGGTGAGCGGATTGGTCTTGCCTGCCATGCTCGCTATGTCCGTTGCCGGCTGTGGAACGTTGAGCCCGGCATCGGTCTCCGGGTTGCACCCCGATAGCCAGGGGTCTGCGGTGGAGCTTGCAGACACGGTCTTTTTCCCCCAGGAAGACTTTCAATGCGGCCCCGCCGCCTTGGCGACCTCGCTGCAAGCCGCCGGGGTCGATATCACTCCACCTGAGCTGACGGCTAAGGTGTATCTGCCGGCCCGCCAGGGCAGCTTGCAGGCCGAACTGGTGGCTGCCACGCGGCGCTATGGTCGCGTACCGTATCTGTTGGAGCCCGATCTCGGCCACGTCATTGCCGAGCTGCAAGCGGGACGGCCGGTGTTGGTGCTACAGAACCTGGGGCTCCCAGTTGCGCCGGTTTGGCACTACGCCGTGGTCATTGGCTATCTCCCCCAGCAGAAGGCGATGGTGCTACGGTCGGGAATCGAGAAGCGAATGGTGGTGGACGTGCCCCGCTTCTCGAAGACCTGGGAAACAGCGGGCGCCTGGGCGCTGGTGATATTGAGGCCAGGTGAGTTACCGGCGCGAGCGGAACCCAATCGGTATATACGGGCGGTGAGTGCGCTGGAGCAGACCGGGCAGATCGAGACTGCGCAACGCGGCTATGTCGCCGCGCTCGAGCGCTGGCCGGAGCTGCCGACCGCCTGGCTCGGCCTCGGTAATACCGAATATGCGCTGGGCCGATTGCACAGCGCCGAAAGCGCTTTTCGCAGAGTCACCGCAATCCGTCCCGAGGATCCGATCGCGCACAATAATCTAGCCTACGTGTTGGCCGAGCGCGGGTGCTTTGCGCAGGCGGCGCTGCAAATCACTCTTGCGCTCCAAGCGGGGCCGTTGACTCCGGCGATTCGTCAGGAGCTCCTCGATACCCGCGAGCAGATTGCAGTGTTGCGGGATCGGGCCGCGCCGCGGCAGGCGGCAACGGCGTGTACGGCAGGTTGAAGCAGCATCGACACCCGCGACGGCGAAAGATTGAACCACGGCTCACTCCGGAGCGACCTTCGTCGACACCGTTGGCATTGTCCGGCGACGGTGCCCGCCCGCCCGGGTTGCTGCCCCGGGACTGAGTATCTGGAGAGCGCTACATGGCGAAGAAAGACAAGCGCCGCAACAACAGCCCTGAGCTCTACACCTACCGGGCCGGCAAGCGACTGAATCTCTGCAAGCGCTCGGACGAGTTCGTGGTTCGCTGTTCACCGGAGGAGCTGCCCCCCGGGCTGGACAAGGGTGAGCTGGTCTCCCCCGCCTCGACACTGGTTACGGTGGCGCCGGAGAAGGTGGACCAGGCCATGGAGCGGGCGCGACGTCAGGCCGTGGCCCACCACGCCTATCAAG
>CAZLYT010000020.1:0-13273 GCA_964563515.1 uncultured Candidatus Competibacteraceae bacterium | reverse complement strand
GGCGTACGCGCACGTAGTTGAAGCGCTCCTCGGCTCGATCCAAGGCGCCCATCAAGCCGTTGATGCCGTCGCCGGGATAGCCGTAGATGCGGGTGATCCCCCACTCGGTCAGGCGCTGCAGGATATAGTCGGCGACGCTGTCGCTCATGATGCCGTCCTCCGCTTGCTTGAGCTCTGTTGTATACGCAGTGCGGGAACGAAAGTTCACCAGGCAGCGGCACTGAGCGATTGCTCTGGCAGTCGCCAAAGCGGGTAATCGGTGGAACGACGCCGTTCGGAAGGTGCCGTGCTGCAGGTCTACTAAAATGCGAGATGAGTCCCTCTCCCTGGAAACTTTTCGACGGTCGGGAAGGCGATCCAGAATGAATCCCGGGGGCCAACTCCATGGATCTTGAAGACGACCCCAAAGAGGTATGATGTCTTCCGGTGGCGGGCAGCCGAAAAAGGCCGAATCGACTGGCCGAAAAGCCAGGATCATTGCGGGGATCGGTGCCTCAGCCGGGGGCATCACGGCCCTGCAGTCGTGGTTCGAGACCGTGCCGACCGATCTCGGCGTCGCCTATGTCATCGTCGTTCATCTTTCGCCGCAGCATCGCAGCGAGCTTGCTTCCAATCTCGGCTCCCGCACCAAGATGCCAGTGACCGAAGTCGTCGACTTGGCCCCCTTGGAACCCGACCACGTCTACGTCATCCCCCCCAACCGCCGGCTGCAGATCACCGACAGCAAGGTAGTCGCCTGCCCCTTCGAGGAGCCCCACGGCTCCCGGGCGCCCATAGACGATTTCTTCCGGTCACTGGCAGCGACCCACGGCGATGGCTTCGCCATCCTGCTCTCCGGTGGTGGTTCCGATGGCTCGGTGGGACTGAAAAGCATCAAGGAGCATGGCGGTCTGATCCTGGTGCAAGACCCCAAGGAGGCCGAGTTCTCCTCCATGCCCCAGAGCGCCATCGCCACTCGCCTGGCTGACCTCGTGCTTCCGGTTCGGAAGCTAGCCAATCGCTTCGTCGAGCTTGTCCGTGTCCGGATCAAGGTGCCTCTGGAAGCCGACAAGCTCGATGCCGACGACGACAAAGCGCTGAACGAGATCGTCGTTTTCCTGCGCGGTCGTACTGGGCACGACTTCACCCGTTACAAACGCTCCACCTTGCAGCGTCGCCTCGCCCGCCGACTACAGATGAGCGGCCATACCAAGCTCCGGGAGTACCTCCCTTACCTTCGGGACAATGCCGAGGAGGTGCAGGCGCTCTTCGATGACCTGCTGATCACGGTCGCCACCTTCTTCCGAGATAGGGCCTCGTTCGAGGCCCTGGAAAGAGAAATCGTGCCCAAGCTATTCGATCAGGTCCGCGCGGAGGAGGGACTCAGAGTGTGGGTCCCGGGATGCGCCACCGGCGAGGAAGCCTACTCCCTGATCATGCTGCTGCTGGAAGAAGCCGGGCGTCGCGACTTCCGCGTCCCCATCAAGGTGTTTGGCTCCGATCTGGATGAGGGCGTGCTCGCCACCGCCCGCGAAGGGCTCTACCCCGATGCCATCGCCGCCGATGCCTCGGAGCAGCGGCTGCAGCGATTCTTCACTAAGGAGGCAAGCCGCTACCGGGTGCGCCAGGAGGTCCGCGACTGCGCCCTGTTCGCCACCCATAGCCTGCTGAGGGATCCGCCATTCTCCCGGCTCGACCTGGTCTCCTGCCGCAACCTGATGATCTACATGGAGCGCGACCTGCAGAAGCAGGTGCTCGGCATCTTCCACTACTCGTTGCGCCCCCGCGGCTATCTGTTTCTAGGCTCGTCGGAAAGCGTGGACGGCAGCGGCCTGTTCCGGGTCGTCCACAAGGAGCATCGAATCTTCCAGGCCTTGGAGCACAAGACCGAACGAGCGCTGGAGCTGTCATCTCTATTAATAGCGACGCCACCGGCGGTGCACGCGCCCCAACCCCAAGACCACGCTCCGGAGGAACGCGCCACCTCGTCCCTGCATCGCGAGGCGCTAGAAGCCCTGGCGCCACCCAGCATCCTGGTGGACGAGAACTACAACGTGCTGCATGTCTCGGAGACGGCCGGAAGATTCCTTCTGCAGCCGGGGGGAGAGATCACCAGCGAGCTGATCCGGTTGGTCCGTCCCGAGCTACAACCTTTTCTGCGCTCGGCATTGTTCCGCGCGTTGGAGAAGCAGACGGCGACTCTGAGTCTCGCGACCCCGGTGAGCTACAACGGAACCACCCGGCGAGTCTGCGTGCTGGTGCAGCCCCAGCCGCCACAGGACGGTAGAGAGAATCGCGCCCTCGTCATCTTTCTGGAGGGCGAGATGGTCGAAGTTGTCGATCATGGTGAATACCCCGGCGGCGAGGATGACCAGGTCGACCGGTTACGGGAGGAGCTGCGCAGCGCCCAGGAGCAGGTGCAGATCACACGCGAGAGCTACGACACCACGGTGGAGGAGCTGCAGGCTGCCAACGAGGAGCTGCAGACAGTCAACAGCGATCTCGGAAGCAAGCTCGACGAGATCTCCAGAGCCCACAGTGACCTGCAGAACCTGATGGTGGCCACTGACCTGGGGACCTTGTTCCTGGACCTGCACCTGAACATCAAACGTTTCACGCCGCGGCTGGTAGACATCTTCAGCATTACGCCCAGCGACGCGGGCCGCCCCATTACCGACTTCACTCATCAGCTCGACTACTCGGATCTCGCTCGAGATGCGCGCCTCGTCATCCAGGAACTGACGCCTGTAGAACGCGAGGTGGGTAGCCACAGCGGCCGCTGGTACCTGATTCGATTTCGCCCTTACCGCACTATCGAGAACAAGATCGACGGAGTGGTGGTGACCTTCGTCGACATCACCGAGCGCAAGACCGCGGAACAGGACCTGCGTGCGAGTCAAACCCGCCTGGCTCGTGAAGTGGAAAACATGCGTCAGCTCCATCAGATGACCATGCGGGTGATTACCAGCGAAGACCCGCAATCGGCACTACGGCAGATATTGAGCACCGCCATCGAGGTACAAGGTGCTGACTTCGGCAGTATTCAAATGCACACCGGCTCCCGCAACCTAACCAGAGTCGTGGTGCACCAGGGCATTGAAGGCGCCGCCCTGGAAGCTCTCGGCGCAGCGATTCTGGAGCCAGACTCGGCGTCGTCGAGAGCGGTCGAAAGGGGCGGGCGGGTCGCGATGGGCGACGTGCAGACGGCGAAGGTCTCTGCACGCTATCGCCAGCTCGCGGCCAAGGTTGGGTTCCGCGCCGTTCAGGCTACTGCGCTGGTTTGTCAAAGGGATCGCACGGTGGGCGTGCTGGCGATCCATTTCCGGACGCCGAGACAGTTCTCGACGAGCGATAGCCGCATGTTCGACTTGCAGGCGTGGTACGCCGCCAACCTGCTGTACCGCCTCAAGATAGAGTCGGATCTCAAGGACCTCAATGAAACCCTAGAGCAGCGGGTCAAGGAGCGCACCGACCAGGTGGTAGAGACAGCGGAGCGTTTCCGTGCACTCATCGAAGCGTCTGCGCAAACTGTCTGGACCACGGATACCGCCGGCGTCGTGGTCGAAGACTCCCCTTCCTGGCGGGCGTTTACGGGGCAGACAGTCGACCAATGGCTGGCGCAGGGATGGATAGAAATGGTCCACCCCGAAGACGTTCAATACGCCGCCACCAACTGGCGTCACTGCATCCAAACCAAGCATGTGTTCGACGCCGAATTTCGCATTTACCACTCGCCCGATGACGACTATCGCTGGGTTCATCTCCGCGCCGTTCCACTGTTCTGCACGGAAGGTGAAACGCGCGGTTGGGTCGGAATGGGCACCGACGTCACCGACTCCAAGCGTTCCGCGACCCAGCTACGCGCACTCGCAGCGTCCCTCACCCTGGCGGAAGAGAAGGAGCGCCGCCGAATCGCCCATATCCTCCACGATGATCTGCAGCAGCTTCTGTTCGGCATTCAGCTGCGGGTCAAGTCGATGGTGAAGAGCGCCAAGATGGGCAAAAGCAGCAGTCTAGCGGAAGACGCCGAGCAGGCCGTCCAATGGCTGAGCGAAGCTATCGAGAAGACCCGAGGACTGAGCATGGATCTGAGCCCGCCGCTGCTGGAGGAAGATGAGGATTTCGGCTCCTCGGTCAGGTGGCTTGCCCAGCGCATGAAGGAGGTCACCGGCCTGCAAGCCAAGGTGCGAGTGCCCCGGCGTCTCCCCGTTATCAATGCCGACACCCGGGTGCGCTTGTTCCAGATCCTACGCGAGCTGCTGTTCAACGTGGCCAAACACTCCGGAGCCGAGAATGTCGAGGTATCGATACGCTCCTCGGGTGGCGACCTGACAATAGTGGTAACGGACTCCGGAAAAGGATTCGACGTGGCGGCGGCCGAGGCCAAACGCAACGCGGGCATGGGACTGTTCAGCGTCCGCGACCGTCTCAGCTTTTTCGGTGGCCACATGGAGATAGAATCGGCGCCCGGAAAGGGCACCGTGGCCACCATCAGCGTCCCTCTCGATCACGCCACCGCAAACTCGCACCAGTAGGAGCTTCGCCGGAGGCGCAATGAGGCGCGGACGCGCGCCCGCCCCCATCCGAGCCCGCTCGGTGAAAGCCCCGCAGGGATATTCCACCGGATTTCCCTACGACCGCTCATCCAGCCAGCGCAAAAAGCGCTCCTGGATGCGATCGTAGGTGCTGGAATACCAGTCGACATCCTTGCGCACCGCCCGCTCGGCGTTGATGGGATGCGTGGGCAGATGTGGAGCCATGTCGATTCCGCTGTCAAGGTGAGTGGAGACCCGCTCGGCGGCCGAGCGGCGCGCGGGCCCATACGGAATCCGCCGGGCCAGCGCGGCGAGGCGCTCGGTGGAGGTGGCGAAGCGGACGAAGCGCACCGCGTTCTCGGCTTGGGCGGTGCCACGGGGGATGGCCCAGGTCTCGCGTTCCTGAATCTGCCCGTCCCAGATGATCTCGATGGGCGCTCCCTCGTTCACGGCGGCGTAAAAGAACCGGCCGTTGTAACCCGAGGCCATGGTCACCTCACCCCTGGCCAACAGATCTGGGGCCCGCGAGCCCTCCTGCCACCAGACGATCTGGCCCGCGATGCGATCCAATCGTTCGAACACCAGCTCCAAACCCCGCTCGGTGCTGAGTAGGTCGTAGACCTGCTGCCGCAGCACGCCGTAGGAGAGCAGCGCCCACTCCAGATTGGCGGCGGGACTGCGTTGCAGGGCGCGCCGCCCGGGAAAGCGCTCGATGTCGAACAGGGCTGCCACCGAGGTCGGCCGCAGCCCAGGGAAAGCGCGGCGGTCGAAGGCGATAACCGTGGCATACACGGTGTGGGTGATGCCGCAGCGGCTAAACGCGCCGTCGATGAAATCGCGCTCGGCGGAGGTACCGTCCGGCGCCGGTAGCCACTCGCCATGATCGAGGGGCAGCAACAGGCCCTCGCGGCAGCCACTGAGAGTGTCGCTCATGGTCATGTCCATGAGATCCCAGTGCACCTCGCCGGCGGCGACTTGCGCCCGCAGGCCCGCCAGCCCGCCATCGTAGCGCTCGACTGTAATCGGGATTCCCGTGTGTTCGGTGAAGGGCTCGAACCAGGCTGCGCGCTGGGCCGCCTCGTAGGCGCCACCCCAGGAGACCACGGTGAGCGCAGGCTGTTCAGTCTGCCCGCAAGTGAGGCTTGCGAACGTCATGGCCAGCACCGCCGGCATCACCAAGCGAATCACCTCACCCATGCTCATCCCGCCGCAGCGCATCCAAATGACTCAGATAGACCTTCATCAGCGCGGTCTCGTAGACGACTCCCAGAAAGCGGGAGCCTGTCCCCTCCGGTCGAACCACGGGCACCGCCTCACCCACGAAGTCCTGCATGCGTTCCATGGCTTGCCAGACGCCGGTCTCGGCGCTCAGCACCGGCCGATCATCGCGCGCCAGGAGCGCCACGTCGTCTTGCTCGCGAGGATGCGCCTGCAGCCGGGCGAGGGTGACAGTTCCCCGGTAGCAACCTTCGGTGTCCACCACATAAGCCTCGCTGCGATCGCTGTGGGCGAGCTCCGCGACCACCACACCGACGGCGGTCGTTGGTGCCACGGTCACACAGTCGCGCGTCGCCAGCTCGCCCACTTTGCACAGCTCCAGCACCAGCTTGCCGCGACCACTCGACAGATCCATGCCCCTGCGGCGTAGCTGCACGTCGAATAGCGAACGCCCGAACAGTCGCGATGCCACCAGGTTCGCCAGCACCACGCTGGCAAGCGCAGCGGTTGTCAAGGTGTAGTTGTGGGTCAGCTCGAATACGATAACCACGGTGGTGAGCGGCGCGCCGATGACCGGCGCAGTGACGGCCACCATTCCCGCCACGCCGTACATGGCGAGCGGACCACGCGCCTCCCCGGCCAACCATTCCAGCCCCGTCCCGCACAGCGCGCCGAACAAGGTTCCGATCACCAGGGCCGGGCTGAAAACCCCGCCCGCGAAACCGAGACCCAGGCACAGCGCGGTGGCCAGCAGCTTGAGCACCAGGGTCAGGGCCAGCTCGCCGCCGCTGTAGGCGCCCTCGATTATGGCGAAGCGCAGGGTCTCCTGGCCGATCCCCAGAATATCCGGCACCCATAGCGCAGCGACACCCACCGTGGCGCCGGCGAGCGCCGGGCGCAGCATGGCTGGCACAGGGAGCCTCGGCGCCAGCAGGGCGACGCCGAGAATGGCATGCATGTAGGCCACCGCAACCAGCGCTCCGCCCAGGCCGATAGTCATGAAAGCGAGATACTCCCAAGCGTGGTTCACGGCAGCCTCGGCCACCTGGAACAGGGGCGGACGCTCGAACAAAACCACAGCGACCACATAGCCGACGCTGGAGGCGGCCGCGACCGGTGCGAACGCTCTCAGCGAGGAGTGGCGCAGCACCACTTCATGGGCGAAAAGGATGCCGGCCAGGGGCGCGTTGAAAGCCGTCGAGATGACCGCGGCCACGCCGGAGGCGATGGCGATGTTGTCGTCGGCGCTGGCAGCGCGGCTGAGGCGCGCCAGCGCTGATCCCAGAGTGGCGCCCATGTGCACCAGGGGACCGTACTGACCCACAGAGGCCCCGCTGCCCAGGGACACCAGGGCAGCCAGCGCGGAGACCAGGCCGGCTCGGAGCGACAGTCGTCCGCGCTGGACCTGCACCGCGACCACAACCTCGGCAGGGCCATGCGCCCGACCTTCGGCGAGGTGACGCAGGAGCAGGTCCACCGCCAAGCCTCCACCGGCCGGAACCATCACGGTGGCAGCCATCAGCCAGCCTTGATGCTCGAACATCATGCGGCTGCGCGGCGAGACCAGAAGCAGGTCGTTAATCCAATCGACGGCCGCAACGAAAGCCACCGCGCCCAGCGCGCCGAGCAAGCCGGTGGTCAGGCCGAGCGCCACCACCGCAAGCGCGCGCGGGAGACCCCCCTGACCCATTGCCACATGCATGGCGGGCAGGGTAGTGAGGAATCAGAACGAAGACCAGCCGTGGACTTTCGCGATCTTTGAACGACACCGCCTCTACGAGCGCCACCGAAGCAACGAGATCAATTCGTAGCCCCTTCACCCGGGAGCAGCTTGCGCAGATAGCGCGTGGGGTGCATCTAGCCGGCCCGTCGGTGCGGGAGCGCCGTGCTGGCGGAACGCCCTGGCGGGCTTCCCTCCTACATAGCAAGGCTCAGAATCAGATAGCCGCCCAAATAGAGCACCAGCATCAGGGCGCTTTCGAAGCCGATGTTGGCGGGGCCGGCGCGCTGCCGATAGAGCAGCCCCAGCAACAACGTGATATTCAGCAAGATTGCCAGCGCCGTGAGAAAGACCTCCCGGTTGCCGATACCCTCGGCGTGGTAAAGAGAACCTTGGAAGAAGAACAGGTCGGCGGCAGCGACGAACAGCACGTCGAAAAGTTGCCACCCACGATATCGCCCACCGCCAACGTCAGCGCACCCCGCTTCACCGCGGCCAATGTCGTGACCAGCTCGGGCAAGGATGTGGCGATGCCGGAGAGCAACCCGCCTGCCACGGTTTGATTCATGCCCGTCGCCTCGGCGATCTGGGCGGTGGTGTGAGCCACCACAGCGCCGGCCACGATCACCACCACGGCCGCGATCGCGAAACCAGTCAGCAGCTTACCCAGGTCTGCGGTCACGTTCTCTTGCTCGGGCTCGTCCACCACCGTGTCCGGGGTCTCGCGCGGCTTGCACATGGGCTCGGTACTGCTCCGACTAGCCAGAAGCCGAACCCAGCGGTGGCGAACATGATGATCGTCGTAGGATGGACATGGGTCACGGTCACATCGGGGCTGGCGAGACCGAGCAACACCAGCACCAGCAGCGACACCAGGATCGTGGTCTGGACCGCATTGGTGATGGATGCCGCCGCGTGCTCCAGGTTGGCCTTGCGGTGGACGATATCGGCGACGGCCAGAAAGACCGTCTGGATGGCAATGCCGCCGATGGCATTGCTGATGGCCAGCGCTGCATTGCCCTGGAGCGCGGCTGTGACAGAGGCGGTCAACCCCGGCAGCGCGGTGATCAACCCCAGAAACAGAGTTCCGGTGACCGCCTCGCCGAGGCCGGTTCGGTCGGCGAGCTTATCCGCTAGCTCGGCCAGCCGGGTGCCGACCCAGCCGATGGCTACCGCAGCCGCCAAGAAGGCAAGGACGTTGGCCCATAAGGGGCCTTCCGGGATCTCGGGCACCGGCTGTTGCGCTCAGCGCCGGCTGAGCATGCCCGCAGCGCCGTCGCGGCTAGCTGTCTTCCTCATCCTCCACCTCCGAACGCTGCTCGGCGGCGCCGCGACCCGTCGTCAGGTTGTGGGCAGTGTTCACCAGCCCCACATGTGAGAAGGCCTGCGGGAAGTTGCCGAGCAGCCGCTTGGCCACCGGGTCGTACTCTTCCGCCAGCAGCCCCACGTCATTGCGCAAGCTGAGCAGGTGCTCGAACAGTTCTTCGGCTCGCTCCCGGCGACCCAGCTTGGAGTAGCAGTCGGCCAACCAGAAGCTGCACAGGAGGAACACTCCCTCGTGGCCCGGCAAACCATCCCTCGTCTCGTGGGTCTGGTAACGGCGCAGCAGGCCATCGTGCATGAGGTCGCGCTCCACCGCCTCGATGGTGCCGATCACCCGGGGATCCGCGCACTCCAGGAACCCCACCAGTGGCACCATCAGCAGAGAAGCGTCCACCGTGTCGCCGTCCAGAAGCTGCACGAAGCTGTTGCGCTTGGCATTGAAGCCTCGCTCCATAATCTCGGCCCGGATCTGCATGCGCAGGGCTCGCCAACGCGCCACCGGCCCATCGAGGTCGAAGTGCTTGGTGGCCCTTATGGCACGGTCGAGCGCCACCCACGCCATCAAGCGGGAATGGGTGAAATGACGGCGTCCGCCCCGCACCTCCCACAGCCCCTCATCGGGTTCGCACCAAAGGCTCTCCAAATGCTCGAGCAGCGTCCGCTGCAGCATCCAGGTGTCCTTGGAGGGGGCAAGGTCCGCCTTGCGGGCGGCGTGCAGCATATCCATCAGCTCGCCGTAGACGTCGAGCTGGAGCTGGGTGTGGGCGGCATTGCCGACCCGCACCGGGCGACTACCCTCGTAGCCTGGCAGGTATTCGACCTCCAGCTCCGGCAGCCAACGCTCCCCCGCCAAACCATAGAGAATCTGCAATTGGTCCGGCCGCCCGGCGACGGCGCGCAGCAACCACTCTCGCCAGGCCTTGGCCTCGTCGCGGTAGCCGGCATTGAGCAGCGCGTAGAGGGTGAAGGTGGCGTCTCGAATCCAGCAGAAGCGGTAGTCCCAGTTGCGGGCGCCGCCGAGGGACTCGGGCAGCGAGGTAGTGGCCGCCGCCACCATGCCGCCAGTGGGCTCGTAGATCAGGCTGCGCAGCGTGAGCAGCGAACGCTCCACTGCGTCCCGCCAGCGCTCGTCCGCGGCTTCGCGCCAGCGATTACGGCGCAAGCTCCACTCGCGCCAATGTTCGCAGGTCCGCTCCAGCACCTCCTCGCTGGCAACCGGAAGGTGTGCGTCGTGGTAGGAGCGGTGGTAGGCGAGCTCCAAACAGCGGCACTCGCCGGCGGTAGCGGTGAACTCGGCACTAGTGAGGTAGTCGTGCCCCTGCAGCGGGAGATCGGCAACCAGCTCAAAGGCGTCGGGGCCGGCCACCGCGCTGAGGCCGTAGCTGCGGCGGCGCACCCAGGGCACGGTGCGGCCGTACCCTGGGCGCAACACCAGCTCCATGTGCATATCCACCTGACCCTCGTCGCCGCGCACGATGCGCACCAGCTGGCTACGCTCCTCGTCCTCGTTGGGCGGCATGAAGTCGATCAAGGTGACGCGGCCAGACTCGGTCTCGAAGCTGGTCTCCAGCACCATGGTGTGGGGGCGGTAACGGCGCTCGACCTTCTTCACCTGGCCGGCCGGCGCCACCAGCCAGCGACCGTGCTCTTCATAGCCGAGCAGAGCAGCGAAGCAGGCCTGGGAGTCGAAGCGCGGCAGGCACAGCCAGTCGATGGAGCCGTCCCGCGCCACCAGCGCGCCGGTGAGCATATTGCCGATGAAGCCGTAATCCTCGATGGGCTTGCTCATCAACCCTCCCCGCGGAAGCCGGGGTACAGGGCCATGCCACCATCGATGAAAAGCGTCGTGCCGGTGACGTAATCGGAGGCATCCGAGGCCAGCCAGACCACGGCCCGAGCCACGTCCTCGGGCTCGCCCACCCGCCCGTAGGGAATCAGCTCGAGCAGGTCTTGGCGGGCCTCCTCGGTGTCCCAGGCCTCGCGGTTGATCCGGGTCTGGATGGCACCGGGCGCAATCGCGTTGACGCGGATCTGCTCGCAGGCAACTTCCTGGGCCAGTGACTTCATCATCAACAGGATGCCGCCCTTGGAGGCGGCGTAGTTGGCTTCGAAGGCCCAGGGTATGGCCTGGTGTACCGAGCTCATGCAGATGATCTTGCCGGTGGCCCGAGAGACCTCGGGCTGGGGTCCGCGGCGGCGGAACTCGCGCACCGCGGCACGGGCGCAGAGGAACTGACCGCCCAAGTTGATCTCCAGCACTCGCCGCCATTGCTCCAGCGCCAGCTCGGCGAAGGGCGCGCCGTCCTGGATACCGGCGTTGTTGCAGAGGATGTGGACGGTGCCGAAGCGGTCGACCACCTGCTGGAACATGGCTTCCACGTCGTGCTCCCGACTGACATCGGCTTCCACACAGAGCGCGGTGCCACCCTCGGCCTCGATCTCCTGCCGCAGCTCGGCGGCGGCCACGGCACTCTTGGCGCGGTGGTCGATGACGACCGCCGCCCCGGCACGGGCAAGCGCCAGCGCCGAGGCGCGGCCAATGCCGGAGCTGGCTCCCGTCACCAGAGCCACCTGACCGTCGAGTCGGTTGAGGTCCATGTCAGTCACCAGGATAGACCACGGTAGTCATGATCCCGAGCTCGGGCTGGCGCGAGTCGAGCCGGGTGCGCTGAACCACCACCGGCACGCTGGACTCGAGCAGGCTGGCGCGCCCAGGCGCGGCGGCCGATTCGGGTGGTCATGGCCGTCTCCCCCTCAGAGCTGCAGGTGTGCCGGCGCCTACGGCGCCATGCGATCTCGTAGGGCGGAATAGCGCAGCGTATTCCGCCATGCCGGCGCCTCATTGGACGGTGCATTACGCTTCGCTAATGCACCCTACGGCGCTTGGCCCGATCATCATCCGGGAACAGATTCACCAGCTCGTCGCGGAACACCGCCACACAACTCGGCTCCAGACCAACGATGGGTACCCCGCCTCGGCCTCTCCCCCCAAGGTGTCCATGATCTGCGTGAGCAGCCCCCCGCTGCTGGGCCAGCACGGAGTGCACGCCGCAGGAGTTGTACCCCACCATGCCGCCGATGGTGGCGTGGTCATGGGTCGAGGTGTCGAAGGCCACGGTGAGACCGTGGGGCTGCACTCGGTTGCGCAGGTGATCGAAGATCAGACCGGGCTGCACGATGGCTTCCCGGTTGCCCAGGTCGATATCGACAATGCGGTTGACGTACTTGGAGAAATCCATCACCACGGCCAGGTTGCAGCACTGCCCGGCGAGACTGGTGCCGCCGCCGCGAGGCAGCACCGGCACTTAGTGCTAATAGCACGCCGCCTCCACGTCCTCCACGTCCCTGGGGACCACCACGCCGATGGGCACCAGGCGGTAGTTGGAGGCATCGGTTGAGTACAGTGCCCGGCTGCCAGTATCGAAGCGAACCTCACCAGCGGTGCCGCGGCGCAGCCCTTCAAGGTCGTCGGAGGACACCGGCTCCTCAAACCAACTCACGCCGAGCTCGGCGAAGGCGGTGGCGAAATCCAGGACCTGCTTGCGGTCATAGGCACCGTTGGCATCGACGAAGAGCTCGGTTTCCGGACCGATGGCTATCCGCGCCAGCCGCACCCGTTCCAGGTCGTGGTCGGGTTGGCTTCCGACCTTCATCTTGACCCGCCCGATGCCCTGCTGCACCCAGTCGCCGAGTTGCTGCTGCAGGCGCTCCGGCGAGTAGCTGGTGAAGCCGCTGCTGCCGTAGACCGGTATCCGGTCACGCGTCTGCCCCAATAGAGTCGCCAGGGGTAGGCCCAGCAATCTAGCCTTCAGGTCCCACAGGGCCACGTCCACGGCGGCCACCGCGTTGGCGACGAGGCCTTGACGACCCAGATTGGGTACGGCGCGGTCCATGGCCGCCCACGCTCCGGGGGTGTCCAGGGCATCCCTGCCTTCGACCAGCGCAGCCAGCTTGTCCTGCACCAGCACGGCTACGGCCCGATGGGCGTAGGTGTAGCCGAGCCCTCGCTCGTCACCGGCCCGCACCCGCACCACGATTAGGGTGGTGGAGTCCCATTCGAGGGTGCCGTCGGCTTCCGGCGCGTCGGTGGGAATCTCATACGCCGCAACCGTCAGCGCGTCGATACTCGGCCCTGCCATCAGAACAGCTCCCGGGCTACCAGGAGCCCCGTCCTAACCGCGTCGAGCTTGCCCCGGTGTCGCCGGTAACCGGCCCCTGCCCTGGAGCACCTCAGTTGTAGATTCAACCAAGCCTCCTCTGCTTTGTTTGCACCACGCGGTTGATTCCGCGCACAAACGCGCCGCCGCGCTAGGGCATCGCCGCGACGTGTCTAGCCGAGAACGCAGTAGCAGCCCCAGAAGTTCCGGGGATCGCACCGCACGAGGAGATGGAACTAGCGGGCCCTCGCGCGCATTCAGTACGCGAGCAGCGCTCGCTGCTAAGTTGAAACGTCCAGGAGGTAAGTCAAGCCATGAAGAAAGCCCGTGACGTAATGACC
>CAZLYT010000019.1:0-5133 GCA_964563515.1 uncultured Candidatus Competibacteraceae bacterium | reverse complement strand
CCCACGAAGGCGACGAGCCCCCAGCCGAGCACATGGGCTTTAGCCCGGTCCCATGTCTCCTGCTTTCGCTGCTCTTTTCGGATTAGCGAGGCGACGAATTCGTGGTGCATCTCGTGCTCATCATCATTTTGTTCGATGACTTCTCCAGACATGTCGGCTCCGTTTTTTGTACTTAAGAGCCCCTTGTCACCGCATACTGTTAGGGCGACCGGACGGGCTATCCCCGGGCGCCCCCGTAACCCTACCCTTCGTCCGGCGCGTGAAACTCCTCCCGCAGCGCAGTAATAACGTCGTTGACGGCCTCCCACTCCTCATCGGTCGGCCCGCGCCCTTCGGCCTGCATCTTGGTGAGCGCGTCCGAGGTGCTCTGCAGGAGGTCTTTCACCTGGGCGCCGGCCTCGAGCAACGCCGGCAGGGCCTGCAGCACGAACAGGGCGAGCTCGATCGCGCCCTTTGCTCCTAGGATTGCGCTCATCATTGCACCTTCACGGTTGAGGTTACGGCCTTGAACCTGGCTACGGCCTTCTGGGCGGCTGTGGCTGCGACGTCGGCCTGCGGCCCCGGTCCCACCCGCACGATGGCCTGCGCCGTGCTGAGCGCCTTGTAGGCCTCGTCATCGGCATCCTGGAGCTCCTTAAGCTTCTGCGGATCCTTGCAGATCGGTGGCGCGGTCGGCGCGCACGTTGGGAGCTTCTTGTACTGGATGGCAATGGGTAGGGCTGCCGCGTAGTTGCCGTGGGCGGCGTAGACCACCTGCTCTGGCCCCTTGGGCGTAGTCACGCAGGCCGCGACCACGAACAGCAGCAGCGGAACGATTGATGCTAGTTTTCTCATCTCAAAACTCCTTTTTGGTTTGAACGCCTGTTACGCAATCAGCCGGACAAGATCGGCGTGCTTGTACTTGTCCCCGGTTGGGTCTATCACCACCACCGGATTTCTCAGGATGATCCTTCGCCCCGTGTTGAGGCCCGAGGTCCAGTTGTAGAAGCCGAACTTGAAATAGGGCTTGTGCTGGTGGTCGTAACCGACCGCCCCCTGGAAGTCCATCTTCAGCTCGCCATCCATCCAGGCCTGGACATAGCCGCCGGTGGGCTTGCCGTTCGACAGCTTGATCTTGAGCACGACTTCGGACCAGCGATCGAACGGAATCGGAATCTCGTCCGACCTGACGGACTTGGAGTTCCCCTGCGTAGGCGTAGAAGACAGGCTGTGCCGGGCATCGAAGTTGAGCACCTGCCCGCGGCGGCTGTTCAGCTGCACCATTGGGCTCAGCCCGGTGCCGCCGCCCGAATGCAACTGGAAGCCGCAGGTAGCCACGTCATTGGAGGGCACGTTCTCCCACTTAGGCACGTAAAGACCGAAGGCGGTCCAGTAGACCTGGTTGGGGTCGAGCTCATGCCCCTTGAGCTCGGTGCGCTTGCTGCCAGAGGTGTTCGGGTCTTTGTTCGAGATAGCGAACACGAGCCCCTTCTTCCCGGCAATCTCGGTCTTGCCGTATCGCAGCGTTCCGATGTTGGGCTGATCTGGACCGTGGATGCCGCTCTCGGGCACGCGGTCGCCATCGCCGAATGTGTTCATGGTGCTGACCCAATAGTTGGGTTGCTCAGAAAATGGCGTGTCGGCCGTGGCAAGCATCAGGATGTCTTCTTTCTCCACCGCCGAGGGTGGAGGTACAGGCGGAGGTGCGGGCGCCGTACCGTCCGTTAGCTGCACCAGCAACTGCTCGACTTGCTTGGCTTCGTCTTCGCTCTGAGCTATCGCCAAGAACGTGTCTTCAATTCTGCGGAACCGCATTTTCAATCTCCTGGTTTACTGACTCGCTAGGACGAATTCTTGATGTCCTTCACGTCCTTTTTTACTTCCTTGACATCTCCCATGGTTTCGCGGGCTACATCGCCCAGGGTCTGCGTAGATGCCGCCAGCGCGTCTTTCGCTTCTTTGTGAGCAACGTCGACCTTCACTTGAGCTTTGATGTGCGCGGACAGCTCCACTTCCGCCGCTTCAGCCGCTGCGCGATCGCCGTCTTCGCCAGTTGCCTCTGCCGCGCGTCGAAGGGCAATCGCAGCGATGCGCAGCGACTTCTCCACGCCGCCGTTCACCAGCCCCTCGATCTTGTTAAGCTGGGTGTCAGTAGAGACGCCGCTCACGTCGAGCTTGGCACTCACCTCCTCTGCCTTTTTACTGGCATGACCAGCGGCTTCCACCGCATCTGTGCCGGATTTCTCCACTGCGTTCTTCGTGCGGTTGGCAAGGACCGCGAGCACGATCCCCACCAAGCCCGAAACCCCAGACGGGACGATGATTGCCATGGCAGTCCAGAAGGCGTCACTCATCGCGCACCCTTTACCCTTCCTTCTTTAGGTCCGCTTTCAGTTCCGCTTTCAGCACCTTCTCGGGAGACCCTGGCGCTTCTACGTTGGCCAAGGCGCTGGTGGACACGATGCCCTGCTTCTTAAGCTTGCGCGTAGACCATTGATCCAGGGCAACGGCGAGCGACCCGGCTACGGCCGCAGACACCAAGCTCGCCAGCTTCTCGTCAAACAGCGGGATCGTCTCCGTGCCGAGCAGCATGCTCAGAAGAATCAGACCGGCCTTAATTAATGTTTCAATCTGCTGGTTCATATGGCCTCTTACCTGAAGTTAACGAGCGGCGAGCCCAGGAACCCGAGCAGGAAATTCACGAGTAGGAGCACGGCCACCACGGCCAGGATCACCTTCGCTACTTTTGCGAATGGCTCCGGCAATCCGACGTAGGAAATGAGCCAGAACAAAAGCCAAAAAATGAGCGCGACGACGATGAACCAGACCAGCATCGACACGAGCGAGCTGGCGCTGACCGTGGTCGCGGCGAGAACAGGAGTGGCAAACAGCGCGAGCAATGCGAGCAGAGCGGATTTCATCTGACGACCTCCATAAGGAATGATTTAAGTCCTGTGGTTAATTTCATCAGTTCGGTAAATCCTCCCCTACTGTCCAGCACCGCCGTCTTTCCCTTAATCTCGCCGAAGCTTTCGGCCACGATCACGCATGCCTCGCTGTGCTCCTCGAGGTTTCCCTTGTGGAACAAAACTCGCGTATGCCCCGGTACGGTGATCTCCCACGTCGGATAGTCGCCTTTGTAGTAATAGGAGGGCGTGCAAAGCAGGCCGTCGCCAGGAGGAATTACGATGCGCAGATTCTCGAATGTGCGTTCCACCGTCACAGCAAATGGGCGCCCGTCCCATAGGAGAACGCCGAAGGCACCATCCTCTCTGATTGCTACTGTCTTAAGCTGCAGGCGTGCGACGGCTTTCACGTCATCCCCTGCCAGGCCTCGATTGCTCAACCTGCGCCGCGGTGCGAACGACCCCAAGCGCAGGAGTAGGTCTCGGCGGCCGCGAGCGCTGCACTTCGTAGCGCTGGACATGGGCATCGACTTCGACATCCATCTCCGCTTGCGTCCCGGCTGCGATGTACTGGCCAAAGCTCGAGCCGTCGTCAAGGGTCACGACGACATAGACCCTGCCGTCATCGGATAGGTGCTTGGTCTCATAATTTGTAAGTGGCATGGTGGTCCTTTCAGCAGTAGCGGATGCCGCGCGTAACGACTGCTGACGGTTGCGTGATGTTCATGGCCGCGTTCCCGCCCCTAGCGTCGGTGACGTTTGCGCCGCCAGTGGTCTGAGGTACAAAAATCCCACCACCGGAAGCTGTTACGTTTGCAGACGTACCTACAGGGTGCGTGTGCGATAGCAATTCCGAGCTGCTCATCGCGTGAGTGTCTTCGCCGAGCACCTCGCCAAGCGTTCTATCGATCCTCGTGTGCGTGATGGACCACACGGGCGAGGACTTCGCCGTCATGTCTACAACGGTTCCGTTCTGAGCATTGGCGAGCGATGAGGCGAGCTTTACCGTGGTCGCGCTCGCACGCACGATGTAATAGGTGTTCCCGCTCGTGAGCCCCGTCACCGTGCCGCTCGCCAGAGTGAAGACCACCGCCATGCCGGTGATCCAGCGAGAGTCGTTCGAGGGCACCGTCAGCGTGTCATTCGTGGTGTCGACTCCCGCATCTACCCCATCGTCGGTAATTACGCCTTCGCCCGCAGCGACAAGCGTCGAGCCTTTTCCTACCCACAGGCCGAAGGTGGTTGACCCATTCCCATCGCCCCAGGTAGTCCCGACTTCGTTGAACAGCGCCGCGTAAGTAGTGCGGCTCACGTCCTGATCGATGGTCAGGCAATCCTCGGGCAGCGTAGCGCCGCCAAAGTCCACCACTTCGCCGATGGGCTTGGGCGTGTGCACAGCGCGCCAGCGTGCCGTGGTCGCGTCGTACATGACCTGCATCGACTGCCCGCCGCCAAGCGTGGCCCCGAAGGCGAAGCGATTTGCTGCCGTGCTGCTCGCGTTCTCCTTCTTGAACACTTCCGGGAAATTTCCGCTGTTGTGGATCACGACCGCTTGCCCATCGGAACCGGACAGCATTCCTGTAAAGGCTCGTCGTGCATCGGTGCTGATCCGCAGGACTCGAGCGCTAGCCAGTCCGGCAGGGCTGAAGTTGTTCTGGTCCGCGGTAATAACGGCAGGCGTAATCACGGGCCCCACCGGCACCGCATGATCGGTAGCGGTAATGACCGAGAGATTCACTGAGGTGAGCGGATTGGTCAGCGTCGCCCCGCCATCCAGCGATACCGTCACCGTCGTGAGGATGGCGAACGAGCTCGCGGTGATTACCCCGAACTTCGTCCCGCCCGCGTCCGTGATCTTGAGCCTGCGCCCAGGATGAAAGTCCGAGGTCTGATCGCCCAGCACCGTGAACTGCGTTCCAGACACGTAGGTGCCGGTGACGGAGGCGCCCCACTGGTCGACGCTGGAGGTGAATTCGTTGATCGGCTCTACGTCGTCCAGCGTCCAGATAGGCGAGGTCGGCGGATCGGTATCGGTCGAGGGCGCGAGGACCAGCTTGTACGACCCGGTGCCGAATATGCCGGCCGGCACCCGGCCATCAGCGTCGAGGACGATCGGATTTGCGTGGGCAACGCTGCCGGCGGAATCCTGGTAGGTGGCGAGCTTGGTGCTGGAGCCTGCAACGTAGGTGAATAACAGCCCACCGGCGTAGGGCGCCCCGTTGCCGTCCGACTCCTGCGGCAGCCTGTT
>CAZLYT010000018.1:0-1795 GCA_964563515.1 uncultured Candidatus Competibacteraceae bacterium | reverse complement strand
CGGCCGGTCGCTGGAGGACTACTTCGTGTCCGGACGGTCGCTGCCCTGGTGGCTGGCGGGCACGTCCATGGTGGCGACTACCTTTGCCGCCGACACACCCCTGGCCGTGGCCGGATTCGTCGCGAAATACGGGGTAGCGGGAAACTGGCTGTGGTGGAACGGTGCCTTCTCCGGTGTGCTCACGGTCTTCTTCTTCTCCCGGCTCTGGCGGCGTGCCGGCGTGCTCACCGACGTGGAGTTCGCCGAGCTGCGTTACGGCGGACGCCCGGCAGCGGTGCTGCGGGGCTTCCGGGCGCTGTACCTCGCTCTGCCGATCAATCTGATCATCATGGGCTGGGTGACCCGCGCCATGGTGACGATCCTGCAGGTTACCCTCGACGTCGACCCCTGGATCGCTGCCATTCTGCTCTTTGGCGTAACCGCGGTCTACAGCGTTTTCTCTGGCCTCTGGGGCGTGGTCGTAACCGACGTCTTGCAGTTCGTGGTGGCGATGGGTGGCACGATCCTGCTGGCCGTTCTCGCGGTGGATTCGATCGGCGGCCTGGACGTCCTCCGCGACAAGGCAGCGGCGCACTTCGGTTCCGCCGATGCCGCCTTTGGAGTGCTACCGCCTCTGGACCAGGGCTGGCTGCCGCTCTCCACCCTCCTGATCTTCCTGGCCGTCCAGTGGTGGGCCGCGTGGTATCCGGGCCAGGAGCCCGGCGGCGGCGGTTACGTGGTGCAGAGGATCCTCTCGGCCAGGGACGAGCGCCACGGCCTGCTCGCCACCCTGTGGTTCACGATTGCGCATTACGCACTGCGGCCCTGGCCCTGGATAATCGTGGGCTTCGTGGGGCTGATCAGGTATCCGGGGCTGGCCAACCCGGAGGAAGGCTACGTGCGGGTAATGGTGGACGTGCTTCCTTCGCCGCTGAAGGGCCTGCTGCTCGCCGCATTCGCCGCAGCCTACATGAGCACCATCAGCACCCACCTCAACTGGGGCGCCTCGTACCTCGTCAACGATGTCTACCTGCGTTTCATAAAGCCGCAGGCCAGCCGCCGGGCCCAGGTGATCGCGTCGAGGGTTGCAACCGCAGTTCTGATGGTAAGCGCACTGGTCGTCATGAGCTTTCTCAGCACGGTCGAGGAAGGCTGGAAGGTGCTGATCGGGCTGGGCGCCGGAACCGGCCTCGTCTTCATTCTGCGGTGGTACTGGTGGCGGGTGAACGCGTGGTCCGAGATCAGTGCCATGGTGGCATCGTTCATTACCTCGATCACACTGGGGCGGTATGGCTTCGACCTGAGCGACCTGTCGCGACCCACCTACGCGCAAACGATGCTGATCACCGTGGCGGTCACCACGGCGGTGTGGCTCGTGGTGACGTTCGCCACGGGGCCCGAGTCAGACGCAACCCTGGACCGCTTCTACCTCAAGGTGAGGCCCGGAGGTGCCGGATGGCGCCCGGTTTCACGCCGGCTCGGCTTGGGCGATGACCGCATCCCGGGCGGTATTCTGTCCTGGGTCAACTGGGTGGCCGGCCTTGCGGCAGTCTATTCTGCCGTGGTGTCGGTTGGCGATTTGTTGGTCGGCTCGAAGCTCAGGGGACTGCTCTACGGGAGCCTGGCAGTAGCGGCTTTCCTGTTGATACAGCGCAACTTGCGTGCTGATGCGCTGCTGGGGGCCAGCGTTGACACGAGTGATCGGTCCCCGTTAGGTTTGGGCAGGTAAGGTGATCCCGAAACCGGTTAGGCCGCGGGGCCAACCGAAGGAGCCATTAATGAGCATCGACCAGCAAGCCCCAGCCACTGGGTTCTC
>CAZLYT010000017.1:0-10052 GCA_964563515.1 uncultured Candidatus Competibacteraceae bacterium | reverse complement strand
CAGCACTTGCTGACCATCGTCGACCCGGAGTCGCTGATCACCCAGGTTACGGTATCCGAACTATTGCTGCCGCACCTTCAGGTGGGGACCGGCGTGGCGGTGCGCATCGATGCCTTGGGCAGCGCCAGCTACCAGGGCCGGGTGGTGCGCATTCATCCCACCGTGGACCCGATCACCCGCCGGGGCGTGGCGGAGGTAGCCCTGGATCCGGTGCCGGCCGGAGCCAGGGCGGGGCAGTTCTGCCGCGTCACGCTGCGCTTGCGTACCGACCCGAGACCCCTGGTGCCCATCGAAGCATTGCAGCGGGACCGGGAGGGAGAGTACGTCTTCGTGGTCGACGGGGATGACACCGTACACCGACGCGAGGTACGCACCGGACTACGCCTCAGCCAGGGCGTCGAGCTGCTGCAGGGTGCAACCCCTGGCGAACGGGTAGTGGTCAAGGGCTTCATGGGGTTGGCCGAAGGTCACCAGGTCGAGGTGGTGGCGGGCGGTCGCACATGAGCCCGGTCGCTCGGGTTCGCGGTGGCATCGCTGCCTGGTCGGTTCAGCACCCGGTCGGCGTCTCCATGTTGGCGCTGGCGGTGGTGATCGTGGGGGCGGCTGCGGCCGGTCGTCTCAGCGTCGACCTCCTGCCGCAGATCGTCTATCCGGAGATCCGGGTGCGTGTCAGCGACCCGGGGGTGCCGGCGCGGGTAATGGAGGATCAGGTCACTCGTTACCTGGAAGAGCAGCTCGCTGTTACCGAGGACGTAACCGCCGTCCAGTCCCGCACCAGCGAGGGCCAAAGTGTCGTCGACATCGCCTTTCCCTATGGCACCGATATCGATGCGGCGCTGCGTGAAGCCAGCGCGCGTCTGGACCGGGCCCGGCGTCAGCTACCCACCGACATCGATCCTCCCATCCTGGTCAAGCGTGATCCCTCCCAATGGGCGGTGCTCGAGCTGGTGGCCATGTCCACCGAGTGGGATGGCGTGCGCCTGCGCAGCTGGGCCGATGACACCCTGGCCAATTGGTTCCTGACCCTGCCCGGCGTGGCTTCGGTGGAAGTGGGCGGGGGTCTCGAGCGGGAAGTGCTGGTGTACCCGGACCAGGAGCGGCTGGCCGGTCTGGGCCTCGGTGTGCGCGACGTGATCGCGGCGATCGAGGCCAACAACGTGGACACCCCCGCCGGTCGACTGAGCACCGGCACCTTGGAGTTCGAAGGCCGCACGGCTGGCCGGTTCAGTGACCTGGAGCAGCTCCGAGAGCTGCGGGTCTCGGGGCAAGGTCCGGGTCGGCCCGAGGTCCGGCTGTCGGAGGTTGCGGTGGTGGCCGACAGTCATGAGGAGGAGCGGCTGCTGTTTCGCCTCGATGGTCAACCCGGCGTCAAGCTCTCGATCTACAAGCAGCCAACCGCCAACACCATTGCCGTGGCGGATGCGGTGCGGTCGCAACTGGACTGGCTTCGGGACCAGGGGGCGATACCGGCGCCGGTACGAGTGCAACCGGTCTCGGATCAGTCGGTGTTTGTCCGCCATTCGGTCCGCAACGCCGGCTCCGCGGTGCTCAGCGGCGCGCTGCTTGCCATGCTGGTGGTCTATCTGTTCCTGGGCGACCTGCGTCGCACGCTGATCATCGGCAGCGCGATTCCCATCGCGGTGGTGACCACCCTGGGCATCATGTCCCTCGGCGGACTGAGCCTGAACATCATGACACTGGGCGGTCTGGCGCTGGGCGTGGGTATGCTCGTGGACAGTACCATCGTCATGATGGAGAACATTCATCGCCACCAGCGCACGGCTGTAAGGGGTCCCGCAGCCGCGGTGTTGGCTGCCGGCGAGGTCAACTCCGCCATCGTGGCCTCCGCCACCACCAACCTGGCCGCGGTGGTTCCCTTCATCTTCATCGGTGGCCTCGCCGGTCTGGTCTTCGGTGAGCTCATCTTGACCTTGTCTGCCGCCATCATTGCGGCACTGGTGGTGGCGGTGACCCTGGTGCCAGCGCTGGCGGCCCGAGTCCGGGATCGACCCGGGGGACGCCTGCGTCGCGGCGCCGAGAAGGTGCTGAATTGGCTGCAAGATGGCTATGCGCGGTTGGTGCGCAGCCTGCTACCACACCCCTGGCTGGTGGTTCTACCCTTGGTGCTGGCAATGATCCCCAGCCTGCTGTTCCTGATGGACGACGAGCAGGAATTTTTGCCCCCCGTCGACACCGCAGAGCTGCGGGTGCACATCCGAGGTGATAGCGGAGTCAGCTTGACGGAGATGGACGCCGCCGTGCGGGCAGTGGAGGCCGTGATCGCTCGTCAGCCCGAGGTGCTCAATCGCTACACCTCGATCGGCGGCTACGTCTACGGCCGCACCTCCTACGAGGCGCCCAACCGGGCCAGCATCAACGTGCGGCTGCTGCCCGTGCGGAAACGGGGCCTCTCGTTGGAGGAATGGATCGACCGGGTAACCACCGAGCTGGATGCGCTACGCCTGGCCGGGGTGCAGGTGCACCTGGTTGATCGCGGACTGCCCGGCATTCGGCTGGGCCGGGGTGACGAGCGGATCAACCTGCGCATCCAGGGTCCGAATCTGGACCGACTGGCCGCTCTGGGCGAGGAGGCGCGGCGGCGGGTGGCGGCGGTTCCGGGGGTGCGTTGGGCTTTCCAATCCATGGACGACGTGAGCCAGGAAGTGGTGGCGCGACTGGATCGTGAACGCTTGGCCGCTCTGGCCGTCAGTGCCGAGGAAGTGGGCGAGGCGCTTCGGGTTGCCCTGGCCGGGCGCGCTGTTACCGACTACATCGATGGCGATCGCAGTATCCCCATCCGCGTGCGCTTCGCCGAGAACTACTTCGCGGCCCCGGAAGAGCTCTCGTCGCTGATCGTGGCCCGCGGCGCCGAGGATGGGCGCGGTATCCGACTCGGCGAGCTGGCCACCATCGAGACCGAAGCCGCTCCGGGCAGCATTCGACGGGAATTCCAGCGCCGCGTCGTGGAGATAAACGTGGCTGCGGAGGAAGGGGTCAACTCACTGGCGCTGACCGACGCCGTTCACGCCGCCCTGGCGACGTTGGAGCTGCCCCAAGGTTACGTGCTCTACGACGCCGGCGCCGCCGAATCCGTACGCGAAGGCCAGCGCTTGGGCCAACTGCTGTTGCTGCTTGCCGTGTTCCTGGTCTACGTGGTGATGGCGGTGCAGTACGAATCATTGCGCAATCCGCTGGTGATACTCCTCAGCGTCCCGTTCGCCCTGGTCGGCGTCGCCGCCGGCCTTGCAGCCACCGAAACCCCGGTGTCAATGCCGGTCTGGCTGGGACTCATCATGCTGGCCGGGATCGTGGTCAACAACGCAATCGTTCTGGTGGAGTATTTCGAGCTGGCGCGCGAACGGGGCGCACCCATGGACGAGGCCATCCGAGAGGGTGCCCGCACCCGGCTGCGACCGATCTTGATGACCACCTTGACAACGGTCTTCGGCATGCTGCCGCTGGCACTGGGCTTGGGGGAGGGCTCGGAGCTGCTGCAGCCGCTGGCCTTGGCGGTGGTCAGCGGACTCTCCTTCGCGCTGGTGGTGAGCCTGGTGTTGGTTCCGGTGCTGTATCGCTATCTGGCACGCCGGGACGAGGCCATCGAGGGGGCTCCGGCGAGCCCCTGAGTCGAGTGCCGATCTCTTCGCCCACCAGGCCGCGGCGCGCTGAAAGCTGCCTCAGGCCTCCGTGTGGCGGCTGTCTTCCGGCAAAAAGCCGTTCTCCCACAATATGTTGCCGGGCTTGCTCTTGCGGTTGACGGTGAGCCCGCGGGCCTCCAGAAGGGAGCGTAGCTGACGCAGCATGGCCGGGTTGCCACAGAGCATCACGGCGGAGCGCTCTGGCGTCAGCGTATAGCCGACCGAGGGCTCGAGCTCGCCACACTCCAGTAGCTCGGTAATGCGTGCACCCAATGAGCCCGGGACCAATTCCCGGGTGACTACGGTGACGTAGCGGAAGCGGTGGGCGAACTCCCCGAACAGCTCGTCGTGGTGGAAGTTCTCAAGCCACTCCTTATATGCCAGCTCCGCGCCCTGGCGCACGCTGTGGATCAGCACCACGCGCTCGAATGCATCCCAGGTATGGGGATCCCGCAAGATGGAGACGAAGGGAGCCAGGCCGGTACCCGTCGCCATCATCCACAGATCCCGCTGCTCGCGAAAGCGGTCGGTGGTGAGGGTGCCGAAGGTTCGCTTATCCACGTACAGCGTGTCGCCCTCCTCGATGTGCTTCAAGGCCTGGGTGAACGGGCCACCGGGCACCACGATGGAAAGAAACTCCAAATGCTGGTTGTACACGGAGGAGCAGATCGAGTAGGCACGCCAGATCCAGCGATCGCCGATGGGCAGGCCGAGGCGGGCAAACTGCCCCGCAATGAAGCGGTAGGAAACTGGCCGGTCCAGCACCAACGAGAATAGCGTCGGCGACCACCAACGCACCTGGCGCACGGTGAGCGCGTGGCAGTCCTCCTTCGGCGGGCCTGCGTGTGAGGTCAGATCGACACCACCTGACACTCCCAGATCTCCCAGCTTGTCTGATGCCTGCATCTTCGGTTGCCTTTGCTCATAGGTCCAGGTTGCCTCGGCAGAGGAAGAGTTGGTGCAAAGGCTATCGCATGGCGTGGCAATGGGTTAAGAACGAATGTAGCTGCCCATATTCCTGGGAGTCCGGCTCCAAAGCGGGACTCGGGCTCAACCCGCACCCATGACACAGGCCTTTCAGAGTTGTGCGCCGGAGGCTATGGCGGCATGGCGAGTTAGCTTGCGGGTAGGCAAATTTGCCCAACCGAAGAGGTGGCCTAGTACCGGGCCGAGGGGGAGAGCGGAGCACAATCCGCCTTGGCGGATGACGGCGATGTACTGCCCCGCTGAGACCGTCGGTGGAGAAATAACGGCGGCGGCTGCTCAGGCTGGTGGCTCGCTCTCGACCTCGACCCTCGGCAACGATTCATCCACCTGCTCGAAACCGAACTCGAGCTTCTTGATGACGCGGTCGTAGTTGCGCAGCAGAGTCGACTGGTTCTTGCTCCCCATGTAGACGTAGGCGACGGCGTAGCTGTAGCTGTCCTGCTCGGGCAGCTCCGACAGCCACATCCCGGGCTTGACCTGGGGCAGGATCCGCGTGCCGGGTAGCTTTGCCTCCAGCTCGGCGATTTCTTCCGCCGTCGGCACCCGTGACACCTTCGCGTCCCCCTGAAAGAGCCGATGAAAGAACTTCGCCGCCATCGGAAAGCTGCCTTCGCGGCGCGGCATGTCGGGTTTTCGGCCAAGTGCGAGGTCGATGGTGAGCTGCTGATTGCTCACCCCGTCGACCTTCTCGAAAATGTAGCTGTGCGACTGCGAGATGCGGGTGTTGATCTCCAGCAGCCAGATCTTGTCGACCATCTCGTCCCAGAAGTACTCGATGTTGAACGAGGAGTTGTCGTAGCCCACGTGGGTGATGATGCGCTCGGTGATGCTCTCCATTTGGCGTTGCACGCGGGCTGGCAGCTTGGACGGATACTGGTACCGGTAGAAGCTGATCACCTGGGGGTAGCGAATGGAGTCGATGATGCCGGTGCTCACCACCTTGCCTTGGTAGGAGTAGCCTTCCAGCGTGCACTGGCGCCCGCCGATTATCTCCTCGGCCAGGCAGTGGCCGCCTCCGATCTCGGCCACCTCGGCCGGCAAGTCGATCTGGCCCAGCACGTAGTCGAAGGGCTCGGAGATGGTGCCGATGGCAGCACGCATCTGCGCCATGGCGTGGTCGAAATCCTCCGGGCCCTCGATGCGGAATCCCAGCCGCGAGCCGGATGACTTGATGGGCTTCACGAAGAAGGGGAAATGCAGGCCGATCTTCGACAGCGCGTCGGCGTCGAAGGGATCAAATGCGGCAAATCCGGGAATGTGCTCGGGAATCGCCTCGCGCTGGCACAGCCGGCTCCAGTACTTGTGCTCGCACTTGAGCAGGGCTTCCAGCGCGACTGAGGTCGTGCCGAAACGATCACATAGCAGCGGCAGCATCGTCGACACTGGAAAATCCATGTAGCCGGCGATGCCGTCGATGGAGCCGCCGAAGGCCTCGAGCTGGGCGGTGGCCTGCTCGATCATCCCCGGAATGTCGAACTCCTCGGTGTCGTAGAACAGGGCGGGATCCAGCAGCCGGTGGAACTCGATCTCGTCCGCCCCGCGCAGGTGCCGCAGCATTTCGAGGTTGAAATCGTTCAGGCCCACTACGAAGACGTTCTTGCGCGCCACTGACGCCTCCTTCGGCAGATCCTGCCGGTACGATTGGCGAACCGTTGTGGTTCGGTAGGCCCGGCGCGCCAGGCCGAGCCTGGTGCATCGAGAGTGATCTGGTGTCGTTCCCATTCGAGGCGACGGGTCGTCTCATTCCAGTGTGCTTTGAACTGACCGCCACCGCAGCGCGCGTGCCCCAGACGCGCCTAGGCCGGACCGGCTATCGCATGCCTGTCGCCGAATCGAAGACGCAGCGCCCGGCGACAAAGGTCTGTCGAGGCTGCAGCGCATCGTCGAGCAGCGTGATATCGGCGTCGAAGCCGGGCGCCAGCAGTCCCTTGTGCCGATGCAGACCCAGCACCCGGGCGACGTTGGCCCCGATCAGGGTGAGCGCCTCGTCCAGCGGCAGCACCCCCTCGCGCACTAGCCGCTGCCAGTCAGCGAGCAAGGTCGTGTTGCCGGCCACCCGCATGCCGATGTACTCCCCCCGCTCGTCGAACTGGGGGAGGCTACCGTTGCAGTCGGAGCTGAGCGTGATGTGCTCACGCGGCACGCCGCGCTCGAGCAGCGTCCTAACCGCGTTGAATGCGGACAGCTCGTGGTCGCCGGGAGCGTCGTCGAAGGCGGTCACGTCGACGGCGGCGTCGAAGCTGCACGCGTACTCGACGGCCTCCTCCAGCAATTCCAGGCGACGGTTCACGTGGGTGGGGATCACTTGCTCGGCCGGGATTTCGGTCTCGGTGAGCAGTCGGCGCAGGGGTTGCAGCCCACGTTCGCCATCGCCGATGTGGAAGTGGCAGATACCTCGCTTGCCGGCCAGCATTCCTCCTACCCGCGCAGCGCCGACTAGCCGCTCGATTTCGTCCGCGCGCGGCTGGCTGGAACGGTGATCGGAGAGGGCGATCTCGCCTACCCCGATCACTTCAGGAATCCATACCAGGTCCCGCTGCAGGTCGCCCGTGAGTGTCGGCGGCGGTACCCGGTAGGCGCCCGTGTACATCCAGGCGCTTATGCCGTCGGCACGCAGTCCCCGAACCTTGGCCAGTAGAGCCGCCGGCGAGCGGCTGATGCTGTCCGTGCCGAGCACGCCCACCACGGTGCCGATGCCCATCGCAGCCACCTGGGCGGCCATTACCTCCGGACAGCGTGTTCCGGGGCCGCCTTCGCCGCCGCCACCCGTCAGGTGCGCGTGTTGGTCGATGAAGGCGGGTACCGCAGTCAGGTCGGGCGCTTCGACTACGGTCACCGGCCAGCTAGCAGGCACCTCGAAACCGACGCCCAGCGCCGCTATGCGCCCGTCCGCGATCAGGATGTCGGTGGCCGCAAGCGGCATTGGCGCCAGGATACGGCCGACCCGGAGCAGCGTCAGCAGGTGGGGAGCGGTGCGCCCGACGGTCAAGCGCTGCTGGCCAGGGCCGGCGAGCGGAAGCTGCGGCTCTTGACGCGCTGCGTCGCGCCCTCCAGGTCGTCCACCACCAGCACCAACAGGTCACCTTCGTTGGCCTCGTCGAGCGAGCGCTCCACGGCCTCCTGCTCGCTCATCACGATCTCCACCCGGCAGCAACCGGCAGCCTCGGCCCCCCGCTGCACCAGCCCGGCAGCCTCGCCGAGCTCCCGACCACGGGGATGGGTCTCGCAGATGAATAGGTGGTCGTGCATCTTGCCGAGTTGCTTGCCCAGCGCCTCGATGTCCTCGTCGCGCCGGTTGCCGGGCGCGCTGGCCACGCAGATTCGCCGGCGCGCCGCCAGGCTGCTGACCAGATCGTCCAGGGCTTCAAGCGCCGGCACGTTGTGACCGTAGTCGATCAGCACCTTGATGCCGTCGGCGTCGATCAGGTTGGTACGGCCCGGATTCTGGCCCGGTGTCGGGTGGAAAGTCTGCAGACCCATGCGGATGTCGCCGGCGTTGAGCCCCAGGGCATGGCCCGCGGCAGCCGCCGCCAGGGCGTTGGCGACGTTGAAGCGCGCGTGACCGTCGAAGGTGATGGGCACATCCGCCACCGGGATGATCTCGGCCTCCACCTGGCCCTGACGCATCACTATGCTGTCGTGGTGCACCGTGAACGCGACGCCGTGCTCGCGCACGTGCTGGTGCACCGGGTGCGAGTCCGGATCCATGGTGAAGTAGATGATGTTGCCGCGGGCCCATTGCGCACCGCCGAGCACGCGGGGATCGTCGGCATTCAGCACCGCTGTGCCGCCGGGTCGCACCGCGTCGACGACCACGGTTTTGCAACGCGCGAGCTCGTCGAGCGTGTGGAGGTCGCGCTCGCCCAGGTGATCACTGGCGATATTGAGCAGCACTCCGACCTCGCACTCGTCGAAGCCGAGCCCTCGGCGCATGATGCCGCCACGCGCCACCTCCAGCACGGCATGCTCGACGGTGGGCTCTCGGAGCACCGTCGCGGCTGCCTGTGGGCCGCTGTAGTCGCCGCGCATGATCACGTGGTTGTCGATCTCGATGGTGCCGGTGCAGGCCATGCCCACCTTGCGCCCCGCCTGGCGCAGCAGGTGCGAGATCAGGCGCACTGTGGTGGTCTTGCCGTTGGTGCCGGTGACCGCCGTTATGGGTATTCGCCCGTCGTCGGCCGGGTCCGGATAGAGCATGTCGACCACGGCCTTGCCGACGTCGCGTCCCTGGCCGTGGGTCGGCGAGATGTGCATGCGGAAGCCCGGCCCGGCGTTGACCTCGACCACACCGGCGCACTGCTCCTCGAGCGGCTTGGTCAAGGTCTCCGCCAGCAGGTCGATGCCGATGATGTCGAGCCCCACCAGGCGCGCGATCCGCTCGGCCGCGTAGTGGACCTCCGGGTGCACGTCGTCGGTGATGTCCGTGGCGGTACCGCCGGTGCTCAGGTTCGCCGTGGATTTGAGCCAGATGATGTCGTCTTTGGGAATGACCGATTCGAGCGTCAGCCCCTGCTGGTGGATCAGCCGCTGCGACTGCTCGTCGAGATTGATCTGGGTAAGCAGATTTTCGTGGCCCACGCCACGGCGGGGATCCTCGTTCTCGATATCGACCAACTCCTGCAGGGTGTGCTCGCCGTCACCGAGGACGTGAGCGGGCCGGCGCCGTGCCGCCGCCACCAGCTTGCCGTCAATCACCAGCAGTCGGTGGTCCTCGCCCTTCACGTACTGCTCGACGACCACGGTCTGGTGGCGATGGTAGGCCGCGTGGTAGCCCTCGCGCAGGCCTGCCTCGTCGTTGATGTCGGTGCTGACGCCGCGACCGTGATTGCCCACCAGGGGCTTGGTCGCAACCGGATAGCCGATGGTTTGAGCGGCCTCCAGCGCCTCTTCGAAGGAGTTACAGGCCTGGCCCTGCGGCACCGGAATGCCAGCATCATTGAGGATCTGCTTGGTCCACTGCTTGTCGTCGGCGATGCCGTAGCCAATGAGGCTCGAATTCCACGTGACCGTGGCCTGGAAGCGCTGCTGCTTGTGGCCGTGACCGAGCTGTATGTAGCTGCTCTCGTCGCTGAGTCTGACGTAGGGGATCTCGCGCGCCTTGGCGGCGTTGACGATGGAGGCGGTGGATGGGCCCAGCATGTGGGCGTCGCGAACCTCTTTGAGGCGCGCGATGACCACCTCCATATCGATCGGCTCGTCGTTGAACAGCTTTTCCACGATGTCCACGGCTTCACGGCCCGCCGCCAGCCCGCAGGCCTCGTCGCGATAGCGGTAGACCACGTGGTATATCCCGGTGTCGTAGGTATCGACTGTCTTGCCGTAGCCGACCGAGAAGCCGATCAGGTTCTGCAACTCGACCGCGACGTGCTCGACGACGTGTCCGGCCCAGGTGCCGCGCTGCACGCGCTCCAGGAAGCCGCCCGGCCG
>CAZLYT010000016.1:0-3131 GCA_964563515.1 uncultured Candidatus Competibacteraceae bacterium | reverse complement strand
TGGCGGTCGAAACTGTCTTCGTTCTTGCTGCAGCGCGCACCACCGAGTTCTTTCGTGGCCACCGGCGGGTATCAGTGTGGCTCGATGGCCTGCTAGGGTCTGTGCTGATCGGCCTGGGGATTCGACTCGCTTTCACTGAACAGCGAGCTTGAAGCGGCCGGGACCCCTCCGGATCCTCAGGAGTTGCCCCGGTCTCCGGGCAGCGACCTAGTCTGAACGCTCACCAAGGTCTCGTCTCTGTCCAAGCCTGAGACCGGCACAGGGCGGGCATTGCCTGGCCCTGGTTCAGTCGTTGGTTCCTCGCCCGAGCCCGCGAATCCTAGCACGCACTGCCTGGCCTGCTTCAGGCACTGAGCGCCAGGCGTCGGCTGCTGGTGACCTCGCTTTGCCGATCCAGATACGAGGCCATGTGCGCACTCAGTTCGCGGGCATCATCGCCGGCGCCGTCGATGAGGCTCGACTTGCGACGGCGCAGGAACGGCATGCCCAGCAAATACATTCCAGGCGCTTCGACCACTCCGCCATGGTGGCGTACCCGCCCCTTGCGATCGAGCACCGGAACATCGAGCCACGAGTAGTCGGGACGAAAACCGGTGGCCCAGATGATGGTGCGAATGTGCCCCTTGCCCAGATCCAAGCCAAGAGTCGGTGTCGCCTCGACGACAGTGGGCTCGAAGCGGTGCGGCGGGTCGACTTGATTGTCCAATCCGCTCCGGCGTGCCCAATCGTCGATGCTGTCGAGTAAGCGATTCATTTTCAAATCCGACATGGCGCATTGGTTGCCCAAGGAACCCGAGAACTGTGCCTTGCCGTCGCGAATGCCTGCGAGTCGCCCCACCAACTTCACACCCATGCGGGATAGCGAGTTGAGATCCAGGGTTCGACGCTCTGGCGAACCCACGAGCTGCAGCGAGGGGACGTTCCGTGCCCGACCGATGTCGTCGACCTGATCGTAGCGCTCGTTCAGCACGCCAGCCCGGTCCATCCACCATTTGATGTCTTTGCCGCGATAAAGCCGGGGGGCGCGGATGTGCTCGCCCACCGCCAGGGTCACGGGCCGCCCGGAGCGATGGATCTCATCAGCGATCTGGACCCCGCTGGCCGACGCGCCTACCACCAAGACGCCGCCCGCCTCGAGCTGATCGGGATTGCGGTATTGCAGCGGCGTCAGGGTGGCGATCGCCGCCGGCACCGCTTCGGCAACCGCCGGGATCGTCGGAATGTTGCAGGCGCCGGTGGCGAGCACCACCGTCTGACATCGCCACCTTCCTCGAGTGGTGATGACCTCATAGCCATCCCCGTTCGGGCGCACCGACAAGACCTCGGTGTCGGTTTGCACCGGTGCCGCGATCACCTCGGCATAGCGCTCGATGAAGGCGACAGTCTCCGACATGGTGCGATACCTATCGGGATCGTCGCCCTGGTAGCCGTAGCCCGGCAACCGGCTCTGCCAGTTGGGGGTCAGGAGCCGCAGCGAGTCCCAGCGCTCGGTTCTCCAAGAATTCGCCACTTGCCCCCGCTCGAGCACTACGTGATCGATCGCCCGCTCGGTGAGGCAACGGCTCATGGCCAGTCCGGCATGGCCGGCCCCGACGATGACAGTGGTGGTACGCATAGGAGCCGGCCTCCGGGAGTGGCGACTTAGTTGACTTCGACCGTCACGTTGGTCGGGTTGGTGACAATGTCGAAGACCGCGGAGCGTTTTTGGGACTGGGCAACCAGGGCCTTGATCTCGTCTTCGGTGGCATCGGCGTCGATTTTGAACGTCACCTTGATGCCGTCGAAGCCGTTACGCACATCGCCGTCGATGCCCAGAATGCCCTGCAGGTCCATGCTCCCCTCCAGCGTTGCCGTGACCGAGTGCAGCTGGATATCGCGCATCTGGGCGACGGAGGCGATGCCGGCAGTCAGGCAACCGGCCAAGCCGGTAAGCACGTATTCGACTGGGGTGGCGCCGTTGTCTTCGGAGGCGAACAGCTCGGGATGGTCCGCGTCGAAGGTGAACTCGGTCTTGTGGCTCTGTTCCGAACCGAGACCGAAGAAGCTCTTGACGGTAGAGCGGCTGTGAGTGCCGTTGACCCAGTCACAGGTTGCACGCCACTGGAACTTGGCACCTTCCGGCGCGCCGGTCAGCGCCTCCCGGGCGCCCAGCAGCGCTTGTACATTGACGCCGTTATCAACTCGGGTAGCAGTCATGCTCATGGTTGGCTCCTCATGTCTTCCAGGTATCGTGTGGGATTGTTTCGTGCAGGAACGTGGAAGAGCCTAAGCTCCCGGTGTTTCTCCACGGTATCTCGAGGCGCGGTCTTGTGTATCAATTGTTATTGGATTCCTCGACCTCTCAGCCTCGTCTTGGGTCGCGACTCATAGCCCCTTGGTGTGAACAATGCGTCAATCGCTGACCACCAAAACCCGCCGTCGAGCTTGTCGACGTGGCACCGCGGGCGCAGACGGTGAACCTGCCGGGAAGCGTACCGATTCGTCGATACGCTACCCTACTCTCCTGTGAGGCCACGACATGAGCCCGCTCGCCGGGCGCCGAGATGGTGGAGGTCACCTTGCTGGCATATGTGTTCTGGCATTGGAAGCGTGCGGGCGTCGAGACCCGGGAGTACGAGTCCTGCCAGCGGGCCTTCCAACGGGCCCTCAACCAGGCGCCGCCAGCGGGATTTCTTGGATCCTTCGGCGTTTTCACATCAGGTGCATCATGGGCCGCCGACGGAGTCGAGGCCTATGAAGACTGGTACCTGCTGGAGGACTTCGGTGCCCTCGGCCCGATCAAGGAGGCTGCCGTATCGGGGATCCGGGCCGCCCCCCACAATGCAGTGGCCGGGCTGGCAGGGGGTGGGGTCGGCGGCCTGTATGGACTGCGCCGCGGAGAAGTGAGCTACCGCCCGCGGCACGCGCTCTGGTTTTCCAAACCAGAGGCAATGCGCTACGGCAAGTTCTTCGACCAGCTCTCACCGGTGGTCGATGAAACACGGGGCGCTTTGTGGTTGCGGCAGCTGGTATTGAGCCCGGCGCCGGAGTTCTGCTTGCACTCCGAGATGCCTGTGGTACTGCCAGCCATGTTCGTCCCAAAGGCGATGGCGTTACAACCGGTCTGGCCGGATTAGGCCAATTCATTCCCA
>CAZLYT010000015.1:0-15967 GCA_964563515.1 uncultured Candidatus Competibacteraceae bacterium | reverse complement strand
CAGCGAGTTCAGCGACCCGGACACGTCTTTCCTGTTTCTCGGCTTCGGCTTCGAGCGCTGGAACGCACGCATACTGCTCCACGCCTTACAGAGCTACGGGCGTCGCAGCCGCTCGCTGGCCTTGGAGGGTGAGAGCTTCTTCTACCATCCGGAGCACGACCAGCTGGCGCTGTTCTTCGAACGCACCTATCGGCTCAGTTTCAGCAACCACTCGTGGGCACAGTTCGCCGACGAGCTGCGGCGCCACTACGAGCGTAACGCCGAGGCGGTGGAGCCCGAGCCCGAGCCCCCGGCCAACGCGCCGCTGGTGTTTCTCTGCCACCACAGCCCCAATGCGGACACCGTGGCCCAGGTGGGCAGGCAGCTGCGAGGGCTGGGTCTACGGACCTGGCGCGACCGCGAGCAGCTGCGCGGCGGTGACGATTGGGACCGGCGCATCGCCCACGTGCTGGGCAAGCAAGTCGACTACGTCGTGGTGCTGCAGAGCGCGCAGATGCTGGAACGAGTCGAGAGCTACTTCCACAAGGAAGTGCACGTTGCGCTCGAGCGTCAGGGGCGCTTCGCCGCCGGCGCCCGCTTCGTGATTCCGGCGCGGATCGGGGAATCCCCCGGATTGCCGAGCCTGGAGCACCTGCACGGCGTCGACCTGTTCCAGAGCGGTGGCATAGAGCGCCTGGCCCAGACCATCCACGCCGACTGGAATTTGCGTAACGGAGGATCGCCTCGTGTCGCTCCAAGCCAGTACATACCCGACCCGGTTGCTGCCTGAGTTCGGCTTCTACTCAGGCGCAGCCCTGAGTCAGCAGCGACAGCGCACCCGCTATCCAGGTCCGCGGCCGTTCGAGGACGACGCCCTCGACCGTCAGCTCTTCTACGGGCGCGAACGCTGCGGCCAGGAGCTGCTGCACCAGGTTCTGAGCACCCGGCTGCTGTTGATGTTCGGCAAGTCCGGCACGGGCAAAACCTCTTTGCTCCGAGCCCATGTGGTTCCCGCGCTGCGCGAGCGCGACTTGCTGCCCATCCACGTGCGTCTTAACTGCGCTGCCACCGACTTGGTGGAAAGCGTGCTGTCGCAGATCGAGTGCGCCTGCGACAGCCCCGGAGTAGCCCTATCTCCAGGCGAGCGGTCCCATCTGTGGCTGTACTTCAAGACCGCCGTGTTCTCCCGCGGCGACGCCCTGGTGCGACCGGTGCTGATCTTCGACCAGTTCGAGGAGATCTTCAGTCGCCAGGATCGGGCCGCGCGCGAGCGTCTCATCGCCCAGCTCGGTGAGCTCTTGGGAGACGGTGTGCCCACCTCGGTTCGTCATCTGAGCGGCGATGCGGGAATCTCGTGCAGCTCGGGCCCTCCGGAGGTCAAGGTGATACTGAGCCTGCGGGAGGACTACCTGGGGCTACTCCAAGAGCTCACCCCGTTCGTTCCCGGCCTGTTTCACTGCCGCTTTCGCCTCACGCCGCTGGACCGCGACGGGGCCAGAGCGGCGATCGTGGAGCCTGCCCGGCTGGCGGTGCCCGGTGCCGTCCTGACCCAAACCTTCGAGTTCGCAGCGCAGTCCGTCGAGCAAATGCTGGACTTCCTCGAGAACGAGGACGGGGAGATCGAGCCCTTTCAGCTCCAGCTGTTGTGCCGGCGGGTGGAGACGGCGCTGCTCAAAGCCCAGCAGGCGGGTCAGCAGGGCACCTGGGTCGACCCCAAGCTGCTGGGCGGACGGGCGGGAATGGAGCGCATCCTGGAGGGGTTCTACCGCGAGGTCATCCGGCTGTATCCCGCCGTGCGACGGCGACGAGTGCGACGGCTTTGCGAACAAGGACTGCTGACCCGCAACGGCGTGCGCCGTGAGGTGGAACAGTCCTCGATCATCGAAAGCTATGGTGTCACCGCCGCCGAGCTCGAGCGGCTGGTGGATTCCCGACTATTGCGCAAGGAGCAGCGGCGCGGCGCCTATTACCACGAAATCAGTCATGACTCGCTGGCGAAGCCGATCCTTGGCGCTCGCCCGCAGCCAACCTCATGGAAGCACATCTTGGTTGAAGCCGTGGTGCTGGTCGCTGTTGCCCTGTACGCGGTGTACTGGTTCTGGTCGGAAGCCGAGGACGCCAAGGCGGTTGCGCGAGAAGCGCAGACTCGCTCCGAGTATTTGCAAAGCAACCTTGCCAGCATCGAGCGACAGGCCAAGACCGACCGCGGCGAGATGCAGGCGGCAGAGCTCGCCAAGCAACGGGCGCAGGAGCTTCGGGATGGTCTTGCAGCGGTCTACAAGCGGGTAGTCGATCAGCACAGCGACCGCATCATCGTGTCCAATCGCCTGGCCGCCGGTGGCACCGGACCGGAGATGTTGCCGGTGCCCGCCGGGGTGTTTCGCATGGGAGGCGTGGGCAGCGAGCATACGCAACCGGCGCACGACGTTCGGGTGGCACGACCTTTCGCTATTGGCCGCTTCGAGGTCACTCGCGGCGAGTTCGCCGCCTTCGCGGCCGCCACCGGCTACCGCACCGACGCCGAGCGCAACGACGGCTGTCGCCTGTACCAGCCGGGCGAGTCCGGCCGCCGCAATACGCCACCCCAGCGTGGCACCAGCTGGCGCCAGCCCGGCATCGACCAAAACGACCGTCATCCCGTGGTATGCGTCAGCTGGAATGACGCCCGGGCCTACGCGGAGTGGCTCTCCCTGCAAAGCGGCGAGCATTATCGCTTGCCCACGGAAGCGGAGTGGGAGTATGCGGCGCGCGCCGGCACGGCCACCACCTATTGGTGGGGCAATGAGCTCAGCGATGACCGGGCCAACTGCGGCGACTGTCTGGGTGGCCCCGCGGTGGCGGCAACCGCGGCGGTTGGCAGCTACTTGCCGAATCCATTCGGGCTCTCAGACACTGCCGGCAATGCCGCCGAATGGACCGCCGACTGCTGGCACGACGACTATGTGGGTGCACCACGAGCGGCGCAGGTGGCGTGGGTTCCCGTCGACGACGCCAATTGCGAGCGGCGAGTCATTCGCGGTGGTACCTGGTACGGCGTCGGCGACTGGACGCGCTCCGACGGCCGCTGGCGCCGGCCCGCCGACGCGACCTACAACTCCCAAGGATTCCGCCTGGTTCGTGAGCTGCCTGAGACCGCCGTGGCCGGGCGCTGATCCGCAGCGCCATTGAACCGCGTGACGGCTGGCGAGTCAGACCAGCCATGAGAGGCACGTTCCTGGTTGGGCTGCTGATACTATTGCCGAGTGTGGCGCTGGGTCAGGACCGGGCTGCAGGGGGCCTGCCGAGCCCATCGAGCGAGACTCCGCCGCCGGCGTTCGGCTTTCAGCCGGTGGAGAACCAGCCTCGGCTGCCCGAGCCTCTGGATCTGCTGGAGCGACCGAATCCCAACGAGCTACCGCGGAGCACGGCGACGCTGCCGCCGCCGGCGGCACCCGGCGCCTACTCCGCCGAGCCCACGACCGTTCCCGAACCGGGCCTCGAGCTCCGCCGTCGCGGCGATCCGACGGTGCAGGGTCGACTGCCGCGGGTGCGTCGCTACGGGGATCTGGCAGGGCGCCCGCCGGCCGAGTAATGAAGTCATACCAATTCGTAATAGTTCCCAAACACAACGGTGGAACTTTGTTGAGGCACCTGCGTCTATGGTTTCAGAGCGCATGCAACCGGCGCTCGCCCGCTCCCCTCCCTGAGCGGGTTATCCCGGTACCCCAAGCCGGGTAATTGGCCCCAGGTTCCCCCCTTACCTGGGGCTTTTTTGTGTGCTGAAGTTGCCCCGGGTCGGGTGTAGACAGGAGCCGTCGGCGCCCTCAGACGCTGATGTACAATCGCCGGACTTTGCTAGAGGAGGCCCGCGTGGATCAGTTCAGAGGCACCACGATTCTTGCCGTGCAGCGCGACGATCGTGTCGTCGTTGGCGGCGATGGCCAGGTGACAATGGGCAACGTGGTGGTGAAGGGCAATGCCCGCAAAGTGCGCCGGCTCTACGGCGCCAAGGTCGTCGCCGGCTTCGCCGGCGGTACCGCGGACGCCTTCACCCTGTTCGAGCGCTTCGAAGGCAAGCTGGAGAAACACGGTGGCAACCTCACCCGCTCTGCCGTCGAGCTCGCCAAGGACTGGCGCACCGATCGTATGTTGCGCCGGCTCGAAGCCCTCTTGGTGGTGGCCGACGCCAGCGCGCTGCTGACCATTTCCGGCAACGGCGACGTCATCGAGCCGCAGCACGGGCTTGCCGCTATCGGGTCGGGGGGGCCCTATGCCGAAGCGGCGGCTCGGGCGCTGCTCGACAACACCTCCCTCGACGCCCGGACCATCGTCGAGCGCGCACTCGGCATTGCCGCCGATCTGTGCATCTACACCAATCACCAGATGACCATCGAGGAGTTGGGACCGGCCGACCGTTAGAATCCCGCCGCTGCTGCGCCAGCAGGGATTTGCGGTTTCACAACACCACGCCGCGCTGTCAGCCGACCGTGGCGCAAGGGCTATGCACATGTCCAATATGACCCCGCGAGAGATCGTTCAGGAGCTCGACAAGCACATTGTCGGACAGAAAGCAGCCAAGCGTGCTGTTGCCATCGCTTTGCGCAATCGCTGGCGGCGCATGCAGGTGGCGCCGGAGCTGCGCAACGAGATCACCCCCAAGAACATTCTGATGATCGGTCCCACCGGTGTTGGCAAAACCGAGATCGCTAGGCGGCTGGCCCGGCTCGCCAACGCCCCATTCATCAAGGTGGAGGCAACCAAGTTCACCGAGGTGGGCTACGTGGGACGCGATGTGGAATCCATCATCCGTGACCTCATGGATGCCGCGGTCAAGATGACCCGCGAGCAGGAGAAGAAGAAAGTCGGTCATCGCGCCCGCGAATCCGCTGAGGAACGGGTGCTGGACGTCCTGCTGCCGAAACCGCGTAGCGTGGGCTTCGCCAACGAGCCGCCACAGCCCGATCACTCCACCACCCGACAGAAGTTCCGCCAGCGATTGCGCGAGGGCGAGCTCGACGACAAGGTGATCGAGGTGGAGTTGGCCGCGGTCAGTCCCAGCGTCGAGATCATGGCCCCGCCCGGTATGGAAGAGCTCACCAGCCAACTGCAGGGCATGTTCCAGAACATGGGTGGCCGCCGCACCGTGTCGCGCAAGTTGCCCATCAAAGAGGCATTGCGGCAGCTGACCGAGGAGGAGGCCAGCCGGATGGTCAATGACGAGGAGGTCAAGCTCGCGGCGCTCAACGCCGTGGAGCAAACCGGCATCGTGTTCCTGGACGAGATCGACAAAGTCTGCCGGCGCGGCGAGCACGGCGGGCCCGATGTCTCCCGCGAGGGGGTGCAACGGGATCTGCTACCCCTGGTGGAGGGCTGCACGGTCTCCACCAAGTCCGGGACGGTTCGCACCGACCACATCCTGTTCATTGCCTCGGGGGCGTTTCACCTGTCCAAACCCTCCGATCTAGTGCCGGAGCTACAGGGGCGCTTGCCGATCCGGGTGGAGTTGGATCCGCTCAAAGTGGAGGATTTCGTGCGCATTCTGACCGAGCCGGACGCCTCGCTCACGGAGCAATACGCGGCTCTGATGGCCACCGAAGACATGCGCGTCGAGTTCACACCCGATGGAGTTCGGCGGATCGCGGAAATCGCTTTCCAGGCCAACGAACGCACCGAGAACATCGGCGCCCGGCGACTGCACACGGTGGTGGAGCGGCTGTTGGAGGAGGTGTCCTACACCGCTCCGGATCATTCCGGGGAGACTGTGTGCATCGATGCCGACTACGTGGACAGCAAGCTCGCCGGTGTGGTGGACGATGAGGACCTCACTCGCTATATCCTCTAACCAAGCGCCGCTATGGCGCCAGGAGATCCCATGCCGCCGCGTGTCACCGAGCTCAAGCTACACCAGAAGTCGCGATTTCTGGAGGTGTCTTTCGATGACGGCAGCTGCTACAGCCTGAGCTGCGAGTACTTACGGGTATTCTCGCCCTCCGCCGAGGTGCGAGGCCACGGACCAGGTCAGGAGGTGCTGCAGATCGGCAAGGAGGCGGTAAACATCCGTGCCATCGAGCCGGTGGGGCAGTACGGTGTGAAGCTGGTCTTCGACGACGGTCACAATACCGGCATCTACTCATGGGGCGTGCTACACGAGCTCGCCACCGGCTATCAGGAGAACTGGGCCAAGTATCTTGCTCGGCTCCACAATGCCAGGGTGCAGCGGCGTGAGCCCAAACCCGGGTGACAGACTTGTGAGCGAACAGCGCAAGAGGCCTACCACCCATTTCGGCTACCGCGAGGTTCCGATGGAGGACAAGGAAGGCCTGGTCGGAGAGGTGTTCGACTCGGTGGCCACTCGCTACGACGTCATGAACGACCTGATGTCGTTGGGGGTGCACCGCCTGTGGAAGCGATTCACGGTAGATTGTGCGCGTCTGCGAGCCGGGGAAAATGTGCTCGACTTGGCGGCGGGTACCGGCGATCTGGCCGAGCGCATGGCACCCAAGGTGGGTCCGAAGGGCCGCGTGGTGCTGTCCGACATCAATCCTGCAATGCTGAGCCTGGGACGGGACCGGCTGCTGGATCGAGGCATCGTCGCCAACGTGGATTTCGTCATTGCCAACGCCGAGGCGCTGCCCTTTGCCGAATCTAGCTTCGATTGCCTTACCATCGCCTTCGGCCTGCGCAATGTCACCGACCAGGACCGCGCGCTCGCCGAAATGTACCGGGTGTTGCGGCCCGCAGGGCGTTGCCTGGTGCTGGAGTTCTCGCACCCGGTGGCGCCGGGCCTAAAACCCCTCTACGACGCCTACTCCTTCACCATGCTGCCCTTGCTGGGGCGTCTGGTGGCCGGTGACGCCGACAGCTATCGCTATCTGGCCGAGTCGATTCGAGTGCACCCGGACCAGGACCGCCTGCGGGTCATGATGGCGGACGCCGGGTTCGAGCGCTGCGACTACCACAACCTCACCGGAGGAGTCGTCGCCCTTCACAAGGGCTATCGCCTGTGAGCGTTGGGACGGCCCCGGGGCCGCCCGGTGATGCCCTGTCTTGGCAATACGCCGGTTTCCTGCGCAGGGTGCTGGCGGCGCTGTTGGATGGGCTCTTGTTCGGACTGCTGGTGCCGCTGGTGCTGGTTATGTTCCGGGGCCCCGAGGCCCTACTCCTCTATGGCAGCGGGGTGGGAGGCTACGGCTACGTGATGCTGGAGCACCTGCTGCCGGCACTGATCACCATTGCGCTGTGGTCGACCCTGGGGGCGACGCCGGGAAAGTTCCTGATGAGCTGCCATGTGGTGGATGTGCGCACCGGGCGGCGTCCTGGCCCCGGGCGGGCGCTGCTGCGCTATGTGGGCTACTTTCTGTCGGCCTTGCCTTTGGGACTCGGTTTCCTGTGGGTGATCTGGGACCGGCGCCACCAGGGTTGGCACGACAAGCTGGCGGGCACCTTGGTGGTGATGGAAGACGAAACCCAGGTGGAGCTGAGCGATCTATTGCAGCAGCTGGGCGAGCGCTGATGTGGCCGAGCGCCGCGGGCGGGTCGGCGGGCAGGGGGAATTGTGTCGATTGAGAGCCAAGGCCACCGGGTGGGGCTCGCGGCGGCGCTTGCCGCGGCCAGTCTGCAGAGTGCCCTGCGCGCCTATTTGAGTACCGACCCGCAGGCTCGTGCACGCTTCGCCGAGCTCGAAGGGGCCGCCTTCGCGGTGGAGTTGGTCGGCGTTGGCATCACGCTCTACATCCTGCCCGCGAGCGACGGCATCAAAGTCGTAACCGCCCTGGGGCGCGAGCCGGATGTGGTCGTTGCCGGCACCCCGCTGGCCCTGGCCCGGCTGGCCGGCGGTGATCTGACCGGCTCGGGCGTGCGCTTCAGCGGCGACACCAGCCAGGCCCAGCGCCTGCAGGAGTTGCTGGCAGGCGTTGACTTTGACTGGGAAGAGCCGCTGGCGCGGGTGGTCGGCGATGTCGCCGCCCACCAGATCGGCAATGTGTTTCGGGGCGGCGCCCGCTGGGGCGCAGAGCTGTGGCGTAGCCTGGTGCGGGATACCGACGAGTACCTGCACGAGGAGCGGCGCGATCTGCCGCCGCGGGAGGAGGTCGAGCGCTTCCTCGAGGAGGTGGACGATTTCCGCTCCGACGTGGACCGGCTGGAGGCCAGGCTGGAGCGCTTGCTGTCGACGCTGCCCGAGATCGACCGCCGCTGATGCGTACCATGCTACGACCCTCCGAGGCCGTGCGGCTGATGCACATCAATCTGGTGCTGGTGCGCTATGGCCTCGACGAGGTCATTCTCGCGGCCCACCTGTTCCGTCCGGTTCGCTTCGTGCGCTATCTGCTGCCGTGGAACTGGTTCCGAGCCAAGCGTGCGCCCCGGGGCGAACGCATCCGCCTAGCGCTGGAAGCCCTGGGCCCCATCTTCGTCAAGTTTGGCCAGATGCTTTCCACGCGCCGCGACCTGCTGCCCGATGATGTGGCCTTGGAGCTCGCCAAGCTGCAGGACCGGGTGCCACCGTTTGCTGGCGAGGTCGCGATGGGAATCATCGAGACCGAGCTCGGCAAGCCGGTCTCGGAGCTGTTCACCAGCTTCGACCCCACCCCCATGGCATCGGCCTCCATCGCCCAGGTGCACGCGGCGACACTACAGGATGGCAGCGAGGTCATCGTCAAGGTGCTGCGGCCCGGCATCAATCGCACTATCGAGCGCGACGTGCAGCTGCTCCATATCGTTGCGGATCTGGCCGAGCGCTACTGGCGGGAAGGGCGGCGGCTGCGACCGGTGGAGGTGGTCGAGGAATACGAGAAGACGATCCTGGACGAGCTCGACCTGATCCGCGAGGGTGGCAACGCAGCCCAGTTGAGGCGCAACTTCGCTGGCTCGCAGATGCTGTACGTCCCCGAGGTGCATTGGCCACTGACCCGGCGCCGGGTGATGGTGATGGAGCGCATCCACGGCGTCCCCATCGGCAACATGGAGGAGCTCCGCCGTCGTGGCGTCAACATGAAACGGCTGTCGGAACGGGGGGTGCGGATCTTCTTCACCCAGGTGTTCCGGGACAGCTTTTGGCACGCCGACATGCATCCGGGCAACATCTTCGTCGATTGCACCGATCCCCAGGATCCGCGCTACATCGCGGTGGATTTCGGCATCGTCGGAACCCTCAGCCCCAGTGACCAGCACTATCTGGCACAGAACTTCATCGCATTCTTCCGCCGCGACTACCGCCGGGTGGCCGAGCTGCATATCGAATCGGGCTGGGTGCCGCCCGAGACCCGGGTGGACGAGTTCGAATCGGCGATCCGCTCGGTGTCGGAGCCGATCTTCGATCGACCCCTGAAGGACATTTCCTTCGGCGCCTTCCTGTTACGACTGTTTCAGACGGCGCGCCGTTTCAACATGGAGGTCCAGCCCCAGCTGGTGCTGCTGCAAAAGACTCTGCTCAACATAGAAGGGCTGGGCCGCCAGCTCGACCCGGACCTGGATCTCTGGACCACCGCCAAGCCCTTCCTCGAGGAGTGGATGAAAGAGCGCATCGGCGCCGAGGCATTCGCCCGAGGTCTGCGCACCAACCTGCCGCGCTGGGCCGAGCAGCTTCCCGAGATCCCGAGTCTGATCCACAACGTGGCCAAGCAGGCCACCGAGGCCAAGCGCACCTTGGATGACCAGCGCCGTGAGCTGGTGGAAATTCGCCGGGAGCTGCGCCGCTCCAGCGAGCGCGCCTTCCTCACCGTGCTGGCCGCCGCCCTGATTCTGGGCGCCACGCTGCTGATGGCGCTGGATGGACTGCATCCCCGAATGCTGGCGGGCGCCCCAGCCCTATCGTGGATTCTGGGCCTGTTGGCAGGGGCGCTGGTGGTGGCAGCCTGGCCCAGGGGCGACTGAGCGCGACCATCGCCATCCCCGACCAAAAACCGAGTAGTTTAGTCTAGAATTCCGGCATGGAATCCAAGATCTACTTACCAGAGTACGAGCGCCAACGGGTGCAGCGCTGGGCCGAGGACGGGTATCCCTTCGAGACCTGCGGCCTCATGGTCGGCAGCCGGCAAGACAGCGAAGCGCGAGTCAACTACATCACCGCGTCGCGCAATCTCAACACCGAACGAGCCCGGGATCGTTACGAGCTGGATGGCGAGGACTTCCTGCGTACCGACCGCGAGGCGAGAGCCATCGGGCTGGAGGTTGTCGGCGTCTGGCACACCCACCCGGACCACCCGGCGCGACCCTCGGAGACCGACCTGAGCCAGGCCTGGCCCGGCTGGTCCTATCTGATCCTGGGCCTCGAAACGGGGCGGCTGGTAGATCTGCGGTCGTGGCTACTGAACGAGGATCGCTTCATCGAGGAGGAGGTACGCACATGGCAACCGTAACCGTCCGCGTGCCCACGCCGCTGCGGGGCTATACCGGCGGCAACGCCGTGCTGGAAGCACAGGGCAATGATGTCGGCGAAATCGTGCGCCGCCTGGGCAAGGAGCACGAGGGCTTCGGCGAACGCGTGCTGGATCCCGCCGGTGAGCCCCGAAGCTTCGTCAACTTGTTCCTGGGTGACGAGAACATTCGCTCCTTGGATGGCCTGAAAACACCGGTTCGCGACGGCGATGTGCTTTCCATCGTGCCCGCGGTGGCTGGAGGTCGCCCATGAGTTTGCGCGACCGCCGACTCGAGGAGCTGCGTCGTCAAATCGCCCAGGTCAGCCCCATCGAGGCCAGTGAGCTGCAGGCGCGGGGCGTCCGGCTGATCGACGTCCGGGAGCCGGAGGAGATCGCCGAGGGCAGCCCTGACGGTGCCCTGCGGCTGGGCCGCGGCTATCTCGAGCTACGGGTGGAGGAGCAGGTTCCGGATCACGAAGGCACGCTGCTGGTGCTCTGTGGTGGTGGCACACGCTCTCTGTTCGCGGCCGAAGACCTGCTGCGGCTGGGCTACCGGGACGTGCGCTCGGTGGAGGGCGGTTTCAATCGTTGGAAAGATGAAGGCCTTCCCTTCGAGGTGCCCAGGCTGCTCGATGCCGAAGCGCGCCAGCGCTACGCCCGCCACCTGCTGATGCCGGAGGTGGGGGAAGATGGTCAACGCAAGCTCATGGATGCCAGGGTGCTGCTCATCGGCGCCGGCGGCTTGGGTTCTCCGGCCGCGCTCTACCTGGCCGCCGCCGGGGTGGGAACGCTGGGGATCGTGGACCACGACGTGGTGGACCGGAGCAACCTGCAGCGGCAGGTGCTGCACACCGAGGAACGGGTGGGCCAGTCCAAGGTGTCCTCAGCGAAGCGGACCCTCAACGCCCTCAACTCCACGGTCAGAGTGGTGGGGCACGAGGAGTACTTGAGCAGCGACAACGTGGATCGGATCTTTGCCGACTATCAGGTGGTGGTGGACGGTTCCGACAACTTCGCCACCCGCTATCTGGTCAACGATGCCTGCGTGCGGCACGGGGTCCCCAACGTGCACGGCGCGGTCTATCGCTTTGAGGGCCAGGTGAGCGTGTTCTGGCCGGGCCGACCAGGCGCACCGGGACCCTGCTATCGCTGCCTGTATCCACAACCGCCGCCGGCGGAGCTTGCGCCATCCTGCGCGGAGGCCGGTGTGCTGGGCGTCCTGCCCGGCGTCATCGGCATGCTAGAGGCCGTCGAGACGCTGAAGATCCTGCTGGACAAGGGCGACAGCCTGGTGGGTCGGTTGCTGTGCTATGACGCGCTGGCCGCCCGCTTCGTGGAGCTGAAGATTCCGCACAACCCCGAGTGCCGCTACTGCGGTGAGGGGGTGGAGTTTCCTGGATATGTCGACTACGAGAGACTTTGCGCCAGCGGCTGATGCGCGGCGCCTGATTCCAGCGCGGGCCCGCGCGCTGCTCGAGGCCGTCGGCCGCACGCCACTGATCCCGCTGGAGCTCGAAGGGTTGCCGCCGTCGCCATGCCGGCTGTACGCCAAGCTGGAGTCGGTCAATCCGGGGGGCTCGGTCAAAGACCGTCCGGTGGCGAGCATGCTGGAAGGGGCGCTGGAGCGCGGTGACCTGGGCGCAGGACGGCGCCTGCTGGATTCTTCCTCCGGCAATGCGGGCATCTCCTACGCCATGTTGGGCGCGGCGCTTGGAGTGCCGGTGACCATGGTGGTGCCGGGCAACGCCAGCCAGGAACGCCTCGACCGCATTGCGGCCCAGGGCGCCGAGCTCATCACCACCGATCCCATGGAGGGCTATGACGAGGCGCTACGGGAGGCCAAGCGACTGGCTGAGCAGGAACCGGATCGCTACTGGTACTGCAACCAGTATGCGAATCCGGACAACTGGCGAGCCCATTACCGGGGCACTGCCGGCGAAATTCTGGACCAGTTGAATTCGCTGGGAGCGCCGGTGCCTGATGCGCTGGTGGCGGGTGTCGGCACCGGCGGCACCCTGACCGGGGTCGGGCGGCGGCTGCGGGAGGCTAACCCGAAGCTGCACATCGTCTCGGTGGTGCCGGAGCTGTTTCCAGGCATCGAGGGTTTGAAACCGCTGGGCCATCCCGGCGACATCGTCCCGGAGATTCTCGACGAGTCTCTCATCGACGAGCGGATCCCGGTAACCATCGAGCAAGCGTTGACCACCTGCCACCAATTGGTACGTCAGGGCCTGTTTGTCGGGCCCTCCTCGGGCGCTTATGTATTTGCCGCACGGGCACTGGTGACCCGTGCCGAGCACCGTTGCATCGTCACGGTGCTAAGCGACACGGGCGAGCGCTATAACTCCACCGGCATGTGGCGGCAATGAGCCAAACGGCGTGGACCCAACCCAGCTCAAGCCGCTTGCGCGCTGTGGGCGCGAGACCGATTCAGCGCCGCCAGCACTGCCTTCAGCGAGGCACTGACCACATCGTGATCCAGCGCAGCCCCTGAGACTCGCTGACCGTCCACGTTGAGCTGCATGTAGGCGGCGGCTTCCGCGTCGGTACCCTCGCCGATGGCGTGCTCGGTGTAGTCAACTACGCTGACCCGCTGGCCGGTTGCCTTGGTCCAGGCATTGACGAAGGCCGAGATTGCGCCTTCCCCCTCGCCCCGTAGCACCCGCTCGCGATCCTGATCTTCGATGCGCGCTTCGATGACGTCGTGGCCATTGCGATCGAGTCTATAGCCCAGCAAGCGCGCCGGTCCCTGGTCGGCGACGAAGTGCTCCCGGAACAAGCGGTGGATGGTTGCGCTGTTGACCTCGTGGGAGCTGGTTTCGCTCTCCTGCTGAACGATCTGGGCGAGCTCGAGCTGCATCCAGCGGGGCAGGCTGAGACCGTAGTCGCGCTCCAGCACGAAAGCCACGCCACCCTTGCCGGACTGGCTGTTGACCCGGATGACCGCCTGGTAATCCCGTCCCAGGTCCTTGGGATCGATGGGGAGGTAGGCCACCTGCCAGGGCTGGTCCGAGCGCTGCTGGCGCAAGCACTTGCGAATGGCGTCCTGGTGGCTTCCGGAAAAGGCGGTATAGACCAGCTCGCCCACCCACGGATGTCGGGGATGCACCGGTAGGTTGGTGCACTCGGTGAAGGTCTGGATGATCTGATCAGGGTTGGAGATGTCGAGCCGAGGATCGACGCCTTGACTGTAGAGGTTCATGGCCATCGTGACGATGTCCATGTTACCGGTGCGCTCGCCGTTACCGAGCAAGGTGCCCTCGACACGGTCGGCGCCCGCCATCACCGCGAGCTCGCCGGCTGCCACCGCGCAGCCCCGGTCATTGTGGGTATGCACCGACAGCACGATGCTGTCGCGGCGGCCGATGTGGGTGTGGAAGTACTCCACCTGATCGGCGAAATGATTCGGGCTCGCCACCTCCACCGTCGCCGGAAGGTTGATGATGCAGGGCTGCTGCGGCGTGGGCTGCCACACCTCCAGCACCGCCTCGCAGACTTCCACCGCGTAATCCATCTCGGTCGCCGTGAAGCTTTCCGGGGAGTACTGGAAGGTCCAGTCCACGTCGGGGTGTTTCCTGGACTCGCGCAGAACCAGCTCCGCGCCCTGGCGAGCGATGGCCTTGACGCCCTCCCGATCCATCGCGAACACCCGCTCCCGCTGCACCGTCGAGGTGGAGTTGTAGACGTGGACAATCGCCCGCTTGACGCCGCGAAGTGCCGCATAGGTCTTGGTGATCAAGTCCTCCCGAGCCTGCACCAGAACCTGAACGGTAACGTCCTCTGGGATCTTGTCGGCTTCTATCAGCCAGCGCAGGAAGTCGTAGTCGTGCTTGCTCGCAGAGGGAAATCCCACCTCGATGTGCTTGAAGCCAAGCCCCACCAGCAGCGCCCACAACTTGCGCTTTTGCGCCACCGTCATGGGATCGATCAGCGCTTGATTGCCGTCGCGCAGGTCGACGCTGGCCCACAGCGGGGCCCGCTCGATGACGCGTTCTGGCCACTGGCGGTTCTTGATGGGAACCGCCGGGGCAGGGTGGTATCTGCGATGATCGAAGGTGCTCATTTGACTGCTCCGAAGCGCTGCGTTCGGTGAGGGCTGCTGGTGGCTGTTGCTGAACCGTGGGGTTGGGCTCAGCGCGGCGGATTCTCGTGAAATCCGCCGCCCTCGCCATTGCCTCTTGGGCCTTGGCCGTGGCTGCTCGCTGTTGACGAATGGCAACAGAATAGGCGGAAGCAGCCAGCAGTTGATTGCGATGTTGCCCCTAATCCCCCAAGGTGGCGACAGAAAATTTCCCATTCCGGCTCGAAAGCAGAAGAATGCTGTTTGCATACCTTTCCGCCGGGATTTTTCATGAAGCTCGACCGCTACGATCGTCGCCTCCTCGAGGTGCTCCAAGAACACGGACGCATCAGTAACCAAGAGCTGGCGGACCGGATTGGACTGTCGCCGTCGCCGTGCCTGCGACGGCTGCGTGCACTGGAAGAGTCCGGGTTGATCGTCGGCTATCGCGCGCTGGTCGATCCCCGTAAGCTCGGCCTGAGCCTGATGGCGGTGATCCATATCGCGATGGATCGGCACACGCCGGATCGGTTTGCCAACTTCGAGGCCAGGATAGCTGCCCTGCCAGAGGTGCTGGAGTGTCTCCTCATCACCGGCCAGGAGGCTGACTATCAGCTCAAGGTGATCGTCCGAGACATGGATGCCTACCAGTCGCTGCTGCTCAACCAGATCACCGGTATCGAAGGGGTGTCGGGTGTGCATTCGAGCTTCGTGCTGAGGCGTGTGTTGGATAAGACGGCAATGCCGCTGACCAACACGTGAGCGCGCCTGCCGGTTGGACGCCAGCTACGGCGATGCCCTTGGCTGGCGGGCTTGCACTGCAGCCGCGCTTCAGTTGCAGCGACGCTTTTCCCAGTCGATCAGGAGGCCTCGGTGTCGATCAGTCCGCGATGCTGCAGGTAGCCCCTCACTGCCAGCACCTGACCCGAGTAGCGCATTGGATCGTCATGGGTCAGCAGCTCCACTAGCGCCTTGGCTGGCCACTCCGGTGGACGGGCAAAGTCCGCCACGTCGCGATCCGGGTACATGCGGCGTACGCTGGCGGTGTTCGAAACCGACGGAGACAAGGAGATAGCGGCCAACCCGCGCTCCCGGTACTCGTCGGCCAAGCCCAAGGTGAGTCGGTCCAGACCCGCTTTGGAAACCCCGTAGGCCAGATTGAGGAAACCGGTGCGTACCGCGGCGCCCGAGCTGACATTGACGATGACGCCGCCACCGCCCCGTAGCATGGACGGTAGCGCTGCCCGGCAGCAATGATAAGCACCGCTCAGATTGGTCTCCAAAATCTGGCTCCAGATCGACGGCGCCAGCTTGTCGAAGCTCAGGTCGCCAACCATGACACCGGCGTTGTTCACCAGCAGGTCGAGGCGGCCACAGCGGATCTGGACTTCGGCAAAAGCACTGTCCACGGCGTGTGGATCGCGTACGTCCAGCGCCAGGGCGGTGCCCTCGCCTCCGGCCTCTGTGATGGCGGCCACGGTCTCGACCAGGGTGCCGGCGCCCACAGTGGGCGCGTCGAGGCTGCGTGCGGCGGCGAACACCCGCACGCCGGCCGCCGCCAAGGCCACGCACATCTCGCGTCCGATGCCCC
>CAZLYT010000014.1:0-6379 GCA_964563515.1 uncultured Candidatus Competibacteraceae bacterium | reverse complement strand
GTCCCGCGCCTTCGCCAGTCAGCTCTCCAATGTCGACCTGATGCGGCTTTATCTCGGGATCCCCGTCACCATGGGGCGTTTCTGGTGGAAGCGCGTGCTGGGTAAGGACTGAGGCGCTCCCGCAGACTCGGCAATAAGTGGCCGGTTTGGCCAAGAGCGCCCTTTCGTGCAGAGTGCTCGGGTTCAAAACAACTGGATTCCCGCGTTCGCGAGAATGACGAAGATGATGTGGTGCAGTATTTCGGGCTCGCGAGTTCGTCACTCCATTCTGGTGTCGTGGCCCAAGGGCTAGGCGAACTCTGAAGGCGATGTTATCCGCTGGCAATGGCATTGGTCGGCGGTTGTTGAGGAAGGGGCGGTGAGTGCTTGTCAGCGAATCTAAACGGGAGCATTACGCGTTGGTCCCAAAGCACCGGCTCAATCAACGATTTCCGCCTCCGCTATCGGGTGCGAGGCAAGGCATCGCAGCGCAGGGCATTCTATCTAATGAATCTTAATCCTTTGTTTTTTCTGCAATTATTTTGGCGCCACGGCGCTACCTTGCGGGTGCATTAGCGTACGCGTAATGCACCGTCCCCTCCGCCTACGCTGGATGGTGGGTTACGCTGCGCTAACCCACCCTACTCCCATTGAAGCCCAGCACCTTGAGCCCGGAGCGGGGCAAGTACCTGATCCCGGAGTCCGCTATAGGTTCTGAAAGGGGTGTGCCCTGCTCTGGGGACAATCGCGTAATGCACCCCATGAAACCGTCGTTCCCGCGTAGGCGGGAACCCAGTGGAATAATTTGTCTTACTGGATACCCGCCTTCGCGGGTATGACGTAGGAGTGCCTATTTCGAGGAGCGTAATGTAGGACGTAACATGAACAACCATGAACACCTTCGATTGACCGCCCATCTCTGGGTGTTTTCAATGCTGCACTTCGTGGGAGTCTCGCAATTGTCTCCTCCGGGTCGGCTTTGGGCTCGACCAAGCCGCCAAGCGTCTGGCCCATGCTGGCGGGGAGCTTAACCCCCCTCAACTGTTCTTTCCGCCCCGGGTTGCTCGGCAACAATTCGATTTCGATCTCATCGTTTCTGCCGCGCGGGAAGGCCAGCACAGGTCTCACGGTACGGAACGGTCTCTCCCACGTATCGGACCCATTCTTCGGATCCCAGGTTGGCGCCTGCTTGGCGGCATGCGAGTTGGATCCAATCACCCGTGGGCACCTCCCAGGTCACGGCCCAGGACCCGATCATTCCTACTTGGAGCGGCACGTTGTTGCCATCGACCATTGCGGTGCAGAGCGCGAGCGTGATGCCGGTCGAGAGCTCGAGCTCGCCGGTCCCTGGGCCGTCGTTCGGTTTCGAGCAGGGGGTGGTTTCGAGGGGCCGATCGCTGGCCTCGGTTGCCGTGCGCGTCGGGAGGCGGCTTGCGAGCGACCAGCGCACGACCGCGCCGTGAGGTTCCGCCGCTGCGAGGCGTCGACCCTCGTCCTCGAAGGCAAGGCTGCCCACGCCATCCGCGAGTAGGTTCTCGACCCCATCGAGGGATGTTCCGCCCTGCAGGTCCCACACCCTTATGTCTCGTTCCGTGGCAGCGGCGAGCATATGGCCGCTCCCAGCGTGTTCCAGCACCAGCTCCTCTCCGCGGGGTCCTTGCAACTCACCAAGTGCCTCGCCGGACAAGGCAACCCGCCTGACCAGCCACTCCCCAGAGTCCGGCTGCCGAGAGGCCACGGCCACCTCGGTGGCGCTGCTATCGAAGGCGACCGCCTCTCCGCCGGGCTCCAATGTCTGCTCGCGCCATTCTGCGCCGATTCTCTCCCACATCAGGAGCTGGTCTGTGCCCACGCTGTAGATCGCCGCTGCTGCCAGGTCGCCGGCTGGGGCGACGTCCACATCGAAGAGGTCTGAATACCGTATGTCTCCCTCCCACACCTTCATTGCTGAACCGCCGTCCGGTGACCAAGCGTAGAGCGGGTTCGAATTCCATCTCCCGCCCCAACCGACGATGACAGTGGGCAGTTCCCCCGCGCCCACTGCAACCCGCAGCCGGGCGTCGGCGGCCAGTGATCCCTCGACGGGCTCCAGTTGGATAAGGTCAAGAAGCTCGCCACGAGAGCCGTATAGCCAGACGTGACCTTTGAGATCGGCGAATGCGACAATTCTGCCGTCGCGCGAGAAGGCGCCAGCGCCGTACCCTCCGTTCTCTAGGTCCGGGGTGGGCTTGGTCGGAAACTCGAGCTGGAGGGATGTGCCTGCACTCAGGTTTTCCAGGGTCAAGCGGTCAGAGCCCATGACCAGTGTGCGCACCTCACCGCCGAGCCCCGTGGTGGCCGCCAGAAACCGCCCTTGGATCGGCACCTTTTTGCCCACCGGTTCTCTTCCCGATACTCGCCGGACAACCAGGGAATTTCCTTCTTCCACGACGACCACGCTGTCTTGAGTCGACGCGGTTGCGCCCGGCGCTGGCGGCGTAAAAAGCAGCGCTTGAATCGGACCGCGCCAGCCATTCAGCACCTGGGCATCGCTGCGATCGGGCCCGAGCCGTTCCAGGGCCAGCAATCCAGTTGCCGTCCCCGCCGCCAGCATGGAGCGGTCTGGACTCAGGGCCAGCGCCTTGACCTCATCGTCCTGTCTTTGGGCTGCGAGTGGCTGTACCACCAGCTGAATGCTGCCAACGTTCCAGATCTCGATGCGCCCGTCGTCGTAGCTAACTGCGAGCCGGTGACCGTCGGGCGCAAAAATCAGGTCTATGGGCCTGCCTTGCGTTGCCAGAAGGGCTAATGGCAGAGAAGAGCCGTCTAGTGCCCACACGAAGGTGCCTTCCACCGTCGGAATGGCGATGCGGCGACCGGAGAGATCGATAGCCATCCGTTCCGCGTAGAGATCGAGGCGGGTGTCGGCGGGGGTGGAGAGATTCAGCTTGGTGAGCTCACGGTCGCCGGCATGCCATAGGTAATGGCCGTATGCCGGGTCACCCAGGCAGCAGAGCGCGTGGCGGCCATCACCACTGACTGCAGTGAAGGACCTGCGCTCCTGGAAGTCGAAGGACTCAGTCCGCCAGCGCCCGTTGTCTTTGGTCAACCGCATCAGCTGATCGGAGCAGGCGATTGTCACGGTGCCGCCCGGATCGGCGCCCAAATCGCGGACCTCGCGGCAGCCCTGTAGCGGGACGCGCTCGATGACCGCTGCCTGGTCGAACAGGAGCAGCTCCTCTCCCCAGGCTCCGATGAGCTGGTGGCCCCAGGCTAGCGATGCAACCTCGGCCTCCAGCGGCTGCGGCGAGAGCTGCCTGCCGCTCGGCACCTCGAACATGGCAAGGGTCGGGGATTCTTGGTCGAGCCGATAGTAGGCAGCCAACCGCGCCCCATCCGGGCTGAAGGCGAGGCGGAGATTCCAGGCCGCCGGTACCCAGAGCGTACGCTCCAAGAGCGGGGTCTTCTCCAGCGCCGCTCTCAGGACGGCATCGGCTTCGCGGGTCGACGCCCGCTGTGAAGCCTCCGCGGCGAGTAGCAGGGCCAACTGGTAGTTTCTCTGGGCCAGGGACTCCTCCGCGTGTGTGGCGATCTGCCGCGACAGCGCCAGAGCCGCCTGTTGCTCGGCCAGGGCCTTCTGCTCCTGGGCGAGGCGAGTCTGTTCCCGCGCCACGTGCCACTGCCAGAGCGCCGCCACCAGAAGGCCTGTCAGGACGAAGAAGGCGCCCGCAACCCAGGTCGTTCGGCGCCGACGGCGGCGATCGTCGGCCGCTTGCGAATGCTCGATGTAGTCGACGAGCCGTCGATCCAGCTCCTCGCGTCTTCTGGCGAGCAGGTCGGTTGCCTCGGCGAGGCGTTTGCCGGCTGGCAGCAGCAGCTCCGGGTTGTGCTCTTCGCGCTCCCAAAGCGATGCGTCCGCGGAGACTCGTTCCCGGGTCAACAGGTCGTCGCGGCTTTCGCGAATGATCTCTCGCGCTCGCGGCCAGCGGTTCAGCAGCGCCTCGTGGGCCACCCGGACCACTGCCTCGTCGCCCTCGCCATCGGTGACCAGCAGCCGGGCATCGACCAGGGCGTCCGCCAGAGCCCGGCGCTGTGGTTCGGACCGCAACTGCGCCATCGGGGCGACCCTTGCTGTCACGGCGCCCGGGTCTGCCTTCACTGTGACCAGCGCACGGAGAACGACTGGCAGCGCGGCCTGGACCTCTGCAGGCAGGGCGTTCAACAGGTTCTCCGCTCGCTTGGCTATGGCCCCTTCCAGCCTGTCCAGGCTGCGGTAGGCCGCGAAGGTGAGTAGCCGCGACTCGCCGCTGGCCTGGTAGAGCGCATCGAGCATGAACTCCATCAGGGGCAACGATGTGGGATCCCGGGAGGCTGCTTCTTGCAGCACGTCGTCCAGGCGGCCCTCCCCAGGGTCCTCCTCGAAACGCAGCCCTGCCGCCCGAGCCGGGTTGCGGATCATCTGGCCGATCTCCGCGCCGACCGGCGGCAGCAGCTCATAGCTGCCGAGCCCGTCCTTCAGCGCCACCAGGACGGGCACCTCCGAGCAGCGATGGAACAGGTCGCTGCGCATCGTGCAGATGACCCAACCGAGACCACTGCGGGACAGCTCGGCGAGCACATCGATGAAAGTCAGGCGGGCCCTCTTGTCGATGCGCTCGTCGGTGAAGAGCTCTTCCAGCTGGTCCACTACCACGGCGAGCCGGGCTTTCGGCAGGCGGCCCAATCGCTCCTGCGCCATGAGACGTTCCGCGGCCCGATGCAACGCGCTCCTAAGTGGTCCGATGAGTCTCTGCGGCGACTCCCGAACCAGCGCGAGCAGCTCTTGATAGGAGAAGTCGCCCGATGCCAGTTCCGGCAGCGCCGGCGCTCTGAATAAGCTCGCGATCAGCGCGGCCAGCGGATCGGGTCCCTGGGAGGGTCGCAGGATGCAGTAGCGCCAAAGGCCAATTCCTTCGACGACGCCGGGCTCGATGATGGTCGGCAGTAGGCCGGCCCGCACCAGGGAAGACTTGCCCGACCCGCTCATGCCGTAGATCAAAAGGAAAGCCGTACCGACTGTGGCCTGGCGGCTGAGTCGGTCTTTGGCTTCGGCAATCGCGCGGGTGCGGCCGTGGAAGATCCCGGCATGCTTGACCTCGAACACCTCGAGGCCACGAAAGGGAGAGCCGTGGAGCCAAGTCGGCGAGGCGACTTGCTCCGCCTCCGCAAGGAGCTCCTGTCCCGCCAGACGTTCACGGATGAGTCTGTCCAGGTGACGCTCGAGGGCATCCTCGAACTCGTCGGGCCGCTCGAAGGCGGTAAATCCGGCTTTGAAGGAGCCATCGGGATTCCGGAACCACTGATCCAGGTAGGTAGCAAGTCGGTCCCACTCATCCGTTCGAAGCTCGCGCTCCCGGCGATCGCGAACGTCGACGATGGGAGCCGCCGTTTTTCGATAGACGAGGAGATCGGGTCGACCGTCGGCGTCGCAGGCTGCTTTCGCGGTTTCGAACTCGAAGGCCGTTCCGGACTCGTAGACGCTGCCGTCTGCCCGGTGGAAATCCGCCGGCAGCCGCGTGCCTAGCCGCGACCACAGAATGCAGACCACCACGTCCGTTTCCGCCGGCGGAGTTATCTGCTGCTGGAAGGTGGCCGTGGCCCTGACCGGCTCGTGCTCCCAGACGATGGGTTCGATCTTGAGAATGGCGCCGTAGCGTCCCTGCAGGCGCTCCAATACGCGAACGGCAATACGCCGCTCGTCGCCAACATCCCCCGGCGAGGAGACAAAGACGCGATACGAAAACCTGGACACGCGCGCTGATTGCCGATACCCGTTCGCCCTCAACAAGCATAGCTACCATCCTTTGCCGCAGTTGGACGGTGAGTTACGCTGCGCCAATCCAACCCACGCTCGTGAAACCTGTTCGCTGCACGCGTTCTCCAGTCACGCATACCATAAGCCGTGGATTCTATTGATTTAGGATCGCGTCCCGCCGCGATGCCTCGCGCCGGCGCCCCACCGCGGCCGGAGACGCTTCTACCGAGGGTTCGGGAGCCCGGACCGCCCTGATTCGAGCACTGAACCGGCGACCATGCGTGCCACTGTGGTAAGCAGGGCTCTGCCAGGGATTCAGGTCGTGCGCGCAACCTGCCGGATGGGTTTTCAGGCGAATGGCAGCCTCAGTGTCGGTTTTGGCTCGGGCTCCGTGTCCTGCATTGTTCTTTCACAGTATCCAAACGCTCGCGCAGTCGCGGCATCGCGAAGTCGATCAAGGCTCGGATCTTCTGCGGGACGAAGCGGCCCTGGGGATACACGATGCTCACCGGATAGGGTGGGAGCTCGAAGCTGCTCAAGACGATCTCGAGTCTACCCGCGGCGATTTCCGGTGCCGCCTGGTAAGACAGGAGCTGGATCAATCCGCCGTCGCGCACCGCCGAGTAA
>CAZLYT010000013.1:0-12024 GCA_964563515.1 uncultured Candidatus Competibacteraceae bacterium | reverse complement strand
CCACCCTGCGCCATCGTAGCGGGGCAGTGCCCGCCTTAGCAGCGGTTGGCGCTGGCGCCACACTCGGTGCCGGGAAAACACCGCTTCCAGCGCCAGGCCCTGGGCATGGTCGCAGGCCATACTGGCCAATCCCCGCAGCTCGCGGGCAAGCGCCCAATTCACCAAGGTGCCGTCGATACCTTCGTCGCGCAAGGCCGATAGCACGCGCACCACCCGTGGGCAATCGCCGGCAACGGCCGCATCGGCCAGGACGTAGACATCGAAGCGCGCGTTGTCGCTCACAGCGGCGAGCAAATCATCGGCTGTCAACGACCCCGGCTGCCGCACGAGCGTGAGCTTCTCTACCTCCTGCGCAGCCGCCAGCAAGTTGCCCTCCACCCGCTCAGCCAGCAGCACCACCGCCTCGCGGCTCGGCTCGAACCCCCGCGCCCGTAGCCGACGGTAGAGCCAGCTCGGCAACTCGCGTGGCTGCAACGCCGGCACCAGCACTACTACGCCGACGCCTTCCAATGCCTGCAACCAGGCACTGCGCTGGGCCGAGGTATCGAGCCGGCCGGCTACGATCAGCAACAACACATCAGCAGCTGGCTTGCTGGCATACTCGGTGAGCGCGCGAGCACCCTCGCCCCCCGGCTTGGCCGTCTCCATGCGAAGCTCGAGCAGGCGGCGCTCGGCAAACAACGAAAAGCTGGCGGCGGCCCGGCTCACAGCCCCCCAATCGAAATTGGTGTCCACCACCAAGCGCTCGCGTTCACTCCAACCGGCCTCTCGGGCCGCAGCGCGCACCGAGTCGGCACACTCCTGGACCAAGAGGGGCTCGGCGCCGGCGATCAGATACAGCGGCGCCAGGATTCGGGACAGATGGTGGGAGAGCTCTTCAGGACGGAGCTTCACGAGAGATCCCGCCCCACCTTTGGCAGCCCGCTGTCGCGCACCAAACCGGGCTCGGGGTGTAGGAGGGCGGAGGCAAGCTTGTTGAGACAAAAAATAATCAATATAAACAATATCGTATAGAATGATGGGCGATAGCGACTGCCTACGAGGCGGCCTGCAGCCGTTGCAACACCAGCCAGGCGGCTTCACGGGTGAGCTGTCGCTGCAAATCTTCCTCGGCGGCGTTGCGTCCTAGCACCTGGTCCTCGTCGTAGGCGTAATCACGGCTGAGCCGGACTTCGTCGGGCGCCACCAGCTCCCCGCCGTCGGCACTCTCGGCACGGAATCGCACCCGGTAGGTCAGGCGGAACTCCACCGCCTTACCCGTGCTTCCAACCGCGGTGACTTCGCGGCCAAACTCCTGGCTGAGGATTCGCAGTATGGCGCTGCCCTCTTCGTCCACCACCTGCGAGCCGTTGGCCTCGAGCAGCATTCGCAAAGCGTTGCCGAGCTCGGAATAGATATCGACTCCCGCCAGCTCCACTCGACCGAACTCAGACGGTAACTGTGCCTGACCACGGAGCTGGAAACCGCAGCTCGCGAGCAACAGCACCAGAACCAGGGCTAACCAGGACCGGCTCCGGCTCAGCACACCACGTTCACCAGCTTGCCCGGCACCACGATGATGCGCCGGATGGCTTTGCCGGCAACGAAACGCTGCACGTTGGCCTCCCCCAGCGCCGCCTCCTCCACTGCCCCCCGCTGAGCTTCCGCTGGCACCCTCACGCGCCCGCGAAGCTTGCCATTTACCTGCACCACCAGCTCGACCTCATCGCGCTCCAGCGCGGCCGCATCGAAGCTGGGCCATGATTGGTCCACCACGTCCGACGAGTGTCCCAAGGCCTGCCAAAGCACGTGGCTGATATGGGGGACGATGGGGGCCAGCATCAGCACCACGCTCTCGTAGGCCTCTTGGCGAACCGCCCGCCCCTGGGCGCTGGTGTCTTCGAAGCGGGCCATGGCATTGCACAACTCCATCACCGCCGCGATCGCCGTATTGAAGGTGCGGCGACGGCCCACGTCGTCTCCCACCTTGGCGATGGTCTCGTGGAGTTGCCGGCGCAACGACCTTTGGTCGGGCGTCAGAGTCTCGAGCTCCGGCGCCGGGGCCGCGCCGCCCGCCAAGTGGTCGGCGACCTGCTTCCACAACCGGCGCAGGAAACGGGATGCCCCCTCGACGCCGGCCTCCGACCACTCCAGGGACTGATCGGGCGGCGACGTGAACATCATGTAGAGACGTACCGTGTCGGCCCCAAAGCGGTCGATCATGTCCTGCGGATCGACACCGTTGTTCTTCGACTTCGACATCTTCTCGATGCCGCCGACAGTCACTGGCTGGCCATCGGCCGCCAGCGTCGCTCCCATGACCTTGCCCTTGTCGTCGCGACTGACCACCACGTCTGCCGGCGCGAAGAAGGTGCGCTTGCCGTGGTGGTCTTCGCGCAGGTAGGTCTCCGCCACCACCATCCCCTGGGTCAGCAACCGGGTGAAGGGCTCGTCGTTGTCTAGCAGGCCTTCGTCTCGCATCAGCTTGTTGAAGAAGCGGGCATACAACAGGTGCAGGATGGCGTGCTCGATGCCGCCGATATACTGGTCTACCGGCAGCCAGTAGCGGGCGCGATCGTCTACCATGGCATCCGCGTCCGGCGAGGCATAGCGGGCAAAATACCAGGAGGACTCGACGAAGGTATCGAAGGTATCGGTCTCGCGCTCCGCGGGGCGGCCGCACTCCGGACAGGTGGTACGGTAGAACTCCGGCATGCGGGTCAAGGGCGACGCGGTGCCTTCGAACGCCACATTCTCGGGCAACACCACCGGCAGATCCGAATCCGGCACCGGTACCGCACCGCAGCGCTCGCAGTTGATGATGGGGATGGGCGTGCCCCAGTAGCGTTGGCGCGAAATCCCCCAGTCGCGGAGCCGGTAGTTGATTCGGCGCCGCCCGTATCCATCTCGCTCCAAGCGGTCCCCGATGGAACCGAAGGCCTGGGCTGAGGAAAGCCCGTTGAACTCGCCGGATTCCACCAGCACACCGGGTTCGGTGAAGGCGGCCTGCTCCAGGTTGCAGCTGGTCGGATCGTCCCACGGTGCGATCACCTGACGAATTGGCAGGCCATAGGCGCGAGCAAACTCCCAGTCGCGCTGATCGTGGCCGGGAACCGCCATGACCGCACCGGTGCCGTAGGACATGAGCACGAAGTTGGCGACCCAGACCGGCACCCGCTCACCGGTGATGGGGTGGAGGGCATCCACGCCAAGGGGCAGACCGCGCTTGTCGGCGGTCTCGATGGCGGCCTCCGTGGTACCGAGGACGCGACATTGTTCGATGAACGCGGCTACTTCCGAGCGCTCGGCCGCGACCCGTTGTGCCAGCGGATGCTCGGCCGCCACCGCCATGTAGGTCACGCCCATGAGCGTGTCGGGACGGGTGGTGAAGATGGTGAGCAGCTCGCTACCGTCGGCGATGGGGAAATCGACCTCCACGCCATCGGAGCGACCGATCCAGTTACGCTGCATGGTGCGCACCGAGTCCGGCCAGTCTTCGAGCTGCTCCAGGGCGGTCAGCAGCTCATCCGCGTAGGCGGTTATGCGCAAGAACCACTGGGGAATCTCGCGGCGCTCGACGAGAGCGCCGGAGCGCCAACCACGGCCGTCGATGACCTGCTCGTTGGCGAGCACGGTGTGGTCGACAGGATCCCAATTCACTACGGAGTTCTTTTTGTAGACCAGCCCCTTGCGGAACAGGCGGGTAAAGAACCACTGCTCCCAGCGGTAGTAATCCGGCTTACAGGTGGCAATCTCCCGACTCCAGTCGTAGCCGAAACCCAAGCGTTGCAGCTGCGCCTTCATGTAGTTGATGTTCTCAAAGGTCCAGCGTGCCGGTGGCAGGCCGTGCTTGATCGCTGCGCCCTCGGCGGGTAAGCCGAAGGCGTCCCAGCCCATGGGTTGCAGGACGTTGCGCCCGCACATGCGCTGGTAGCGGCTGATTACATCGCCAATGGTGTAGTTGCGCACGTGCCCCATGTGCAACCGGCCGCTCGGGTAAGGAAACATCGACAGGCAATAGTACTTTTCTCGCGACGGATCCTCCCGCACCTGAAAGGTTCGCTCTCGATCCCAAAGCCGCTGCACCTCTTCCTCGATGTGGTGCGGCCGGTACTGATCGTCGATCACAGTGATGCTGCTCCGGTGGGAAGACGGCGACGGGGTCGCTTGGACGGGAATTGGCTAAGATAGCCGAACGCCGTCGACAGCGACAACTGACGCCCCGGTGGACCAAGCCAACTGCTACGCGGGTGGAGAAGACGCGATGGGAAAGACCGAAAGCTCACGTCAGGTAAATGCTTACAACCGAATGATGGAACGGGTGAAACACACCCTCGAGCAGGCCGAGCACAGCGCTGGCGATGCACTGCGGGACAGTGTCGAGGCAGCCAAACGGCGAACCGTGGAGCTGGGAGAGCTGACCCGGGACGAAGCCGATCAGATTGGTGACTGGCTGCATCGGGATCTCGATGCCGCCGGCTACTTCCTCGCCACCAGCGGCAAGGAGCTCCGGCATTGGCTGCGGTTCGACCTGGAGCAAATGGAGGCGCGCATGCTGGAGATCTTCGCCCGGGCCGCTGACCAGACTCGGCTGGAGCACCTGGCGTTCCAGGAGCGGATGGAATCCGACGCTCTGTACCAGACCGGCGAAATTACTGGCCCCGGGAGCCTGCGCTGCGCGAACTGCGGCCGCGAGGTAAGGTTTCGCGGGAGCGGCCACATCCCGCCCTGCCCGGAGTGTCACGGGACCCGTTTTCGCCGCATCTACGACGACGATGCCGAGTCCGCGACCGACGCTAGCCAGCCGTGATTTGAACCGGGTGGCGCACCGAATCAGCAATTTAGCCACCTAGAGCGCCATCCTAGTGCCACCAGCACCGTCGCCAGCGCGAGTGCCGGCCACTGTCCCCAGCGCACGAATGGCGTCGCGCCCTGGTATGGCGTGGCGGTGCCGGTGAGCACCTGGGCCTCGAACTGGGCCGATCGCTGCACGATCGCGCCCGTCGGAGCGAGCACAGCGCTGATGCCGTTGTTGGTGGCCCGCAGTAGATAGCGCCCGGTCTCCAGGGCGCGCATTCGGGCCATTTCCAGATGCTGATGCGGCGCCAGTGAGTCCCCGAACCAGGCGTCGTTGCTCACATTCACCAGCAGCTGCGCCTGCGGCAGCTGGCGTCGCACCAAATCGGGAAACACGACCTCGAAGCAGATCGAGGCTCCAATCTGGATGCCCGCAATCGATAGCGGCGGCTGGTCTGCGGGCCCGCTACTGAAATCGCTCATGGGTATCTGTACCAAGCCCCCCAGGCTCTCCACCAACGGACGCAGAGGGATGTACTCGCCAAAAGGCACCAGATGGTGCTTGTGGTAAGCGTCTCCGTCTGCACCGAGGGCCACCAGGCTGTTGAAGGCGCGGTCCTGAGAATCCCGAGTGGGGGCGCCAATCAGCAAGCTGCCGCCCCGGTTTGCCACCAGCTCCACCAACGCGCTGGTGTAGTCGCCCAGCAGGTCCAGGTAGGCAGGTACCGCGGTCTCGGGCCACAGCACGAGTCCCGTTGCAGGCGCCGCCATCGTGAGCTCGGCGTAGGCCCGCAGCGTGCGTTGCCGCCATTCCGGTCGCCACTTGAGATCCTGGGGCACGTTGCCCTGCACCATAGCGACTTCGATGCTGTCTCCTGCGGGCTCAGTCCACTCCCGCCCCTGCAGCACGATGCCGCTCAAGGGCGGGACGAGGACCAGCCCCGCTGCCACGAGCCGCGCCCGCCGCCCCGGGCCTGCCACCAGCGTGGTCACCGCGCCGGCAAGCAACGCAGTAGCCAGATTCAAACCGGCTGGGCCCGCCACAGGGGCCCAACCGGCCAGAGGCGTATCCAATGCCGTGTAAGCCGGCGCCATCCAGGGGAAGCCGCCGAAGAAGTGCTCCCGTCCCCACTCCAGCAGGGTCAACGCACCGGGAAACCACAGCAGGGCGGTGGTCCCGATCGATGCGCCGCGGCCGCGCAGGTAGGCGACCGACCAGGCCAGTACGGCCGGGAAAAGGGCCATGATCAGCACCAGGCCAGCGGTGCCGATCCCGGCGACCAAGGGCGGCGCGGCGCCGAAGTCGTGGAGGCTGTTGTAGACCCAGGAGATGCCGACCCCGAATAGTCCCACCCCGAACCACAAGCCACGAAACAGGGCTCGGCGAGGTGCCGACACCAGCCAGATGGCCAACGCCGCGGCCAAAGCCAATACCGACAATGGGCGCCAGGAGAACGGGGCGTACGCCAGCACCATGACGGCGCCGGCCACCAAGGCGCAGAGATCGAGGCTCCAACCCCTGCCGACCCAGCGGGCTGTTAGTGGCGAGCGATCGTCACCGATCCGCACCGGGTCAATCAGGAGGTCGCCACGACCCGCGGCTCTACCGTGAGCCCCAATAAGTGCACGCGTCGGTTGTCGGCCCGGATGACGTTGAAGTAGTAGCCGTCCACGTCCACATATTCGCCGCGCTTGGGCAGGTGGCCGAGGCGATTGGTCACCAACCCCCCGATGGTGTCGAATTCTTCGTCGCTGAGCGCCGAGCCAAAGAACTCGTTGAAGTCCTCGATCGGCGTCAAGGCCTTCACCACGTAGCGGCCGCTTCCCAGATCGCGGATGTAGACGTCGTCGTCCACGTCATGCTCGTCGTCGATCTCGCCAACGATCTGCTCGAGCACGTCCTCGATGGTCACGAGCCCCGCCACGCCGCCGTACTCGTCGAGCACGATGGCCATGTGCAGACGGCTGACGCGAAACTCCCGCAGCAACGCGTTCAAGCGCTTGCTCTCGGGAATGAACTTGGCTGGGCGCAGGAACTGTCGCAGATCCACTGCCTCGCCATTACCACCGGCGAAGTGCCGCAGCAGGTCCTTCACCAGCAGGATGCCAATCACCTCGTCCTTGGTTTCCACGACCACCGGTAGTCGGGAGTGACCGGACTCGATCACCACGGCAAGGATTCGCTGCAATGGCCAATCGCTCTGCAGCGTAACCATCTGGGCCCGAGGAATCATGACGTCCCGCACCTTCATCTCGGCGACTTCCATGACGCCCTCGATCATGCTGAGCGCTTCAGCGTCGATCAGCTCGCGGCGTTGCGAATCGCGCAGGAGGTCGAGCAACTCCGACCTGTCCCGAGGCTCGCCCAGTAAAGCTTGACCCAAACGCTCCAGCCAAGATCTATGGCTGGTACTGCCACCTTCAGATTGTTCGTCCATCAGTCCTGGGAACGGTACGGGTTCGGATAACCTAACCCCGTGATGATTTGTGTTTCAAGCGCCTCCATGCGCAGTGCTTCATCTTCCTGCTCATGGTCGTGGCCAAGCAAGTGCAAGACGCCATGCACCACGAGATGCGCATAATGCGCCTCCAAGGCCTTGCCTTGAGCTTCCGCTTCCCGCTGCACCACCGGCACGCAGACCACCACGTCACCCAGCACGCGCCTGCGCAGCGGCCAGCCGGACGGTGCCTCGAAAGCGAAGCTCAGCACATTCGTGGGCCGGTCACAGCCTCGGAAATCCCGATTCAGCTGGCGCCCTTCATCCTCGTCCACAAGCCGCACGGTGACCTGCGCCGCGGACGCATCCGGGCCGTAGGCGGCGTCTACCCAACGCTGCACCAGCGTTCGCGTCGGCAGCGGCCGCAAGCCGGTGCCCCGCTGTAAATTCAGCTTTGCGCTCACGACCCCTTGTCGACTCGATCATAGGCCGCCACGATGCGTTGTATCAGCGGATGGCGCACCACGTCCCGCCCAGAGAAGAAAGTGAAGCTGATGCCCTCGACTTCGTTGAGCACCTCGAGGGCGTGACGCAGCCCCGAGCGCTGCCCCCGTGGCAGATCCACCTGGGTCACGTCCCCCGTCACCACGGCACTGGAGCCAAAGCCAATGCGGGTCAAGAACATCTTCATCTGCTCGATGGAGGTATTCTGGGCCTCGTCCAGAATGATGAAGGACTCGTTGAGGGTACGCCCACGCATGAAAGCCAAAGGCGCGACTTCGATCACGTTGCGCTCGAGCAGCTTGGCCACCCGCTCGAATCCCATCATCTCGTAGAGCGCGTCGTACAGAGGTCGCAGATACGGGTCGATCTTCTGCGCCATGTCGCCGGGCAGGAAGCCCAACCGCTCGCCGGCCTCCACCGCCGGCCGCACCAGGACGATGCGACGCACCTGCTCGTGCTCCAACGCATCCACCGCACATGCCACCGCCAAGTAGGTCTTGCCAGTGCCAGCCGGGCCCACCCCGAAGCTGATGTCGTGAGTCAGGATGCTGCGCAGGTAGCGCTGCTGGTTGGCACCCCGGGGTCGCACCATGCCACGACGAGTGCGGATGGCAACCGCCTCGTCCACATCCACCCCGGTGGGAGCCACCAGCTCGTCGAGTCCGGATTCCTGCAAATGCAAATGCACCGTGGCGGGAGTGAGTATATCGTGCTCGGCCGCCCGATAGAGGCTCTGCAACAGCTCGCCGGCGCGATGGGTGGTGCCGTCGTCACCTACGATGCGGAACTGGTTGCCGCGATTGGAGATCTCCACCCCCAAGCGGCGCTCGATCATGCGCAGATTGTCGTCAAACTGCCCGCACACCCGCGCCAGGCGCTCGTTATCGGGCGGATCGAGGATCAGGTCGTAGGAGCCGGCCGCGTTATTCAAGCGCAGAGCCGACGGCTTCGGCGGCGGTCGAGAGGGATCTGGCCGGTGGGCGACCACGCAAAGAGTTGCTCAGGGCGGCGGTGATGGTCACATCCACCATTTGACCTACCAGCTCTGCTGGTCCGGGGAAGTTCACCATGCGATTGTTCTCGGTGCGGCCCGCCAACTCCCGAGGATCACGTCGCGACGGCCCCTCCACCAGCACCCGCTGCACACTGCCTACCATGCTCTTCGAGATAGCGCCCGCAAGTTCGTCGATGCGCCGCTGCAGCCGTTGCAGCCTGGCCTTCTTGGTGGCCGTCGACACGCCGTCGGGAAGGCTCGCGGCGGGTGTTCCTGGCCGCGGGCTGTAGATGAAGCTGAAACTTTGATCGAAGCCAACCTCATCGATGAGCCGCATCGTGGCCTCGAAATCCGCGTCGCTCTCGCCGGGAAATCCGATGATGAAATCCGACGACAGGCTCAGCCCCGGCCGAGCAGCTCGCAACTTGCGCACCCTCGACTTGTACTCGATGGCAGTGTGGCCGCGCTTCATCGCGGCCAGAATCCGATCAGAGCCGGACTGCACCGGCAGATGCAGATGGCCAGCCAGTTTCGGCTGCTCGGCGAAAACCTCGATCAAGCTGTCGCTCATCTCCAGGGGATGGGAGGTGGTGAAGCGGATACGCTCGACCCCCTCGAGCACCGCCAGGTACTGAACCAGTAGTGCCAAATCGGCGCGGCCACCGTCATGGGTCACACCGCGATAGGCGTTAACGTTCTGACCCAACAGAGTGATTTCGCGCACACCCTGCTCGGCCAACGCTGCCACTTCGGCGAGCACGTCGTCGAAAGGACGGCTCACTTCCTCACCACGGGTGTAGGGTACAACACAAAAGCTACAGTACTTGCTGCACCCTTCCATGACTGATACGAAAGCAGTCGGCCCTTCCGCCCTCGGCTCGGGCAGGCGATCAAACTTTTCGTTCTCCGGAAAGCTGACGTCTGTCACCCCCATTCCGGTCTGGCGAACCGTGTCAAGCATCTGCGGCAGCCGGTGCAGGGTCTGGGGTCCGAACACGAGGTCGACGAAAGGCGCGCGGCGGCGAATCGCCTCCCCCTCCTGACTCGCCACGCAGCCGCCCACGCCGATTACCAGATCTGGCTTGGTCTGTTTGCGGTGGCGCCATCGGCCGAGCTCAGAGAACACCTTCTCCTGCGCTTTCTCCCGGATCGAGCAGGTGTTCAGTAACAATACGTCGGCCGCCTCGGGATCAGCGGTCAGCTCCAGCCCGTGTGAGCACGACAGCACGTCCGCCATCTTGGCGGAGTCGTACGCGTTCATCTGGCAACCGTAGGTCTTGATGTAGAGCTTTTTCGCCATAGTTCCGCATGAGGGTCATCGATAGTCGCGATTATCGCACCCGCCTCGATGCTCCTCCAACGACCAAGCCGAATTGAAACGGCGTGGGAGCATGGGAGATTTCGCCCAGCCTTCGATCGCCCGCTGTTGCGCAACTAACAACGTTCCAACTGTAGAGCGACTTTAGTCGCGATGGCGCGCGGGAGCGCGTCGGTTCTCCGGCGGCCAGAAAAGGGGGCGCTCCGCGCCCCATCGCGGCGTATGCCGCTCCTACAGATGCCGGGCTAGGGGAATTCTGGGTGCCAAATAATTTCAGTCTAAACAACGCCATGGATAATGTTAGATAGGAGTTGCGGCTCGCGGCTGGCAAGGGAGCGTTGACAGTCGGCGGCCCGGGTCGCAACCTCGCCAGTCGCGCCCGGCCCGCTCCTTGAATAGCATCCCGGGCGTCACCGATTGACTCTGGATAATAAGGAATTGCCTGATGACACGCTCCCGCCTGCTCGCAATCCTGGCTCTGGTTGCAGCCGCAGCGCTGGCCCACGGCCCCACCGCCGCGGCTTGTCCAGTGGATCGGCCGGTTACCCTCGCTGGGCTGGATTGGGGTAGTGCCGCATTCCACAACGCCCTGGTGCAGCACATCCTAGAGACCGGCTATGAGTGCGAGACTCGCACCCTGCCAGGACAAACCCTTCCCCTATTCGGCGCCATGACCCGCGGCGACGTGGATATCATGATGGAGCTCTGGAAGCCCAACATGGGGAATGCCTGGGATCAGGCTGTCGCCGCTGGTCAGGTACGCCAGGTGGGTGTCAGCGTCGACGACAGCGTACAGGGCTGGTTCGTACCGCGCTACCTGGTCGAAGGACCCAATGCTCCGGCTCCGAATCTGCGCAGCGTATTCGACCTGCCCCGCTACAAGGATTTATTTGCCGATCGCAACTCCGGCGACAAGGGTCAGTTCTTCAACTGCACCACGGGTTGGGGCTGCGAGATCATAAACAACAAGAAGTTCGCCGCCTATGGGCTGGAGGACACCTTCGTCAACGTGCGTCCCTCCAGTGGCGCTGGCCTGGTCGCCGCCATCGCCTCCCGCTACAAGCGCGAGGCACCCTTCGTGGCCTACTACTGGACGCCCACCTGGGTCGCGGGCACCTACGACTTGGTCATGCTCGAGGAGCCACGCTACGAGGCCGGAAAATGGGCTCGCATGAGCGCCGATGACAAGCCACGGGAGGCAACCGCCTACCCCAGTGTTCCGGTAGGCATTGCGGTAAACAACCGCTTTGCCGGCTGGGCGCCGGAGCTGGTGAGGTTTTTAGGCCGATACGACATGAGCGCAGCACTGATCAGCGCGGCACTGGCCCGCATGGAAGAACACAAGGCCACACCGCGGCAAGCTGCCACTCGGTTCCTACACGACCACCAGGAGAGGTGGGAGCGTTGGGTACCGAAAAAAGTCGCGGATCGTATCCGCGCCAGTCTGTGAATAGTTGGGCGCCACTCGAAACCCCTATGCGGGTCTGGAGGTCCAGACCCGCCGCATCCAGGGGAAAGCGCAAGTCGCTTGCGATTACTTGGGCAACTGTCCCTGGACGCCTTCCACGTACCACTCTATTTTCAGAAGCTCTGCGTCCGTCATGGTGGACGCCTCCGGCACCATCATTTCTCCCGCTTGATTGGTGCTGGGCCCCTGGAACGGGTGCAGGGTACCGACTCTAATCGCAGCCTCCTGTTCCACCACCTCCTGCACCAATGGCTCGGGTTCCGCCGCATTGAGAGGGGCCAAGGAAATCATGCCCTCCCGAATGCCGCCCCAGATGTCTCGCGACTCCTAGCTACCGTCCAGCACTTCTTGCGCAAGCTGGATGTATAGCTCTCCCCAGTGGTGAGTTACAGCCGTGAGGTGTGCATTCGCGCCGTAGTTGGACATGTCCGAGTGATAGCCGACCGCGTAGACGCCCTACTCCTCCGCCACCTGTACCACGGCCGTGGAATCGGTGTGGTGGGTCACCACATCGGCCCCCTGGGTG
>CAZLYT010000012.1:0-2745 GCA_964563515.1 uncultured Candidatus Competibacteraceae bacterium | reverse complement strand
TCTGAATACACCTCGTGTCCACGATGTTCTGACTACGGACAGTTAAGGGACACTATCGAAGGTTTTGATACGGCAGATTTGAAAGACGCCAAGACGTTGTTGGACGAATTAGCCTGATGGAAAATCCCGCATCCACGCATTCATTTTTTCACCGCAGGAGCGTGTCGCTAAGCACATCGTCATTCTGGGAGCAGGAACGCTAGGAACCGTGCTGGGAGCCGCGGAATTTCTGGCCTGCCCCATGTCCCAGCCGCGGCCTGCGCTCGTGGTGATGTGCCCCACTGGATATGGCCCTCTATCCGATATGCCAAGGTGACCGCCACATTGGCTACAATTCCACCATGATCTCTGAACGCATCCGGGGACGCCATCCGCCACGCATACGGCGTCTACGCCCGGATAGCCTCTTTGGGTGAACTTGTCCCTGTGCGGTGCGAGGGAATTGCCCAACCGCTATACCTCAGAGGAGAGCCATCCATGCACTGCCTGATCATGATGCTCTGCTGCCTCATCTTCTTCCTGATACCGCTCAGGAGCTGGGGCAGTCCGGCACATCCCGAACTCGCACCCATCACCACCGCCATCTTGACTCTCTGTGGCGATTGTCAGGTTCTCATGATTGGAGAAACCCACCAGAAGCCAGAAAGCCCGGTGTTGTTCATCGATCTCGTAACCCAACTCATCGCCAAAGGGGAGCGTGTCCTCGTCGGGCTGGAAGTCTCGGCAGCCCAACAAGACGCTCTCGACGCGGTCCTGGTCGGCAAACGGACACCCGAAGGGCTCGCTCACCCGATCATTGACTCGCCCTCTTTCCAGAAGATGCTGGTTGAGCTATCGGTGCTCTATCGGACACATGGACCGTTAATCACCCTAGCGGCGATCTATGCCCGTGATCACGAGCGGGTACGGGACGCAGCCATGGCGAGACATATCCGCACCCGCCTCGCTTCCGGTCCATTTGATCGCATTGTGGTGCTCGTGGGGAATCTCCACACGATTCGGAAGATGCGCTGGACAGAAGACGCGGGGCGTAAAACGCCATTTCTGGCCGAGCGACTGGTGGATGCAGGCGTTCAGCTCACCAGTGTGATGCAAGACCTCGATGCGGAGTGTGGTGGCCTCAAGCACCCGATATTCTACCCGGTGAGTGATCGCAAGGGGCTGGAGGCAGTCCGTCGTCAAGTGGACAAGATGAAGCACGATTCGGCAATGGACAGGTGGCAGGCGGCGGACGGCGTCGTGGTGTGGCAGTGCCGCAAGGAGACGGTCGAGGCCGAAGCGGAGCGGTAGGGGTGCGGATGTTACTGGCGCTGGAACCAGCGGCACTGGGGAAGGAACGGCATATGTGCAGAAGGAGAGCGGCATGACTCAGCGTCTACCCATCTATGCGGGCCGCAGTAAGGAGATCATCGCCTATGCCCGGGTCGACGATGACGACTACGCGCATCTGGCGACCTACCGCTGGGTCATGCAGGGCACACCCGAAGCGCCAGGCCCGATCTATCGGTCACGCTGCGTTGGGGAGCGGGCAGTGCAGGAACACCCAGCCCTCGCCCTGTCCCAGGAGATCGTGCCTCACAGCGGCCATATTACCTTTCACAATGGCGACCGGCTCGATTATCGCAAAGCCAACCTGGTGACGTCGCACAAGCGCCAGCAGCGCCTGGAGCACGGCGCCGAGGTGCTGCGGCGGATGAACCGGCTGCATGCTGCCAAACCGGATAACAACGTCAGCATAACGCTGCTCTTAACGCAGGGCTGGACGGCCTGGATCGATGCGGGGTGGGAAGACGACGTGCGGCGGTATCCCTGGTACGTGGCCAGGCAAGGCCCGCACGTCTATGCGCAGCGCCAGCGTAAGCAGGGTAGGTCGCGCACGATCATCGCGTTGGCCCGGGTGATTGCCGGGCTGCAAGATATTGACAGCGGCGAGCGGTTACGTCCCGGGGTGGTGGCGTACCAGATGCCGGCCGACGTCCACCGTCAGCTGCTGGACCTGCGCCGCACTAATCTCATCATTACCACGCGGGGCGGCGTCACCCTGCGGCGCCCCCATCCCCAGCGCGACCGAGGGGTGCATGCCGTGGGCCGCACCGGCAGGTACCGGGCCACCCTCAGCATCGGCGGTCACTACCGTGTCCTTGGCCTGTACGACACGCCCGAGGAGGCGACGCAGGCACGGGATGCAGCCATCATCCGCCTGGGGTTGCAAGACATCGCACGGCTTAATGACCCGTAGAGTGGCGTGTCGCCCCAACGCCTCACGGCCCAGGAGCGGGAAGGATGGCAGTGAACAGCGCTGGATGGGGAAGGCCTGGGGTAAGGTGACTAGGCCGTCTCTGCCCAAGTCTTCGCCGCCCAGGCTCTGGTCAGTGCGGTAACCTACGTGTTCCCGGCGGACGGCGATCGAGCGGCGGGTCGCCTAGCCTTTCTTCGGCGACCAGCCGTAAGCCTTGGCGCAGGCACCACCCATCAGCATCGCGCGCTCACTCTCGCTCAGGCGGTCGGTGAGACGGAAGGGCTCGACGGCCTGTTCGTAGTTGACGACTGCGAAGGCGCGAGTCCAGTCGGTGCCCCACAAGCAGCGGTCGAAGCCCCAGGCATCGAACACGCGGGCGAGCGGGTCCCAGATGTCCGGGAAGGGATAGGGTTCCTGGGACAGCGTGCAGGCGCCGCTGACTTTGATCACCGCGTTCGGGCGCTTGGCCAGCTCCAGCACCTTCGGCAGGTCGGCCCAGGGCTGTG
>CAZLYT010000011.1:0-10014 GCA_964563515.1 uncultured Candidatus Competibacteraceae bacterium | reverse complement strand
GCGGACCTGCTCCGGCCCGTTAAGGGAGTAGTCGGCGGAGGTGTTGCGCTCGCCGTCCAGCAGCGCGACCCCGAGTCCCCGACCAGACAGGGCGCGGAATGCATCCTCGTCGGTGATGTCGTCGCCAATGTAGATCGGCAGCACCTCGGCGCGGTCCAGATCCAGGTGCTTCAGCAACCATTCCACCGCCTGGCCCTTGTCCCATTGGGTGTCGGGCTGGATCTGGAGCACTTTGTTGCCGCGACCCTTGCGGAGCTTGTGATGAGCGTCAACGACCTGGTCCACGACCTGTTCGAGGCGGCGCAGATCGCCATTGGCGACTCCCCGGTAGTGCACGGCAATGGCGAAGGACTTGCGCTCCACCTGGTGCCCGGCTATGTCCGTCAGTTGCTCCCGCAAGGCTTGTTCTGCGGCCTCCAGATCGGGTAGGAAGGCCTCGCCTTGGCCGAGCCGCCGGCGCCAGCCGCCGGGCCCCGCCAGATCGAAGCCGTGACTGCCGGCGTAGTAGGCGGAGTCGATTCGCACCAGTTCTCGCAGGATCTCGAGGTCGCGGCCGCTGATGATGGCCACGGGATAACGATCGGCTAGACGGGACACTAGGTCTCGCATCTCGACCGCCAACACGGCTTTGGCCGGATCTTCGACGATCGGAGTCAGGGTTCCGTCGTAGTCCAGGAACAGCGCCAGCTTCCGGGTGGCCAGTCGGGCGCCAAGCTCGGACTCGTGATGCCACACGGAGGGGAGTGCGTGCAGCGTCTTCAGCGCTAGCCCGTGGAGATCGCAGCGCAGCTCGCTGAGCGCGGTGACCACCATATCGGCGCCGGCGTCGCGCAGAGCCGTGGCCTGGCGCGTGTCGGAGCGAAGGCGCGACACACCGATGACGAGGCCAAAGCCCCCGTCGGCACCGGCTTGCACGCCCGAGACTGCATCCTCCAGCACCGCCGTCTCACTGGGCTCGACGTGGAGCCGTCGAGCCGCCTCTTGCAGCATCCAGGGATCGGGCTTCCCCGGCTTGCCCAGATTGTTGAGATCGACGCCATCGACCTTGGCGTCGAACAGGTCGAGCACGCCGGCGCTGGCAAGCACGGCGCCCGCGTTGCGGCTGGATGAGAACACTCCAACTGATTTACCAGCCTGGCGCAGCTCATTGATGAAGGCGACCGCATCGGGGAAGGGCCGGACCTGGTCGTGCTCGAGCCAATCTTGGAAGTAGCCGTTCTTGCGGTTGCCCAGACCGCAAATCGTGTCCTGATCGGGACCGTCCTCGGCGCTGCCCCAGGGCAGATGAATGCCCCGCGCCTCGAGAAAGCTGTGGACGCCGTCGTAGCGAGGCTTGCCATCCACGTAGCGCCGATAGTCGGCGTCGTCGTCGAACGGGTCCAACGGCGCGCCCGTAGTCTCCTCCCGCCGTCTCAAGAAGTCGTCGAACAGACGCTTCCACACGGCCGCGTGTGCCTCGGCCGTATCGGTGATGACGCCGTCCATGTCGAAGATGACGGCATCGATGGCTGTGACTTCCGTGCGGGGAGTGCGGGTTCTAGGCTCGATCCCAGCTTCAACGCGTTTCGATTGACTCATGTTCCATCCGACATCTGGTGGCGCGGGCTGCTGCTTTGTGCGCCACGCTCGATCGGCCTCGAAGGTGGCGTTCGTCGATCGCTTTCTGATGCTGGTCGACGGCCGCTAGCCGCTAGTGCTGGTACTGCGGGCAGCGATAACACGTTCGACCGGCTGCCTTCCTGCGCTGCACATCGCCCCCGCAGCGTGAACAGCCAGCGCCTTCCTGCCGGTGCGGCAACAGCTAGGAACGCGGTCATGCCCAAATGCAGCACGCTGCCCGTGAGAGGTTCGCGAACGGTGCTGGCGGCAGTGCCACGCAGCATTCGAGGCGCGCTCACATCCACGTTCTCGGTTCGCTGGTGCAAGGACGGGGCATCGAGGCAGGGCTTCAGGGTTTCGAAGTCGGGGAGCTCCGGCACGCGGCTTCGCTCTTAATCACGAAAACAAGGGGTCATGATGCACCCAGTCGTTTCGCAAACCCAAAACGGCCGGCAGCAACTGCGGCAACGGTGGGCTACGATGCACCCACCCGCAGTCGGGGCGTCGATGCAATCATGCCATCAGGGCAGAGCTTCCTTTCCACCATCGTACGTCCCTGGCGTCGAGCCGATGTGCCCGCCATCGCCAGGCTCTATTTCGAGACCGTGCGCCACGTCAACGCTCGAGACTACCGCCCCGAGCAGATCGAGGCCTGGGCTCCCCGGATTGGTGCGGGGGGCTATTGGCTGCGGCGCTTTCGTGACCGCTTGGTATTCGTGGCGGAGGTCGATGGTCAGGTGGCCGGCTTTGCCGAGCTGGTGCCGGACGGCCATATCGACTGCTTCTACGCGCATCGCAGCTATCAGGGAAGCGGGGTGGGGAGGGCAATGATGCGTCAGCTGATCGATGCGGCGCGGTCGCGGCGTCTGGCCAGACTTACGGCGGACGTCAGCCGGACTGCGCTGGCATTTTTTCGCGCCCAGGGATTTCGAGTGGTTCGACGTCAGGCGCGCAGATATCGGGGGCGTACATTCTCGCAGTGGCACATGAGCCGTCCGATGCGTCGTCCGATGCGTCGTCCGATGCGTCGCTGAGTGAGGGCGGTGTCAGCGACTTCCTAGCCTGCGACTCGGCTCGGTAATCCCAGTGCTCGAAGATATGCATCGGTGGACGCCGAAATCGTGTAGGGCTGGATGACCTGCCTAGGGGGCGCCAGCCCTCGCGGAGCATTCAGTGTATCGGCTATTGCGAGGTGCAATTCCTCGGCATCGTCGACTGGGACAAGTCGGCCGAAACGGCCGTTGTCGAGTACCTCCGCGGGCCCGTTGGGGCAGTCCGTGGCGACTACGGGTGTTCCTACCGCCAGCGCTTCGATCAACACGAAGGGCATCCCCTCCCAACGGGAGGTCATGGCGAACATGGCGGCCCCAGCGATGAAGGCATAGGGATCATCAACGTAGCCAGGCAACGCGAAATCGTCAGAGACGCCGAGTTCTCGCGCCATCACCAACAGTGGGTCGCGGCGTGAGCCTTCCCCCAGAATCATCAGCCTGCAAATCTGCTTCTGGCGCAGGCGAGCGAATGCGTTGAGCAGCACGTCAAAGCCTTTGCGATACGAGAGCTCGCCCACCCCCAGGATCACGGGTGGCTCGCCTGGTGCGAACCACGGGTGGTCGGGCGGCGAGAACTGCTGGGTCAGCAGGGCATCCGGCACGACGGGACTTGCCACGACGCTAATGCGATCGCGGGGTAGGCCGGTGTAGCTGGCCATGTCGTCCGCCACGCCCCGCGAAGTGACGATGACGTTGTCCGCATACTTGTATAGCTTGCCAATGGATGTGCGCTGGAGCCAACGTTGAAACGATCCCCTGTGCGATAGATCCACGGAGATGGTGGTGCCCGAGCGGAGCGCCAGGCGAGTACTTTGCCCGGACAGCCAACGTGCGAGCAGGGCGGTCCGATTGACACGATCCTTATCGCACAACATGGCCGCCGGTCGGTAACTCTTGAGGTACCGCATTACCGGCACCACAGCGTTGTAGGTGTGACGAGTGCCGAGATCGACGGTGCGGAACAGCGGATGACCGAGAACAATATCTGGGCCGTGGCGCCGCACTTTCAACAAATCCACCTGATATCCGCGCTCTACCATCGCCGGGATAAGATTCTTCATGGCCCGGTCGACGCCGCTGTGCCCTGATGTGGACGCGAAAATCGCGATACGCGGTGCTTGGCTCAAAGCTGCTTCGGTTCCAGGCCGAGCGCCCTCATGTAGGCCTCGGCACTCCGCGCCAGCGTGTAGCGCGACGCCGCCTGCTGAAGCTCGGCGGGATTGGGAGTTTCGGCCAAGGTCGCTGCCATGGCTTCGGCCAATGATTGCTCGTCACCCACTGGCACGAGTCGACCGTAACGGCCGCCGGCAAGGATTTCCCTTGGCCCGCTACGGCAATCAGTGGCCACCACTGGTGTGCCGCATGCGAGCGCCTCGGTCAATACGTTTGGTGACCCTTCTACATTCGAGCTGAGGACAAAGAGTGCAGCTTTTGCCATGTAAGCATATGCGTTGTGCACGAAACCGGGCAGGGCGATGTCCGCCGAGACTTGAAGCCGGCGGGCAAGGCTCAAGAGCTCGTCGCGCCTGCGGCCTTCGCCGATGATCATTAGCCGACAAGCACGCTGAGCCCGCAGCCGTGCAAACGCGGCCACCAGTAGCGCGAAATTCTTCGCCGAGCCCAAACGGCCTGCACCCAGAATCACGGGGGGTTGGTCCGGTGCGAACCACGGGTGATCCACCGGCGTCGCGGACTGCTCGAGCAACTCCGGGGTCACTACCGGATTAGGCGCCACGTGTATCCGCTCCCGAGGCAAATCGGTCAGAGCGCACAAGTCATCGGCGACACCCTCGGAAACGCAGATTATGCCGTCGACTTGCCGATACAACCGACGCAGCGTGCGAGCTCGCAACCAGTCCTTGAGAAATCTGCGCCGGCGAGAGTCTCGGTGGGCCGAAAACGTAGTTCCCACACGCGCGAAAACGCGACTCCTAACATCGGCCTCACGTGCCGCCGCCAAGGCCAGCGCGTCGTCCTTCAACTTAGCGGAGAGCAGGGCTTGCGGTTGGTACAGGTGCAGATAATCGACCAGCTCACGTCGCAGGTCGGCGGAGCTCAGCATGACCCGCCCCACGGTCGGCGGCAGAGTGTCCAAGTACGGACCTTCCGCGCTCACGGTGATGAAGTCCACGTGCGCACCGACGCCAGCCAAGCCGCGGGCAATATTCACCATCATCCGCTCGACGCCGCCATCGCCGAAGCTTGGAATCAGCACTGCAACTCGGGCCACTGTCATGGGCCCGATCGCGGTAATCCGACATGCTCGGCGATACCCGCCGCCCTGGACCGCCAACTGTAGGCCTCTGCTGCCTGCCGGGCGTTGCGCGCAAGGGTCACGGCGAATGTTGGATTCGCCCGCAATCTCTCGACGGCCCGCTCCCAGGCCGCGAGATCCGTCGCCGGGACAATGAGCCCGGTACGCTCGTGGTCGATGATTTCCCGAATGCTGGGCAGATCGCTCGCGATGATGGGGCGGCCCGCCGCCATCGCCTCGAATAACTTCAGCGGACTGATGGCATCACCGTGGGGCAGATCGGGTTGATAGGGAAGCAAAACGACGGTGGCGTCGTGATAGAGTTCGGGCACATACACTGGCGCGACGAAGTCTCGCAAGCTGAGACCGGATTGGGGTACCAGAGCGTCCTCCTGCTCGCCAACCAGCTGGATTTCAGCGATTTGTCGCGCAGCCAAGTGGCGCAAGACGTCGAGTCCCCGTGTGCGGCTGATTCTGCCGATATACAGTGCCCGCATCCTTGTCAGAGCATCGGCGCGCAACGGTGGTACGCGTTGGTAGAGCTCGGTATCCACGCCCGAAGGGGCAACGTGCAGGCGCGCCGGGTCAGCGCCGGCAGCGGTCAGCGCATTTGCCGCTGCCTGACTGATCGGTACCAGCCAACGGATGATCCCCGCGCGATGGAACCGTACCACTGCATCCAGCCAACCGCATTCCGCCAAAGACCGAACCTGGTGCACCTCGAAGTGATGCGGGATGCCTGTCTCCGACAATGCCAGCGACAGCTCCGGATTACGTACGTATACCGCGCTGGCCCGCAACAGCCGCCGACGATGGAAACGGGTAAACCAGCCGACCGGCCAGCGACGGTGCAAGAGCTGGCGCGATCGAATTGGGAGGGTGGGCTCTACACCGAAACCTGCCAAAGCCGCAGCTACATCGATCGCGTGCCAGGGCGGCAGCTCCAAAACCGTTGGCACTCCGACCTGATTCAGAGCCGCGCACGTGTGGAGTGTCTGCAGGAGATTGGCGCGACGCCGGTGCAGCCGGCTGCGGCCGATATATAGGACAGTCCTAGTGAGTGTGGGGGACTCGGGCCGCATGGCGGCACAACCATGCCGAATTGTTGGGAATGTTGCAAGCCATTATGTTCCCCGATGGAGGTCGGTTAAGCGCGATGATCGCGAGTTGTCGGTGATTGCGCCGAATCTTTTCGAGCCTTTCTACTTTATTCCACCTGTTGCCGCAGCTAGCGAAATCGCCAATAGTCGGCGCAGTGCTGAACGATGTTCCTAAAAGAGCCCGCCAACCATCGCTTATCACGGGCGACGCTAGTGGCTCTGAATGAGCGCATCGCGGTCTTTGGTTTGTACTTGTTTGCCTTGGGCATCTGGTTGGGGCCCGCGCTCAGTTCCACCGGCGTCGCGCTGGTGATGCTCATGTTCACTGTGCGGCCGCGGGCTTGGCATTGGGCAATGGCTGCTCCCCTCTTCTGGATTTGCGCAGCCGGCATAATCTATATATTGGTACGGACCCAGTTGGCTGTCATGGAGGCGCCCGAAACTGAGGCGATGCAATGGAACTACGGGCTGGCCTGGATCCAGCTGCTAATGTTCTCCCCCGTGGCCTGGGTGATCTCGCTTAGGCCATCGGGCTTGAGAGTCGCTGCCATTCTGGCTGCGGTGGGCCTCCTCATCGGCTCGGTAATGGCGCTAGACGCTTCGACCCTCGCCGAGATTGGCGGGGGAGGCCGCTTTGGTGGGTACTGGAATCGCTCTGTGGTGTACGCTTTTTACATCAGCATTGTGTTACTGGGGATCGCGGTTTGGGGCGGTGACGCCATCAGCGCCGAAGGCGCTGGGAGCAAACGGATGACGCGCTTCGTAGTAATCTTGCTGTGGGTTGCCGTAGTCTTCTTGGTTTGGGCGTTTTTTGCCAGCAAGTCGCGCGGCCCATTGCTTGGATTGTTGCTGGTTCTGCCGGTAGCTGTCATCTGGCGCTATTGGTCTGCCGGGGCAGGAGTCAGTGGCCGCCGAATCCTTATTTGGGGGTTTCTGTTGACGGCGCTAGTGGTCGCCGCCCTGAACGCAGGCCCGGTGTTGGAGCGGGTCAGAACCGATGGCGGCGCCGCCTGGAGGGCGCTCGAGCAGGGCCTGGACACTGTGCCCCTTACCGCCTCGACGTTGCGGCTCCACATGTGGCGATATGGACTCGAGCGCTGGAGCGAGCAGCCACTGCTGGGCTGGGGCCCGGGTAGCGTGGAACCGCTTTTGTCCGCTTCCGAAGATCCGGCACTGAACTTCCTCGGCGGTGAGCCCTGGGACCACCTTCACAGCGCCTACGTGCAAGCGCTGTTCACGCTCGGGATCATTGGTGTGTTGGTGTTGGGCGGGGTGGTGGCGGCACTAATCTGGCCGATCTGGCAGGGTTACCGGGACGGTAGAATCCGCCGCGAGGACGCTATATTTTTCATCTGCGGCTTCGCATTGATTGCCATCTACAGCACAACGGATTTCCGACACTTAAACCATGATTGGCGGATGTTCTGGTTGTTGTTCGCCGGCATGGCTCATAGCTGTGGAAGGACGCTCCGGTGAGCGCAAAGCGCCCAGACAACCGCAGACTGAGTCGTCGATTATTTCCGACTGTGCCGCCTCGTTAGCTGGCTAAGGAATGCCCGAAACTTGTGACCAACATTAGGAATTGCATTGCAACCAATATATGGCTCTGTGCCGCTCCCTTTGGGATCTCGGCAATCGAATGCCCATTCGAAATTATCTCGCCATTGCGCTGGCTGCTTGGATGCAATGGTGAATACGTAGACAGAGCTGAGGACGTGGCTATTGAAGCTCTGATAGAGCAAGCCGAAGTCGTTGTCCTCGAAAAGTCTCTTGATGGCCAGCGGGCTGAAGCGCCAGTAGTCGCCGTAATCTGAGTGATACTGCTGTAAAAAGGGCAACACAATAATCACAACATCTTTTGACATGTTGCACAGATTGGCGAATGCCTTTCGTGCATCGTAAATATGCTCCAGCGTGGTGTGGTTAAAAACCACGTCGAATCGCTGATACAGTTCATGGGGTAGATCAGTTTCGAGATTCAAGAAGATCTCGTCCTTGTAGCCCATTAATCCTCTGGCTTCCGCTTCGTAGTTTGTTATAGTGTAACTGCTAGCATTGACGAAGTAGTCTTTATAGTGCTTTCCTTCTTTGTCTATGTCCTTCCACCCGCTTATGTTGGCAACTGCGCCTCGAAAGAGGTGGGCATATTTTGATAGCTCACGATTCGACCAAACTCGCGGAAGTCTGTGCACCCGATCAATGAACAAACTCATTGGGCTTTTCCTTATATGCAGCAAATACTCAGTCAGCCTCAGCTGGACGCGGAGCGGGGTTGGCTCAGTTGGGTTTGACAGATTCACGCTCAACTCTTTGAACTGGGAGGCTTGGTGGTCCCCCATCATGAGGTTGGGGTGCGAAAGCAGCGTTTGACTTCAACCGGCACACCAGCGCGCGCCAGCACGGTGATACCGAGCGCGGCGATACGGATTGAGCGCGAGGCCCTCACAGTTCCGGCGCGAAAGCGAGTAGGTCGCCGTAGGCGCGCTGGAAGTCAGCAATCCGAAACGCCGACTGCACCCGACGATAGCCGGCTTCTGCCCACCGTGCCCGGGCCTCGGGCGAGGCGCGGAACAAGGCCAGGAGGGCATCGGCCAAGGCTTGTTGGTCACCGGTCGGGAAGATGGCGGCTTCCGGAGGAACGATTTCGAGGCTGGCGCCGCTGTCGCTGGCAATGATGGGTAGCCGCGCCGTCATCGCCTCCGGCAGTACCAGGCCGAAGGGCTCGTGATGTGAGGGCAGCACGAAGACATCGAATGCGCGCAGGTAGTGTGCCGCCTGGTCCAGAAAGCCGTAGATCATGGCCTTGCCCTGGAGACCGAGCTCTGTGACGCGACGTCGTAACTGCTCCTCCAATGGCCCGCGGCCGATTACGATGAGACGGCTGCCGGGCATGCGCTCCTGCACCCCGGCGAAAGCCTCCAGCAGCTCGTCGTGGGCCTTGAAGGGCACCAAACGGCCGATGGTGCCGAATACGAAGGCATCAAGTGGCAGTTTCAGCGTCTCGCGGGCCCTCTGCCGGTTGACTAGGCCGCGTTCCAGGGCATCCACGTCGATGGCGTTGTGGATGGTCAAGCAGGCCGCCGCGCTTGCCGGCGGCACCGTCTCACGGATGTTGTCGCAGATGGCGCGGGAGACACCGATCACTCGCCATCCCCGGCTCAGTGCGGCATGCAGAAAGCGACCGCGCTCGCGACCTTCGTTATCGGTGGGATCGAAGTAGTTGTAGTGGTGTACCACTAGATAGGGACGCCGAACCCGACCTGTCCGCATTAGCCAATCCACCGCACGGGCGGCGGGGAGGTGGTGGCAGATTGCGAGATCCACCGACCCCCTTACCGTTTCCCGCCACAGCTTGAGCGCAAACCAGGGCAGGCGCTTGAAGCGACGCCGGCGGTTTGCGTCCAGGCACAGAATACGCCCGGGGAAGGCTCGCTCACGGGCCGAGTCCATGGACCCGCATTGAAACACGGTCAACAGCTCGGCGCCGCGGTCAACCAGGCCCCGTGCGATCTCCGCGTGAAAGTCGAAGCCACCCTCGACTACCGCGCGGCTGACCTGCAGCGCACGACTTACCACGCCAGCGCGTATCCCACTACCGGAGAGCTCACCAGCGCAGCCGATGAAGCTTGCGTCGGAACCATCATCAGGTCCTCTCGTTTCGTGCCTCGGACTGCGGTTGGCGGTCGGAGCGTTGCGGCAATGGTAGCTGCTGCAGGCGCCGCCGCTAGCGCCGGTGCGCCTATTGCGCCGTTCCGGCACCCAGGAGCTCTGCTAGCGTGGCCTGGTTCCAGCTTGCTCTGACGACCTTCCAGGCATCGTCCCGCTGCAGCGTTGGGCCAGTGTGCCATTCTTGTTGCGAAGCACGAGGGGGATCAGATCAAACCATGGCTGGAGGGCAAGCAGGCAACTTTCCCTGGCGGGACGGCAATCAGTACCAGCTGTTCGTGGATGGAGAGGCATTCTTTCCCCGCATGTTCGATGCGGTGGCGGCGGCGCGTGAGCAGGTGGT
>CAZLYT010000010.1:0-9401 GCA_964563515.1 uncultured Candidatus Competibacteraceae bacterium | reverse complement strand
CGCTGCATCGCCACCCACCTGATCGAGAAGGCGGGGATTTGCCGCAAGACCGCCCAGACCGGCGCGGTCACCCTGATCCAGCGCTTCGGTAGCGCTTTGATCTCAACCTTCACGTCCACATGCGGTTCCTCGATGGGGTGTATGTCGCGCATCCCGACGGCTCACTGCGAATCCGCTGGGTGGAGGCGCCGACGGGTGCCGAGCTCACCCGACTGGCCCAGATCCTCGCGCTGCGCATCGGCCGGTACCTCGAACGGCAGGGGTGGCTTACGCGTGATGCGGAGAACAGCACTCTGGCCGGCGACGACCTCGAGGCCGGGCCGATGGGTGAACCGAAACCGAAGTGACTCAATGTCACTTCGCAGTTCGGCGAACGCCCGGCCATGGAAGGCCGGGCTGGGGGTTGTCAGGTCATTGAGGTTGCGCCACGGGTGGCTTCTCCAACCGCTAATCAAAGACCGTTGGGGGTTCGTCGATCACCTACCGGATCGCCGTCGGGCCGCTAACCAAGGCCGCAAGATATTCACGCTACAGATGCTGTCGGCCTGCGGTGAGCCGTTGGATGACGGGGTGGGCAAGGTGGCCGGGTTCTCGCTCTCCAAGCCGGGGTAGCGGCGAGAGCGGATGACCGCAAGAAGCTCGAACGGCTATGCAGCACCATCAGCCGTCCGGCGGTCTCGGAACAGCGCCTGTCGCTCACTCCGAACGGGAATGTCCGCTACCAGCTGAAGACCCCTTACCGCGACGGGACCACGCACGTCATCTTCGAGCCGCTCGACTTCATCGCCCGGTTGGCGGCCTCAGGTAGCCGACGCCGCGGGTCAACCCCGGATCGAGTCCGGGGCAGGCTCTGACACGCTTATAACGGGGTGTTTGCGCCAAAGAGCAAACATCGCGCGCGGGTGACGCCGGCCAAGCGGGGCAGGGGCGGTCAGCATGGCATCAGGGAGGATCCGGAGGATCCGGAGGAGCCGACAGCCGCCGAACGGCGCGCCTCGCTGAGCCTCAAGCGCAGCGCCTCAAGCGGGTTTTCGGTATCGACATCGAGACTTGCCCGGCCTGTGGCGGGGCGTTGCGGATCATCGCCTGCATCGAGGATGCCGAATCGCGACTCCGAACGACGGTGAGGCCGCCGTCCCTGGCGCAAGGTTTGGGGTTTCGTGACACCCCGGCCCGGCCATCCGTGGCCGGGCGTTCGCCGGCAAGTAGTGACATGTAGTCACTTCCTGTCTATCCGGCTCACCCTCACCCACCTGGATGCGAAAGCGGCTGAGCCCGAAGCTTTGATGCGGCCGCCGAGCCGGGCACCGCCGCAGCGGGGGCTGTTCGACGAGAGGGGATGACCCAACGATGACCGCGTTTGAGCTGCGAGGTCAGCGGCGCCGCAACGGCGTCGGCTGTCCAGAGGAGCGGCGGGAGGGGAAGAAATGCGCTGGCGAACCCCTCGTCGGGTGGATTCGGGCGCCGTGACGTCATTCAGAGGCAATTGGCGAGTCGGAGCGACTGCCGACCGCAGGTGCCGGCACCGATGAGGAGAGACTGCCTGCGCTCGCCTATGCCCTCAGCGGCTCTTGGCTGACTTGGCGGGTTGGGCGACCGCTGGTGGGTATCAATGCGGAGCGCTACGCCCGCGAGGCCGAGCTCCGCTTCGCCTTGGTGCGGATCAGCGAGAACGCCGAGGCCATCGCGCTCTACGGTGGCGAAGGCGACGAGCGCCGCGCCCTGAACCGCCCAGTCGAGGGGGTGGTGGCCATCACCCGTCGGCTGGCCAATGCGCTGGCCCGTCTGACCTGGATCACCTAGGGCTACGGCTGGCTGGCTCTGATCGTCCCGGTGCTGGCCGTCGCCCCCGGCTACTTTCAGGGCAGCCTCAGCTTCGGCGGCCTGATGATGGCCGTAGACGCGTTCCGGCACGTGCAGTCGGCCCCGTGCTGGTTTGTGGACAACTTCCCGGCCATCGCCGACTGGCGCGCCACCTTGCTGCGGGTCGCGAGCTTCCGGGAAGCGCTGCCGACCTTGGATATGCTGCCTGCCACGACCGGCCACATCGAATACCTGGAGCAGGAGGGCAACGGGATCGTCTTCACCGACCTGCGAGTCGCGCTGCCCGACGGCCAAGTCGCCCTGGAGCCTTCGCGGGTCGAGCTGCAGCCCGGCGAACGGCTGCTGATCATGGGCCGCCGGGGCGTGGGGAAGAGCGCCATGTTCCGGGCCATGGCCGGGATCTGGCCCTGGGGGCAGGGCGCAATTCAGATGCCGCCGCGGGCGACCTTGATGTTCATCCCGCAGCGCCCGTACCTACCCCTCGCCAGCCTGCGCGCAGCGGTGACCTACCCGAGTCCCGCCGGCGAAGTCGCCGCCGACGCCATCCCTGCCGCTCTGGAACGAGTGGGGCTCGGCCATCTGCTACCTCTGCTCGACCAGGACCAGCGCTGGGACCGGGAGCTGACATTGGAGGAGCAGCAGCGGCTGACGCTGCGAGGCTGCTGCTGCACCGACCGAAGGCCGTCTTCATGGACGAAGCGCTGGGCGCCCTCGACGTGGAGCACCGTGGGCTCATGCTCTCGATTTTCGACCAGGAGCTAGCCGGAACCACCGTCGTCAGCATCGGCAGCAGCCCCCTGGAGGACCACTTCTATAACCGCTGCATTCGGCTCCGCCGGGTCGCCGGCGCGCCCGGCCTGCGACCGGCGACGGGGTTGGCCGCTGCACGGCAGCCGGATCTCTGGCCCGGAGCGGCACCGGTGACCGCGCCCATGCCCGATCCGGCCGATGAGGTGCGCAGTGGGCGCCGTTGAGGTCGAAGGCGATGAGCATGCACTGGCCAACGCCGATCGCCGGCCAGGATCGCCTGGCTCAGGTGCAGCGGCAGACGCTGCGTCACCCCCCGCGGGCGCTTTTACAGCCAACTTGTTGGCTGCGCGGCGGTGCGCCGCCGAAGGTCTGGGCGAAATCTCCCTTTGAGCACCCCGTGAGCACTTGCACGTCACCGACGATGGCGCTCAGTGGCGCGCCTGGCGCGCCAGTTAGCGTCGCCGCAAGCAAGCAAGCGAAATTCTCAGGACGGGCCCCAGTTGTTTCAATGGCAGCGTTTCGTTGGGAGGAACTGTCATGCTCGAGCTTTTGAACGACCTGCTGTGGGGCAAAGTGCTGATCGTAGTGCTGATCGCCCTGGGCCTCACCTTTACCATCCGGTCCCGATTCGTCCAGTTCCGCTATTTCGGACGAATGTTTCGCATCTTTGGCCAGGCTTTCCATCATGAGGCTGGTCATCTCAGCTCCTTCCAAGCCCTGACCCTGAGCGTCGCCGGACGGGTGGGCGCCGGCAACATCGCCGGCGTCGCCGTGGCGATCACGCTGGGCGGGCCGGGCGCCGTGTTCTGGATGTGGATGATCGGCCTGATGGGCATGGCCACCAGCTTCTTCGAATGCTCGCTGGCGCAGCTGTTCAAGAACGCCGAGCCCGACGGCACCTATCGCGGTGGCCCCGCCTACTACATCCGGCGCGGGCTGGGCAATCGATGGCTGGCGGCCACGTTCTCGGTGCTGCTGTTGGTGACTTTCGGCTTCGGCTTCAATGCCGTGCAGTCGTACACGGTGGCCACGTCCTTCCACGACACCTTCGGTGTACCGACCTACGTGACCGGCATCGTGACGGTGGTGATGCTCGGCCTCATCATCTTCGGTGGCATCAAGCGTATCGCCGAGGTGGCCGAGTATGTGGTTCCGGCCATGGCGCTGGGCTACTTCCTGATGGCGCTGTACGTCATTGGTACGAACCTGGGTGAAGTTCCCGGCGTATTCGCCCTCATCGTGAAGAGCGCTTTCGGACTCGAGCCCGCGATCGGTGGTGGCATGGGCGCCGCGATACTCTTCGGTGTCAAGCGCGGCCTCTTCTCCAACGAGGCCGGTCTCGGCAGCGCGCCCAACGTGGCTGCGGTGGCCTTCGTGCGGCATCCGGTCAACCAGGGCTTGGTGCAATCCCTCAGCGTGTTCATCGACACCCTGATCCTGTGCTCCTGCACGGCCCTGATCATCTTGTTGTCCGGTGTCTATCAGCCCGGCGTGGAGGTCGGCGGCATCTCGCTGACCCAGGCCGCTCTGGGTGAGCACGTGGGCCAGTGGGGCCGCGTGTTCGTGACGGTGGCACTGTTCTTCTTTGCCTTCACCTCGATCATCTACAACTACTATCTCGGTGAGAACAGTCTTAATTACTTCAGCGAGGAGAACAAAACCTTGTTCACCGGGTTCCGGGTGCTGACCCTAATGCTGGTGATGTGGGGCTCGGTACAGAACTTGGGAACGGTGTTCGGCTTTGCCGACGTCACCATGGGCTTGTTGGCACTCGTGAACCTGACCGCCCTGGTGCTCCTGTTCAAGGTGGGCCTGCGCCTGATGAACGACTTCGAGAGCCAAATCCAGGCCGGGCACGATAAGCCGGTGTTCGACCCGGCGCGCTTCGCCGACCTGGACATCGACCCCAAGGCTTGGGCGGATGTAGGCGGCCCGGTCAGCGCCCGCGCTGCGACCGCCACGGGCCCGGTGGTGACGGGGGTGGACCGTGCCGAATGAGAGCCTGCCGCGCGCCAGTCGCGATCGCCTCGGCATCATCACGGGCTCCGGTCCGGAGGCGGGGCTGGATCTCTGGGCGAAAATCCTGCGTGCCAATCGGGTGCTCATGGGTGAGCGCTACAAAGGCGACCTGAGCGCTCCGACGGTCACGGTCTTCTCCGAGCCGGAGCTCGGTCTCTCCATGGAGTTGGAGCGCAACGACGCCGCGGTCTGGCGTTGCCTGTGCCGGGTCGCCACGGCGCTCGCCCCCCACGTGGACTACTACGGGATTGCCTGCAACACCCTCAACTACTACCAGCACCGGCTGACGGCGCTGGGGCTGCCGGCGAAGTTGATATCGGTCGGCGACGTGGTCAGCGACTACGTACGGGCCAACGGGCTCGAGCGGGTCGCCCTGCTGGGAGCCCGTCCGGTCACCGACATGGGGCCGTGGTCACCCTACCGCGGTCTGCTCGAGCACGTGGAGGTTGAGTTGCCAGCCGACGGGCTGGCCCTGCACCGACTGATCTATGAGGTCAAGGCCTACGGCGGCGAAGCCCCGGGTCTAGCCCAGCGCTTCGCCGCCCTGCTGGATACCCTGCAGGCCGAGACGGTGCTGCTGGCATGCACGGAGCTGCCGCTCATTGGCATGCCAAAGCGTCACCAACGTTTGGTGGATGTCACCGACCTGCTGGCCCTGGCGCTGGTTCGGAAGTCCCTGGCGACCCGTACCCAACCGGTTGAGGTGGTGGCGTGAGCAAACGGATTTTCATCCTCTACACCGGTGGCACCATTGGCATGCGCTCGACTCCGGACGGCTACGTCCCCGAGGGCGGCCTGCAGGAGTTGATCACCGCCATGCTGCCCACTTTCCCCGGCGCCCAGATGCCCGACTACCAGGTGCACGAGTGCAGCCGGCTGATCGACAGCGCCAACATCGAGCCAGCGGATTGGAGCGACATCGCCCGGGAGATCGCCGAGCGCTATCAAGCGTTCGACGGCTTCGTGGTGCTGCACGGCACTGACACCATGGCTTACACGGCTTCGGCTCTGTCCTTCATCTTTCGCGGACTGGGGAAGCCGATCATCGTCACCGGCTCGCAGATTCCCCTGCGCGAGCTGCGCAACGACGCCCGCAACAACCTGCTGACCGCCATGCTCCTGGCCGCCCATCATCCGGTGCCGGAGGTCAGCCTGTACTTCAACGGTCGGCTGATCCGCGGCAACCGCGTGAGCAAGGTCGAGGCCGAGGGCTTCGATGCCTTCGCCTCACCCAACTACCCGCTGCTGGGCGAAGTGGGGATCAACATCGAGATCAACCACAAGGCGGTGCTCGGCGGCGCTGGCTGGGAGTCCTTCGAGCTGGTTCCCTACGGCCGCTGCCGGGTGGCGGTATTGCGGCTGTTCCCCGGCATCGACGCCCGCTTCCTACGCGCCGTCCTGTCGACACCGGTCGCCGGCCTGGTGCTGCAATGCTACGGCGTCGGCAACGCCCCGGTCGAGCAACCGGGCTTCCTGGACGAGCTGGCGGCGGCCGACGCGCGCGGCGTGGTGGTGGTGGACGTGTCCCAGTGCGCGGAAGGGCGAGTCGACCTCGGCAAGTACGCCGCCGGGTCGGCGCTGCTCGGCGCAGGCGTGGTCAGCGGTTTCGACATGACCGTGGAGGCCGCCTTCACCAAATTCAATCACCTGCTCGCTCGAGAGCTGGCGCCAACCGAGGTCAAGGCCGCGATGCAGCAGAACCTCTGCGGCGAGCTGACGCCCCCGGACACGGCCGCCTGACATCCGCGGCGCCAGCCGCAGACAGAATCATCGAACCATTAGCGTGAGGCGCTCAAAGCCATGAATGCACTCGATTCGACCCAGGCCGACGCAGCGACCCGACTCGAGCACGACCTGTTGGGGGATTTGCCGGTACCGGCCAACGCCTACTACGGCATCCAGACCGTACGGGCGCAGGAGAACTTCCGCATCACCGGAATCCCCCTTGCCCACTTCCCGGACTTCGTGCGCGCCCTGGCGATGGTCAAGAAGGCCGCCGCCAAGGCCAACCGCAAGCTCGGTCTGCTCGACGGCGCCATCGCCGAGGCCATCGCCACCGCCTGCGATGAGATCATCGCTGGGCAGTTCCACGACCAGTTCGTGGTGGACATGATCCAGGGCGGCGCCGGCACCTCCACCAACATGAATGCCAACGAGGTCATCGCCAACCGGGCCCTGGAGCTGCTGGGCCACCCCAAGGCCGCCTATGACCAGGTACACCCCAACAATCACGTGAACCTGTCCCAGTCCACCAACGACGTCTACCCGACCGCGATCCGGGTGGCCTTGCTGCTGAGCTATCAGGACCTCACTCGTGCCATGGAGGCCCTCTGTTATGAGTTCAAGCAGAAGGCCGTCGAGTTCTCCGGGGTCATCAAGATGGGGCGCACCCAGCTCCAGGACGCGGTGCCCATGACCCTGGGCCAGGAATTCGAGGCCTACTACATCACCGTGCGCGAGGACGTCAGTCGCATCAAGGAGCTGGTCGCTCTGTTCCGGGAGGTCAACCTGGGCGCCACCGCCATCGGCACGGGCATCAACACCGACCCGGAATACGCCAGTTTGGCGGTGGTGGAGCTCTCGAAGATCAGCGGGCTGGAGCTGGTGCCGGCCAGCAACTTGATCGAGGCCACCTCGGACATGGGCGCCTTCGTCACCTTCTCCGGTGTGCTGAAGCGGGTGGCGGTCAAGATCTCCAAGATCTGCAACGACCTGCGCTTGCTGAGCAGTGGCCCCCGGGCCGGGTTGAACGAGATCAACCTGCCGCCCATGCAGCCCGGCTCCTCCATCATGCCCGGCAAGGTCAACCCGGTGATCCCCGAGGTGGTCAATCAGGTGGCCTTTCAGGTCATCGGCAACGACCTCACCGTCACCATGGCCGCAGAGGCCGGCCAACTGCAGCTGAACGTCATGGAGCCGGTACTAGCCTTCAATATCATGCAGTCCATGCGCATCATGACCCGGGCGATGACCGTGCTGGCCGAGCGCTGCATCAGCGGTATCACCGCCAACGAGGCGCACTGCCTGAGCCTCGTGACCAACAGCATCGGCGTCATCACCGCCCTCAATCCCTACATCGGCTATGAAAACTCCACGCGCATCGCCAAACTGGCCTTGGCGACGGGCCGCGGTGTGGCCGAGCTGGTGGTGGAGGACGGCCTGCTGACCGAGGAGGAGCTGGCGGATATTCTGCGCCCGGACAACATGACCAGGCCTCGGCGGGCGCGGGCCGCTCCGAACCTGCATCCGCGCGCGGTGTGAGCCAGGGGCTGCTCGGACAGGCACCTAGGTCGAGCCGGTGTGCCTGCTGCGGCACGCCGGGCTCGAGGCGCCACGCCAGCTGCGCTGTGAGCGAGAGGTGAGCCTATCTCGAGCACGAGTATGCAAGAGGACTTCGCCAGGAACCTGCAGCTGCTGTGCAGCTACTACCCCTCGGTGGCCGCCGTCTGTCGGCGGCTGTCCATACACCGAAGTCAGTTCAACAAGTATCTGGCCGGCAACTGCATCCCGGCGCGCAGCACCCTGCGCCGGATCTGCGACTTCTTCGGCGTCGAGACCCACGAGATCCTCCTGCCGCATCCCCAGTTCGCCCAGATCATCCAGGTCCGCCCCAGCCGCGACGACAGCGCCAATGCGACCCTAAAGCGCCCCTATCTGGCGCACGTGGAGCAGCTGCAGCGACAGTCGCTCGCCCCCATGCGCAAGTACCTGGGCTACTACTTCGAGTACTACAACTCCATGTCCTTCCCGGGCAACGTGCTGCGCAGCCTGCTGCGTATCGAGTGCGATGGCGAGGGTGTTTATTACTCGCGGATGGAGCGCCTGCGCCAGGTCGGCGGGAGCGACCGCGGCTACCGCTGCAAGTACTTGGGGATGGCCTTCTTCTTGAGCGAGCGCATCTTCCTGGTGGACTACGAAGCGTTGACCCGCAACGAGATCACCCAGACCGTGCTCTTTCCCACCTACCGCAACCGCCTGGATTATCTGACCGGGCTCAAGATCGGCGTCTCCTCCAGCGACCGCCACGAGCCCGCCTGCGCCCGCGTGGTGCTGGAGTCGCTAGGACAGACGGTCAGCCTCAAGAAGGCATTGCCCCTGTGCGGCTTGTACCCCCTGGGCTCGCCCACGCTTGCACCGATCGTACGCGAGCGCATCAGCAACGAGGTCAGCGGCGGCCCGTTCCATTTCCTCGGCATGCCACTGTAGGGGCAGTGCCCCAGCCTCCAAGCCGGGTCACGCGGGCACTGGATTGCTGCTGCCCGGCTCCAGCTGGCGCCGCGCCCTCTCGCGAAACTCGCTGGCGGTGCGGCCCGTCTGCTTCTTGAAGAAGCGCCCGAAGTAGGCCTCGTCGGCGAAACCCAGCAAGCCGGCAATCTGCTTGACGCTGAGCGAGGAGTACGCCAGGTCACGTTGGGCTTAGTGCAGCACCCGGGCGTTTTCGGTATCGACATCGAGACTTGCCCGGCCTGTGGCGGGGCGTTGCGGATCATCGCCTGCATCGAGGATGCCGGGGTCATCGAGAAGATCCTCACCCACCTGGAGGCGAAAGCGGCTGAGCCCGAAGCTTTGATGCGGCCGCCGAGCCGGGCACCGCCGCAGCGGGGGCTGTTCGACGAGAGGGGATGTCCCAACGATGACCCCGTTTGAGCTGCGACGTCAGCGGCGCCGCAACGGCGTCGGCTGTCCAGAGGACCGGCGGGAGGGGAAGCAATACGCCGGCGAACCCGTTGTCGGGTGGATTCGGGCGCCGTGACGCCATTCAGAGGCAATTGGCGAGTCGGAGCGACCGCCGACCGCAGGTGCCGGCA
>CAZLYT010000009.1:0-2269 GCA_964563515.1 uncultured Candidatus Competibacteraceae bacterium | reverse complement strand
ACCGGCCAATGCCGGCGCCAAGGAAGAGATTCGCAAGCTCATCGGTTACTTAGACAACAACCGCGACCGCCTGGGATACAAGAAGCGCAAACAGGAAGGCCTGCCCATCGGCAGCGGCGGCATCGAGTCCGCCAACAAATACATCAGCCACGCTCGACTCAAGCGTTCCGGTGCTTGGTGGCTGATCCCCAACGGCAACAACATGCTGCGCCTGCGATGTGCGATCTACAACGGCACCTATGACCGTGTACTACAGCGCTATATCGCAAATCGGCAGCTCAATGATTCTACCTTGGGGACAATTGGGTAATGCTCCCGTATGGACGTGGACTCTCTTCGAGAAGCCTACCACCGGCTGCGTCGAGACGGCGCTCCGGGCCTGAGCGGAGTCACCGTGAAGGGCTATGGCAGGGAGCTGGAAGCCAACCTGATCGATCTCCATGAACGCTTGAAAGATCGGCGCTATGTAGCGCCATTGATCAAGCGGGTGTGGATAGAGAAGGAGGGCGGAAAGGGGAAGCGTCCGATAGGGATATTGGAGATCGAAGACAAGATCGTCCAGAAAGCGGTATCGATGCTGATGGGGGCGGTGTACGAGCAGGATTTTCGGCCGTTCTCTTATGGATTTCGGGAAGGGCGTAATGCTCACCAGGCCCTCGGAGAGATCCGGGAGCAGTGCATGAGGCACGGCGTACGATGGATATACGATGCGGACATAGTTGGATTTTTCGACAACATTGACCGGAGCTGGCTACGGAGCTTCATCCAGCAACGAATCAATGATGGTGGACTGCTGCGCCTGATCGGAAAGTGGTTGAACGCAGGAGTGATGGAAGGAGACCAGATCACCTACAGTGACAGGGGTACCCCCCAGGGCGGGACGATATCAGCTTGCCTTGCGAACGTATTCCTGCACCATGTACTGGATGAGTGGTTCGTGCGTGAAGTGCAACCGCGCATGCGGGGGCACTGTTTCATCGTGAGGTTCGCCGATGACTTTGTCATCGGCTTTCAGCGCGAAGACGATGCCCGGCGGGTCATGGAGGTCCTGCCCAAGCGTGTCGCGAAGTACGGACTGCAGCTTCATCCAGAGAAAAGCCGCCTACTCTCGTTCGGGAAACCGGCCCCTGGCAAAGAGCTCAGGCGTGGGGACAACACATCCGATTATCTCGGATTTACCCACTACTGGGCGAGGTCGCGGAGCGGATCTTGGGTAATCAAGCGCAACACGGCGCGCAAGAACGTCAGGAAGACGGTGCAGGCCTTCTGGAGCTGGTGTCGGAACAACCGCCACCAGGATCTGGCGAAGCAGCACAGGATACTGTGCTCGAAGCTTCGGGGGCACTTTCAGTACTTTGGCGTGCGCTGCAACATGCGAGCGATGCGGGCGGTCCTCCACCATGCTAGGCGTGGCTGGAAATTCTGGCTCAATCGCCGTAGCAGCAAAAAGGCGCTGCACTGGGAGAAGTTCGAGGCACTGCTGGCACGTCTGCCGCTGCCGACACCCAAGATCATCCACACTGTCTGAGCGCTTGCCGGGTAGCAAAGTTATGCGTCAGAGTGGTGTTGAGACTCTGATTACCGAGGAGCCGGATGACCGAATTGGTCACATCCGGCTCTGTGGGGGGGATGGCCAGTAATGGCTGTCTCTACCCGGACGCTCACCCCGAATGGCAACCTTCGATACCAACTGAAGACGCCTTATCGAGACGGCACGACCCACGTCATCTTCGAACCCCTCGACTTCATCGCCCGGCTGGCGGCCCTGGTTCCCAATCCGAGAGTCAATCTGGCCCGTTCCCACGGGGTGTTTGCGCCAGCGAGCCAAATACCGCGCGCGGGTGACGCCGGCTAAGCGGGGCAGGGGCAATCGGCATGACATCTGAGAGGATCAAGAGGAGCCGACACCGGCCGAACGCCGCGCCGCGATGAGCCTCAAGCGCAGCGCCTGAAGCGAGTCTTCGGTATCGACATCGAGACCTGCCCGGCCTGCGGCGGGGCAGTGCGGATCATCGCCTGCGTCGAGAATCCCGACGTCATCGAGAAGATTCTCACCCACCTGGATGCGAAGGCCTCCGCATCCGAAGCCACAAGGCGACCGCCGTGCCGGGCGCCGCCCCAGCGCCTATTGTTCGACTGAGCCGGGCTACCCGAAGACCACGACCGGGGGCCGCGCCGATAGCGGCGCGGCTAAGGTGGCGGCTGGCCAGAGGGTCAACGTTATGCGGGAAAGGGCGCCGGCGAACCCGTCGCCGGGGTGGATTCGGGC
>CAZLYT010000008.1:0-53281 GCA_964563515.1 uncultured Candidatus Competibacteraceae bacterium | reverse complement strand
CAGTTTGCCCGGAAAGGAACGCCTGCCGAGCCTGCACGATTCCGAAATCCCTGGCCCCGGGCGGGCAAAACTGAAGGATGTCTACGAACTCTTCGGCGGCCCTCACCCAGCCTGGATTGTTGATCTGAGCCCGCATGGTGTCGGGATCGAAGAATTGCGCACCCAGAAACTGGGGATGATTGGTATATGCGGAGGCACGACTGAAAACGTCCCAGAACTGTTGCCCGCCGCGGACGAAGGGCTCCACCGTGCCATAGAGGATTTCGCCATCTGCCCCGACCCGCCCGGTGAAGAACTCGGCAATGTCCCGGTATTGCTGCCAGCTATCGGGGGGCGCCAGCTCGTAATGGTAGCGCGCGCGGAATTCTGCCCGGGTCGAGGGATCCTCGAAAAGGTCCTTGCGGTAGAAGCCGCTGTAAAGATCCCCGTCCACGGTCACGGCAATCCACTTGCCATCCCAGGTCATGAGACGGTCGCGATAAATCGGGTGGATATCGTCTAGGGTCTCGTCCTCTATGATCCGCGGGGGCAGCTCCGCAAGGTAGGGGTAAAAATCGCCGGCCCACGCGGGGGCGTAGAGGATAACGTCGAAGACAGCCTGGTCTGCGACCATCGATTCGTAGTATTCGCGGTACAAGGCACTGAATGGGGATTCGATGACCTGCACGGTACCACCGGTGCGCTCTTCCCAGGTCCGTGCGTGCGCCTTTGCCGGACCACCGATGGCCGATACATTTTGAACACCCACGGTAATGGTGATGCCGTCGAAACGCTGGGGCGATTGCGCGTGGGCGACCCCCGCAAATGCCACCAGAGCGGACAGCCACAACAGTTCCATCTCAGTCCGCATCGTTATTGCCTTCCACTCAGTCCTGGCGAGAAGCGACGCCTGCCCTAACCATTCAACGCCGTTCGAGCACCACTCCCCCGGATAAGCAACCACTCTGCGAGATGCCCAGCATCCTCCCTCTGCCTGCCAGCGGGCGCCGATTCTGTAAACGCCTCGTTACACCGCGGGACAATACTAAGCGAGTTCAACGGTGTTCTGGTAGCGTCGCGGCGCGAGCTCGCTAGGTACCGGTGGCAAAGCGTAGGGGCACTCTCGCTGCGAAGAGCAGGCACAGGCGTCGACCTTTCCCCCTGGGCCGCGATCGACCTTGCGGAGGACGCGATCGTGGCACGCATAGCAGGCAGCATCGCCAACCGGCCACCACAACCTGGGCTGGCGGGGTGCAGCAGGAACAGCTCTATCGCATGCTGCGGTGACCAGGACCAAGCGAGCTGACCGAATATCCGCAGCACATCCTGGTCCTCGGGGTGGATGTCATCGAGGCTGCTGCGTTCGCGCGCGAGCTCCTGCGCCACCGCCAGCCCATCGTCCCACCACCAGCGCCGCTCGTCCTCGAAATGCAACCGACCCAGGTCCAGGTCGAAATCGCTGCCGGCCACGTCCTCGCTGTAGAGCCACATCTCACCCCGCTCGGCATAGCCCTCGGAGATGGCGTCCACGGTGTCTTCCAGCTGGTCCTCGGCGGCACCCAGCCGCACCTGGGCGAATAGGGAAAGTGCCGGTCCAAAGCTGTAGAAGGCTTCCACTTCGAGCTCGTGAGCGAACAGCAGCCGGTCGGGCTGAACCACGTCGTCAGCCACGATCTGGCGACGGATGTCGGCGAGCGCCACCTCGTACTCACCGGTGATGGTGAGGGACCGTCCGGCAACCCTCGTACTCCACGGCTGGGGCGGCTGTCCCACATCCTCGCGTTCTGTGAGGCGCGCGCGCAGCAATTCCTCGTCTTCGAGACGAATAGGAGCCTCGGCGTCCTCCTCGGAGCCGGGGTCCTCGATGCAGGCGCCGTCGGCCATACCAAGGAGGAGCAGGAGGGTCAAGCCGATGGCTCTCACGGCAATCGCCTGCCAGTGCTGACTTTGCGCCGGCGACCGCAGCCTACGACTGCCGGCTCGTGTGGAGGTTTGCTGGAGATGTCGACCACTGCCGCAGGAGCTATTCGACACCTTCGATAGGCGCCAGAAGGTCCTCCGCGCCGGCGCTCAACACGGCGCCAGCGATGGACTGCCGCAACACCGGGACTTGCGAATTGCTTTTCATGCTGTCGGTCCTCGGTTCTTACACGCTCTGGTGGCGTCGGAGAATGAGACGCGATGCTGGTTCGCGGCTCGAGAATTGTAGGTGGGTGCAAGAGGCGCGACCATTGGCCAAATGAAGTAGACCCAATCACACCCGCTTTCCGACCCCTACTGCCGGGCAAAGTGGACGCGGAGGAGAAACGGACGGTGGGTGAAGGCTCCAATGTGGCGGTGACCGCGCGCCCAGTGGGGAACCTTTGGGCGACTAATCTCGTGGAACACTTCGAAACCCTTGACCAAGGACCCAACCATGCTCGTCAACTGCGTCGCCTACCAGGAGGGGAAGAAGCTCGCCGACATCAGCGTCGAAGAGATCAGCGATTACGTGAGCCGTCCGGGCTGTTTCGTCTGGGTGGCCCTGAAGGAGCCCGATGTCGAGGAGCTGGCCAAAATGCAGGAGGAGTTCCGGCTCCACGAGCTGGCGGTGGAGGATGCGCACCACGGCCATCAGCGGCCCAAGATCGAGGAGTACGGCGATTCCCTCTTCGCCGTGCTGCACATCGTGGAGTTGGGAGACGAGCAGCTCCGGGTAGGGGAGCTGAATGTCTTTCTGGCCGACAATTACCTGCTGTCAGTGCGTAGCCGCGCGACCCAGACCTTCGGCGGCGTGCGAGCCCGGTGCGAGAGCGAGCCGCAACTGCTCGGCCTGGGTTCGGGTTTCGTGTTCTACGCCCTGATGGACGCCGTAGTGGACCGCTACTTCCCGGTGCTCGACGAATTGGAAATAGAGCTGGAGCAGATCGAGGAGCAGATCTTCAGCGAGAATGCCGGGCGTCTGAATATCGAGCGGCTATACGCCCTGAAGCGCAAGGTGATGGTGCTGAAGCATGCCGTTGCACCGCTGATCGAGGCGGTCAGCAAGCTCTCGGGCGGCCGCGTGCCCTCGGTCTGTCATGGCGCTCAGGAATATTTCCGCGACATCTACGACCACCTCTACCGCATCAATTTGTCCATCGACAGCATGCGTGACACCATCGCCACGGCCATTCAAGCCAACATTTCCTTGGTAGCCATCGAGGAAGGCGAGGTGACCAAGCGATTGGCGGCCTGGGCGGCGATCTTCGCGGTGGCCACCGCCCTGGTCGGAATCTGGGGCATGAACTTTGAGTACATGCCGGAGCTCGAGTGGCGCTACGGCTACCCGGCGGCACTGGGGTTGGTCGCCGTCTTATGCGGATACCTCTATTACCGACTACGACGAGCGCGCTGGCTGTGATGCGCTGATGCGCCGTCGGGGCGGTGCAATACGCGGTCGCTGTCGGATCCTACCCGCGGTTTGGGCGGTGGGACCCAACAGCCGCGCACCCCCGCCCAGGCGGAGGGTGAATGAGCGCAGCGTAATTCACCTCTGAGTCTCTTTGGGACGGTGCAATACGCTTCCGCTATTGCACCCTACGCCCGGATCGGGCGGGGGCGCGATCGTTAGGGTTTGCCGCCGAGGCGCAAGAAACCGCTGGTGATCCGCGCTTCGCAGGCTTCCATGTAGGCCTGGGCGGCGCACATGTGTTCGAACATGATCTGGCGCGCGCTGTCCTCATCGCCGTGGTGGAGCGCCGAGAGCAGACGAATCTGATAGTGCAGCGCGCTCTCCCGGAGCTCCGGGTTGGGGCGATCGTAGATGCGCTGGCAGACGCTCAGGTTGCGCAGCAGATTCTGCAGAAATCCGCAGACGAAACCAAGCACCGGATTGGGACTGAGCTCTGCCAGCACCGAGTGGAAGTCGAGCTCGGCCAGACGCTGCCGAAACTCCTCCTCCGCGTTGCCGGGGGGGTGGTCGTAGAGCCGCACCGTGTCGCGTAAGCGTTTGCAATCCTCAGTGCTCAACTTGCCCACCAGGCTGGCGGCCAGCTCGGGCTCGAGTCGTCGGCGCAAGACGTAGATATCGCGAATGGTCGGCTGCCGAAAAAAGAAGTAGTTGCTGAGCAGATCCATGGCCCGGCTGCCTTCCAGGGCAGTGACGAAAATGCCTCCGCCGGGTCCCGTGCGAGTGCGCACCAGTCCCTGGGTCTGCAAGGCCCCCAGCGCCTCCCGCACGGTGCTCTTGGAGGCCTTGAACAAGGCCATCAGCTCACGCTCCGGTGGCAGCCGGTCGCCGGGCATGAGGCGGCTCTCCACGATCAGGTCCTTGATTCGCTCCGCGATTTCCACCGGCCGCTTGTGCAACCGTCGCGGTGGCCGCGGCGCTGGGCCGCCGTTGCCGGAAAGCTCCGCTTCAGTCACTCCTCGAGACCTCCTGCGCTCGCTCCGATTCCTCTCGGGTGAGTGGGAAGTAGCAGGCGACCCGGTGCTCGGCGCTCAGCCGCTCCAACAGCTCCGGATGGCGCTCTCGGCAGCGCTCCTGTGCCCGCGGACAGCGCGGGGCGAAGGCGCAACCCGGCGGTGGCGCGTAGGGGTCCGGCAGCTCGGCTGGCTCGTCTTCGCTGCGCACCCGGCGTTTGCCGGGCACCGGTGCCGAGTCGAGCAGCAGCCGCGTGTAGGGATGCTGGGGTGCGTTGAAAAGGTCCCGGCCCCGCCCCAGCTCCACGATACGCCCGAAATACATCACCGCAACCCGGTCGCTGATGGTTTCGATCACCGACAGGTCGTGGCTGATGAAAATGTAGGTGAGCCCGAACTGGCGCTTGAGATCGCCCAACAGATTCAGCACCTGGGCCTGCACCGAGACGTCCAACGCCGATACCGGCTCGTCCAACACGATGATCCTGGGGTCGGCGGCCAGGGCGCGGGCGATGCCGATGCGCTGCGCCTGCCCGCCGGAGAACTCGTGGGGATAGCGATCCAGGAACTCGGCCCGTAGGTGCACGGCGTCCATGAGCTGTCGCAGCCGGGATTCGCGCCGCTCCCGCGCATAGCCCAGCAGGTGCACCATGGGCGCGGTCAAGGTGGCGCGAATGGTCTTGCGCGGATTGAGCGAGCTGACCGGGTCCTGAAACACATACTGGACGGTGGCAGCCAGGGGCTCGCCGCTGCGGGCGGGGTCGTTGATGTCGGCACCGCTGAGCTCGATGGTGCCGGCGCTGGGGCGGTCGAGCCCGACCAGCATGCGCGCCAGGGTGGACTTGCCGCAGCCCGACTCACCCACGATGCCTAAGGTCTCGCCTTCCTGCAGGGACAGCGTCACGCCCTGCACCGCATGCACGGCTGGCCTGGTTTTGCCGATGAGGCGACGGCCCCCGCCGAAGGTACGCTCCAGGCTTTCCACTCGCAAAAGTGGCGCGCTCACTCGGTCTCCTTCAGCGGGTGAATGCAACGCACCGCCCGCTGCTCGCGAAAGGGTTCGAGCTCGATGTCGCCGTGGTGACAATCCTCCTGCACTCGCGGACAGCGCTCGGCGAAATGGCAGCCTTCCGGCAGCCGATTGACCAGCGGCGGCAGGCCGGGAATCGCGTCCAGCCGCCGCCCGGGCTCCCCCATGACCGGCACACAGTCTATGAGCTTGCGGGTGTAGGGGTGGGCGGGAGCGGACAGCACCTGTTGGGTCGGGCCGACCTCGACAATTCGGCCGGCGTACATCACTGCCACCCGATCGCACACCTCCGACACCACTCCGAAATCGTGGGTAATGAACAATACGGCCGCTTGGCGCTCGTGACGCAAGCGGTCCAGCAGCTTCAGGACCTGAGCCTGCACCGTCACATCCAGGGCCGTGGTGGGCTCGTCGGCGATGATGAACGCCGCGTCGTTGGCCAGCGCCATGGCGATGCAGATGCGCTGGCGCATGCCGCCGGAGAGCTCGTGGGGGTAGTTGTCGATACGCTGGGCGGGGTTCGGAATCTGCACCAACGCGAGCAGATCCAGGGCTCGCCGTCGGGCCTCGCGGTGGCTCACCGGCTGGTGAACACGAATCGCCTCGATGACCTGGTCCCCCACCGTCATGAGCGGATGCAATGTCGATAGGGGATCCTGAAACACGTAGGCGAAGGTGCCGCCCCGCAGCTGCCGCAAGCGCGGGTAGCGCGCCGCCAGCAAGTCCTCTCCCTGGTAGCCCACCGTACCCGCGACGATGCAACCCGGCGGGGTCGGCACCAGTCGCAACAGCGACAGCGCCGTCACCGACTTGCCGGAGCCCGACTCGCCTACCAGCCCCAGGCACTCTTCCTCCCGCAGCGTCAGGTCGACGCCGCCGACGGCCTTATAGACTTCTGGTCCCAGATGAAACTCGGTGCGCAGGCCACGCACGTCCAGGGCTGATTCGGTCGGGCTGGTAGCCACCTCGGTCCGATTCTGTCGCTTTACGGCGGTGGCCGCGGAGGGGCGGCTCAACGCCCCCGATCGCAGCCGCGGGTCGAGCACGTCGCGAATGCCGTCGCCCAGTAGGTTGATGCTCATCACCACCGCGAAGATCATCAGCCCGGGAATGACCGACACATGGGGTGCGTTGAAGAGGAGCTTCCTGCCCTCCCCCAGCATCGAGCCCAGATCGGCCTGGGGTGGCTGCGCGCCCAAGCCGAGGAAGCTCAGCCCGGCGGTCTCGAGAATCATCCAGCCAATGGTGGTGGACATGGTGATGACGATGGTAGGCAGCACGTTGGGCAGGATCTCGGTGAACAGGATGCTCGGGTGGCCTTTGCCCGAAAGCTGGGCGGCGGCGACGAACTCGCGGCGGGCAAGGCCCACGGTCACGCCCCGTATATTGCGGGCAAAGAAGGGGATGTTGACGATGGCAATGGCGTAGAGGGCGTTCATCAGCCCGGGCCCAAGGGCGGCGACGATGGCCAGCGCCAACAGGATGTAGGGGAACGCCATCAGCATGTCGATGCCGCGCATGAACAAGCTGTCGACACGCCCGCCCGAGTAGCCGGCGACCAGGCCCACCAGGGAGCCGATCACGGCGGCAATGCAGGTGGCCGACAGCCCCACCGCGATGCTGACCCGGGTGCCCCAGAGCAGTCGCGACAGGATATCGCGACCGAGATGGTCGGTGCCAAGCCAATGGCCCTCGGCCAGCGGGCGCAGCAGTCGATTGGCGGGGTCGGTAGCGTCCGGCGGCGCCAACGGCAGCAGTGGTGCCAGCAATGCCAGCACCACGATCGCCACCAGTGCCACCAGGCCGGCGGCAGCCAGACGGTTGGCGGCGAGCAGCTGCCAAGACCCGGGTCGACTGCGGCCAGGATTTGCGCGACGGACTGCCGCGGCGGGCGTGGCGCTCACGACTTCAACCGCGGGTCGAGCAGGAACTGCAGTACGTCGGCGGCCAGGTTGAACAGCACATAGCTCGCAGCCACCACCAACACACCGCCCTGCACCAGCAGCAGATCGCGGGTGGAGATGGCGTTCACCAGCATGCGACCGATGCCGGGCCACTGAAACACCGTCTCGATATAGACGGCGCCGCCCAGCACGAAACCGGCCTGGATGCCGATCACCGGAATCACGCTGACCAGCGCCGCCTTAAAGGCGTGGCGATAGATTACGCCGCGCTCACTCACCCCCTTGGCGCGGGCGGTTCGCACGTAGTCCTGACGCAATACCTCGAGCATGCTGGCTCGGGTCAGGCGCGCGATCACGCCGGTGGCCACCACCGCCAGGGTGAAGGCCGGGAGGATCAGGTGCTGCAGCAGGTCCGGAAAATCGCCGCCACCGTAGATGGCGAACATGCCGCTGGCCGGCAGCAGCTTCCAGTGCACGGCGAACAACAGGATCAGCAGCAACCCGAGCCAGAACGAGGGCATGGAAATACCGATCAGCACCAGGAAGGTGATGATCCGGTCGGCCCAGCCGAACTGGCGTACCGCCGACGCGATGCCAGCCAGCAGCCCGATGATCGAGCACAGGATCAGCGAGGCCCCGGCCAACACCAAGGTGGCGCCGAAGCGTTCCAGCACCTCGTCCAGAACCGGTCGATTGAGGGCGTAGGAGCGGCCGAGATCCCCTTGCAGCAGATTGCCGAGCCAAATGAAGTACTGCTCCACCAGGGACCGGTCTAACCCCAGCTCTCGGTTGATCTTGGCGACATTTTCCGGTGTGGCGTAGGCGCCCAGGATGGCCAGGGCCGGGTCCCCCGGGATCATGGCCATGATCAAGAACACGATCACCGTCAATCCCAACAGCACCGGGATAGCGGCGAGCAGGCGTCTGGCAATGTAGGCAAACATGCTCGTGCGCCGTGCCAGAGGACCTGGTTGCGGCTTACCCGCCCACGCCCGGGATCAAGGCTTGGACACCTGGTGCAGGATCAGGAAGAAGGAGGGCTGCAGCTTGAAACCCTCCACCCGGCTGCTGGTTACGGCATTCTGCTTCCAGTTGGCGATGAACGCCCACGGGGCGTCGTCGTGAACGATCTGCTGCATTTCTCGATACAGACGGGCCCGTTCGTTTTGATCGGTGGAGCGGCGGGCGGCCTCCAGCAGCTTGTCTACCTCGGGATTGGAGTAGTAGCCGGAATTGAAGCCTCCGTCACTGGGCCAGGCGTCCGTGCGCAGTGCCAGATACGGCAAAGTGTCGGGATCGTTGGTCATCCACGCCATCTCGGCCATGTCGGCCTTGCCTTCCAAGCCCGGGTTGACCTTGCCGAGGAAGGTGTTCCACTCATAGGTCTCGATCTCCACGTTCAGCCCCACCTCGCTCAGGTCGGCCTGGATCGCCGCGCCCATGGGCACCGGATCCAGCATGCCAGAGCCGCCTTCGGTGACATAGAAGGTGAGCGTCGAGTCGGCGACGCCGGCCTCCTCGATCAGCGACCTCGCTCGCTCGGGGTCGTGGGGATAGGGCTCCAGCGACTCGTTGTAAGCCCAGGCGAAGGCCGGGGGGGTGGGTCCAGCGGCCACATCAGCGGTGCCCTGCAGCACATTCTCCACCAGGGACTGCTTATCGATGGCGAAGTTGACCGCTTGGCGGACCCGCTGATCGGCCAAGGGGCCTTCCTTGGTGTTGAGGATCAGAAACCAAAGGTGCGGGCCGGCCTGCTCGTGGACCTGGAAGCTCGAATCCTCGCTGAAGCCGGAGATGCTGTCCGGCGGCACCTCAACCATCAGGTCGATGCCACCGGCGAGCATCTCGGCCACGCGGGTGTTGGCGTCGGTGATGGGTCGGAATACCACGGCCTCCAGCGGTGGCGGGCCGTCCCAATAGTCCTCATTGCGCACCACCACGACCTTGGCGTTGCTGTCCCATTCGGCGAATCGAAATGCGCCGGTGCCGGATGGGTTGCGGCCGAAATCCTCGCCGTGCTCCTCCACCGCGGCCGGCGACACGATCAGCCCCGTGGGATAGGCGAGATTCGACAGGAACGGCGCGTAGGGCTCGCTGAGCTTGAACTCGACGGTGAGGGGATCCTTGGCGGTGACGGAGTCGACGGCGCTGAAGAAGAAGGCCAACGGGAACGGTCCGGTGTCGTGGTAGGGATGATCCTCCACCAGCATGCGGTCGAAGTTGAACTTCACCGCCTCGGCGGTGAGCGGCGTCCCATCGTGGAACTGGATGCCGTCACGCAGCTTGAAGGTATAGAAGGTGCCGTCCTCGCTGATGGTCCAGGACTCGGCTAGCGCGGGCTCCACTTCCAGGGTGCCATCCTTGTAGCGCGCCAGCCCATCGTACAGGTTCATCAGGATGCGGAAGTCGTTGACCGCGGTGACGGCGTGAGGATCCAGCGACTTCGGCTCGGCAATCTGCCCGACTATCAACACGTTGGGTGGTGTTTGCGCCACCGCCGTCGCGGCTGCCAGCACGCCCGCCGCGCAGGCCAATAATTTCACTCCCCTCCAAAGGCCTTGCCAGCCGGCAGCCAGTGTGGTCATCGGAACTCTCCCGTTGACGGACTTAGCGTCTAGAATTATCACTATCATTTAGCAACTCTCAAGCTTTTATCATGATAATCATCCATCCCAGGACACTCGAGGGGCAGCAGACATGGCTTTGAGCGAGCACGTGGCGGTCAATAGGGAGAGATTGCGCACGAGCCTGCTGAGCTTGGCGAAGTTCGGGGGCGACGATAGCGGGCGCCGTGTCGACCGTCCCAGCTTCTCCAATGCGGATGTGGAGGCTCGCGACTGGCTTGCCCAGGAAATGACGAGCTCCGGACTTGCGGTACATACCGACGCCGTGGGCAACGTATTCGGTCGCTGGGAGGTGGGTAGCGGGCCCGCGATCCTGGTTGGCTCGCATCTCGACAGCGTGCCGGCCGGTGGCATCTTCGACGGTGCCCTGGGTGTGATGGCGGCATTAGAGTGCGTGCGCACCCTTCAGGAGTCGCAGAGCCGCGTCGGATGCCCCATCGAGGTGGTCGGGACCAGCGAGGAGGAAGGGCGTTTCGGTGGCATGCTGGGAGCCCAGGCACTGGTCGGCGATGTATCTCCGGACTGGCTATCGGGCGCGGCAGACGACAGCGGTACACGGCTCACGGATGCCATGCGCGCGGCCGGTTTCGATCCGACTCGTATCAGGGAGGCCCGCCGCGACCCTTTCACTGTGCGTGCCTTCCTCGAGCTTCACATCGAGCAGGGCCCGGTGCTGGAACGACTCGGCAAAGCGGTAGGGGTCGTATCGGGAATCTCGGGCGTCTTCAACTGGACAATCGTCCTCACTGGCACCGCCAATCATGCCGGCACCACGCCCATGGATATGCGCCGGGACGCGTTCCGAGGGTTGGTGGACTTTGCCCATGAGATTCCCACCATTATCGCGCAGCATGGGGGACCCCAGACCCGCGTCACCATCGGCAAGGTGGCCCTCCAGCCCGGATTCCCGCACACGGTGCCAGGACGCGCCGAATTCTCGCTGATCGGTCGCGACTTGGACGAGGAGGTGATGAAGGCCATTGCCGGCGCCTGTCGGCAATCATTGAAAGATGCCGCGGCTGGCCACGGTTTGGGGCTGGAGGTCGAAGAAATGAGCTGGCTGGCGCCAAGTCGCTGCCACTCGGAAATCGTCACCGCATTCCGGGAAGTGGCCGAGTCGCTGGGTGTCGACTACGAGCTGATGCCCAGCGGCGCCGGCCACGACACCCAGTTTCTGGCTCGCTTGACCCGCGCCGGCATGATCTTCATCCCCAGCGTCGGCGGCGTCAGCCATTCCGAGGAGGAATGGACCGACTGGGACGACATCGAAACTGGCACCAACGTGCTCTTGCACACGATGCTGAGGCTAAGCCAGGCGTAGTGGCCTAGCGATATTGGTACGGCAACCGGGATCAGGTTGTAGTAGCGCCGCCAGTTGCGATGGCGTCCAGCGCGTTGCAACCAAGGTGCTGGGCGCCCACGTTCGCCACGCTCGGAGGAGCAGGGGCGCGATGCGCCCCATCACGGCGCATGCCGCTGCTACAGCGCAGACGCGCAAATCGGCCACGTGCACAGTCACGGCTCAAGCGAACGGATCCCTGAGCACGATGGTGTCGGCCCGATCCGGCCCGGTGGAGATGATGTCTACGGGCACCCTTACCAGGGCTTGAATGCGCTCGATGTAGCGGCGGGCATTGTTGGGCAGCTGGTCCAGGTTGCGTACCCCGACGGTGGATTCACGCCAACCCGGATGATCCTCATAGACCGGCACACAGGCCGAAAAAGCCTCGGCGCCGGCCGGCGGATCCTCCACCGTCTGGCCGCCACATTCGTAGCCGACGCAAATCCGCACCGTGTCGAGCCCGTCGAGAACGTCCAGCTTGGTGAGACAGAGACCGCTGACGCTGTTGATCTCCACCGAGCGGCGCAACGCAACCGCATCAAACCAGCCACAGCGCCGTGGGCGGCCGGTGGTGGAGCCGAACTCGCGCCCGGCGGTAGCCAGGTGGTGGCCCACCGCGTCGCTGAGCTCGGTGGGAAATGGCCCAGAACCAACCCGGGTGGTGTAGGCCTTGGTGATGCCCAGCACGTAGTCGAGGAATCGGGGGCCGACTCCGGTGCCAGTGGCAGCGCCACCGGCGGTGGTATTGGATGAGGTGACGTAAGGATAGGTGCCGTGATCGATATCCAGCAACGCCCCCTGGGCACCTTCGAACATGACCCTCTCGCCGGCCTCGCGCAGCTCGTGCAGGATCCCGGTCACGTCCGCGATCATGGGTGCCAGGCGCTCACTCCTGGCCAGCGCGTCTTCCAGAATGCGTTGAAAATCCAAGGGCGCGACATGGAAGTAGTTCTGCAGCACGAAGTTATGGAAATCCAGCACCTCGCCCAGCTTGGCGGCGAAACGTTCCCGGTGTAACAGGTCGACCAAGCGGATGGCGCGGCGCGCCACCTTGTCCTCGTAGGCAGGCCCAATCCCGCGTCCGGTGGTGCCGATGGCTCGGTCGCCCCGAGCCTGCTCCCGGGCCTGATCCAGCGCCACGTGAAAGGGCAGGATCAGCGGACAAGCCTCGCTCAAGCGCAATCGATGGCTGACCTCGACGCCCTGGGACTGGAGGCCGTCGATCTCGTTCAGCAGAGCCTCAGGAGACAGCACCACGCCGTTGCCGATCAGACAGCGCACCTTGGGGCGCAGAATGCCCGACGGAATCAGGTGCAATACCGTCTTGTGCCCTTCGATGACCAAGGTGTGGCCAGCGTTGTGGCCACCCTGGAAACGTACCACCGCCGAAACGCGTTCGGTGAGCAAGTCCACGACCTTGCCCTTGCCCTCGTCGCCCCATTGGGTGCCGATCACCACCACGTTATTCGCCATGGCCGCCCCTGTAGGAATTGGCGGCGGCGTCGGGAACGGGCTCCACCGTCCAGCCGTCTTCGCGTTCGACGAGCCAACGCGTGCAGCCCAGCTCCCGGGCTCCTCCGGACTGACCCGGGAGCTCGCCTATCACCTGCTCGCCGTTCCCGCGCAAGGCGCGCACCAGGGCCTCCAGGGCCGGGTCGTCGCTGCGCGGCGCGAACACCGGACCGTTATCCCCGGCCTCGGGAACGCTGCCAAGGGCAAGCAGGGTCTTCAAGTCGGCGCTGAAGCCGGTCGCCGGTCGCGAACGCCCAAACACCAATCCCACGTCGTCGTAGCGTCCACCCCGAGCCACAGCCTTGCCGGAACCCGGTGTGTAGGCACTGAATACCAAGCCGGTGTGGTAGCGGTAGCCACGCAGCTCCGCCAGGTCGAAGTGCAGGTGCAGCTTGCCGAAACGGCGCTGTGCACCCGCCGACACCTGGTGCAGGCGTTCCAGATGTTGCTCGGTGTCCGGGTCACCGGCAAACAGCCGACCAGCCGCGCCCAGCACCTCTTCGCCACCATGGAGATCGGCGAGCCGGATGAGGCGCTCTGCGTCCCGCTCTTGAATGTGCCAGCTGCCAATCAGGCGACCGATCTCGGCGCTCGCTTTGCGTTGCAGGGCGCCGAAGAGCTCGTTTTCCTGGTCCGCTTCCAGTCCGGCACGCCGAGCCAACCCTCGGAATATGCCCACGTGCCCCAGATCCAGGTGCAGGTTGTCGATCCCCGCCACCACGACAGATTCCAGCATCAGGCCGAGCACCTCGAGATCGCTCTCGAAGCCGCTGTGGCCGTAGAGCTCACACCCTACCTGCATTGGGCAGCGGGAGCCGGCGAATCCATCACTGCGAGTGTGCAGAATGGTACCCGCATAGCACAGCCGAGTGGGCTCCTCCCGGGCATGATGGTGCGCCTCAATGCGCGCCACTTGCGGCGTCATGTCGGCTCGAATCCCCATGAGTCGCCCGCTGAGCTGGTCGGTGACCTTGAAGGTCTGCAGGTCCAGATCGTTGGCGGTTCCGGTCAACAAAGATTCCAGGAACTCGACGAACGGCGGCACCACCAGCTGGTAGCCCCACACCGCGTAGAGGTCCAGCAGCCGGCGCCGCAGCCCTTCGAGCTTGGTGGCCTGGGGTGGCAGAACCTCCTCGATGCCCTCCGGGAGCAGCCAGCGATCGTCAGCGGCAGCCATGGCCGCTCCGCAGCGTGCAAGAGGGGAATGAGGGGAACATTTGGGGGACTCGACCTTGCCGCTGGTCTGCCGCGCGCAGAGCACCCGTTACGAGGTCAGACGTCATCAACCACCGGCTCCGCGCGACCGAACTGGGTGTGATGGCTATTCACATGGGCCGAGCCGATCGGGCCAACCCCGACACAACTACTATTGCAGCAAATGCAGCACCGACGCACCGGCAATCATGCTCACCAGACCCGCGGTGCGCAAGGTACGGTTGTCGAGTCGGGCCATCTGCTCCCAGGCCCGACGCATGCCGCCCGGGCTGAGCACCGGCAACAGGCCCTCGATCACCATTACCAAGCCTAGGGCCATCAACAACTCATGCCACAACATGGCTCAAGCCGGCATAGCGGCGGCACCGGCGACCGGCGCGCGCCCACTCATTGCGATCTCGACTGCGGGTTGCTGCTGTTGAAGTACTCGAAGAAATCGCCGCTCGGATCCAGAACCAACACGTCCTTATTACCCGAGAAGCTGCTGCGGTAGGCTTTCAGGCGCCGGGTGAACGAGTAGAACTCGGAATCCTTATTGAAAGCCTGTGCATAGGTCTCGGTGGCGACAGCGTCGCCCTCGCCTCGCAGCTTCTCGGCATCACGGTAGGCCTCTGCGATGATCACCGTGCTCTGGCGATCGGCATCGGCGCGGATACGCTCCGCCGCCTCCATGCCGCGGGAGCGAAAGTCGCGTGCCACCCGCTCGCGCTCGGCGCGCATGCGAGCGTACACCGAGTTGCTCACCTCCGCGGGCAAATCGATACGCTTGATGCGAACGTCAACGATCTCGATGCCGAGATCGCTGGTCTCCTGGCCAGCGATGGTGCTGAGCACCTCCATGATCTGGGTACGCTCGCCGGAGACCGCCTCCTGCAAGCTGCGCTTACTGAACTCACTGCGCAGCGCATCCTTGATGATCTGGTCCAGACGCAGGTTGGCTTGCCGCGGATCGCCCCCCACCGACGTGTAGTAGCGGCGGACGTTCGCCACCCGCCACTTCACGAAGGAATCCACGATCACGTTCTTTTTCTCGACCGTCAGAAAGCGATCGGGCTCGGAGTCGAGGGTCTGCACGCGCTTGTCGAACTTGCGCACGTTGTTGATCAGCGGAATCTTGAAGTGCAGGCCGGGCTGATAGTCGGTCTGCACGATTTCACCGAGGCGGAAGCGGATGGCGGTCTGGGTCTCATCCACCGTGAACACGGCAGTGGCTCCCAAAACCAGGATTGCCGCGATCGCGACGATGGCGATGCTGCTGTAACGGCCCATTAACGCACCTCCCGCTGCCGACTGGTGTCGCGCTGCCGGACCAGGTCCCGAATGCGCTGGCTGGCGGCCCCGGCTGCGCCTATGCCCGCGGTCGTGTTGGAGCCCGACGCGCTAGCGGACTGGGCGGAAGATTCGTCAGAGGAGGACGAAAGTCCCACCCGGTCCAGGGGCAGATACAAAAGATTGTCACTCTCCCCGGTATCGATCAGCACCTTGCCGCTGTTGGAGAACACCCCCTCGAGGGCCTCCAGGTAAAGGCGCTCTCGGGTGACCTCGGGGGCTTTCTCGTACTCCACCAACAGGGCGTCGAAGCGCGACGCCTCACCTTCGGCCTCCGCAGTTACCTGTGCCCGATAGGCGCTGGCCTCCTCAAGCTGGCGCGCGGCCGCGCCGCGGGCCCTGGGAATGATCTCATTGGCGTAGGCCTCGGCCTCGTTGATGAAGCGCTGCTCGTCCTCACGGGCCTTGATGGCGTCGGCGAAGGCCTCCTGCACCTCATCCGGCGGCTGGGCGTCCTGCAGGTTGACTGCAAGGATCTGCAGCCCGGCCTGGTAACTATCGAGGGGGGCCTGGGCCAAGTCCTCGATCAAGGCCACGATCTCCGCCCGCCCCTCGGTGAGCACGAAGTCCATCTGGGCCTTGCCGATGACCTCACGGGTAGCACTTTCCACCACCTGCGTGAGGGTGGGGTCGGGGTCCTGCACGTTGAACAAGTAGTTCCGGGGATCGGAGACCTGATACTGGACCGAGAGACTAAGGTCGACGATGTTCTCGTCCTGGGTCAGCATCAGCGATTCCCTGTCGACCGAGCGACCGGTGGTGCCGGCAGCGTTGGTGCCGGAGCGGTAGCCGATCTCCACGAATCGCCGTCGCTCCACATCGACCACCTCGACGCTCTCCACCGGGAACGGCACATGCCAGTGCAAACCCGGCAGGGTGGTGTCGGAGTAGCGGCCAAAACGCTGCTCCACGCCACGCCGGCCTTCCTCCACGATGTAGAAGCCCGACACCAGCCAACCTGCCACTACCAACCCAATCAACAGGCCGAGGCCGGCGGCGCTGCCACGACGACCACCACCGCCTCCGGTGCGGCCGCCGAAGATTCCGCTGAACGTTCCCGTTACCTTGCGTAGCAGCTCATCCAGGTCCGGTGGTCCCTGGTCCTTGCCTCCACTCCAGGGATCCCGACCGCCGCCGGGTTCATTCCAGGCCATTTTCTCTCCGTTTGCGCTGCCCACAGGGGCACCCGAGGAGCGCCCCTGACGACGGAGCGCGGATTCTAGTTTGGCCGGCACCGCCAGACAAGCCGCCGTTCAGGCCGCCGCGACGCCAGACGAGCTCTGAAGTTGCAAAGTACAGCCTCGCTGGGCGGCCTCATCCAATATGCGGCGCAGGCTCAAAGCTTCCACATCAATCTCGACCACGGCGCTGCCGTCGCGTTCAGTGTGCTCACTAACCACGGCGCCGATTGAGAACAGCTTGGCACGCACCCGCCCTTCTGCTACTGGCAATCGCAACCAACCGTGCAGACGCGGGGGACCCAGTAGCTCACGAAGCGTGTCGCGCAGCGTTTCTATGCCTGCGCCGGTTCGCGCCGAGACCCAGACGCTCTGTATCCGACCATCCGCGTCCCGACGTGGCACCGAAGGCCTCGCCGACGGTAGCAGATCGATCTTGTTGTAGACCTCGACCACCGGGAGCTCGCCGGCGCCGATACGCTGCAGGACCTCTCGCACATCGGCGGTCCGCTGCTCCCGCTCCGGGTCAGAAGCATCGATCACGTGCAGCAGCAGCGCGGCTTCCGCCGCCTCTTGCAAAGTCGCTCGGAAGGCCGCCACCAGCTCGTGGGGAAGGTCGGTAACGAACCCCACGGTGTCCGCCAACACGAGCTCGCCGCAGCGCTCCCCGGCAAGTCGCCGCAGGGTGGGATCCAGGGTCGCGAACAGCTTGTCCGCGGCGTAGACCTCGGCACCCGTCAAACGATTGAAGAGCGTCGACTTGCCGGCATTGGTGTAGCCCACCAACGCAACCGTCGGCACCTCAGCCCGTTGCCGCGACTGACGTCCCTGGTCGCGCTGCCGGGCCACCCGCTGCAGCCGTCGCTCGATGTGGCGGATGCGCACGGCCACCAGGCGGCGGTCGGTTTCCAGCTGGGTCTCGCCAGGTCCGCGCAGGCCAATGCCGCCCTTCTGCCGCTCCAGGTGGGTCCAACCCCGCACCAAGCGGGTCGAGAGATGCCGCAACTGCGCCAGCTCCACCTGCAGCTTGCCCTCGTGGGAGCGCGCCCGCTGGGCGAAGATGTCGAGAATCAGGCCAGTACGGTCCAGGACCCGGCACTTCAGCTGCTTTTCCAGATTGCGCTCCTGGCTGGGAGACAATAAATGGTCTACCAGAACCAGCTCCGCTTCCAACTCCGCAACCCGCACCGCCAGCAGCTCCACCTTGCCAGACCCCAGCAAATACCGTGGATCGGGGGCGGCGCGCACGCACGAGACGCTCTCCAGCACCTCGGCTCCCGCCGACTGTGCCAGCTCGCGGAATTCTTCTATGGCGTCCTGGGTGGGCGTACTACCGAAATCGGCGTGCACTATGATGGCGCGCTCGCCGCTAGTTGGTCTCTCAAACAATCAGTAGCCTCCGGCCGCTAGGCGGCCAGCTTATTCCTCACGAGGGCCGCTGTCGTCAACCAGGTTGAGTCGCACATTACGCGACGGCACCACCGTCGAGATCGCGTGCTTGTAGATCATCTGGCTAACACTGTTACGCAGCAGCACGACAAACTGGTCAAAGGACTCGATTTGACCCTGCAGTTTGATTCCGTTCACCAAGTAAATGGACACTGGGATACGTTCCTTGCGCAGGATGTTCAAAAAGGGCTCCTGCAGGGACTGGCCTTTTGCCATCGAACCGATCTCCAAACTTTTTCTTGCGGAGCGACGAGCTCCGGTAACTGCAACCGACACGCCGGCCCGCGGGTCGCGCGATTCTAGCACAGCAGCCTTGCGCGCCGGCGCACCCTGGCCCGTTCATCCAGGGCCTTGATTGGATCTTCTTCAAGTTCCGGGGACTCCGGATTCTTTCAGGCGTTTCAGGATCTTATCCAGAAGATGCGGATCCTCGGGGTCGAACCACTCGCCTCGTGGTTCGGCGCGCAGCCAAGTGAGCTGGCGTTTTGCGAAACGTCTAGTCGCGACAATAGCGCGCCGACGCATCTCCGGCCAACCGTACTTTGCATCAATATATTCCCAGACTTGGCGATAACCGACGCTGCGCATGGAAGGTACGTCGAGGGAGAGGTGGGGGTTCCGTCGCAGGCTTTCAACCTCGGCGCCGAATCCTTGCTCGAGCATCGTGTCCAGACGCTGCTCAATACGCTGGTGCAGCCTCTCGCGCTCGCGAGGCGTCACCACGAGCTGTACCACCGGCCCCGCCAGCGGTTCCCGACCCGCCGCTGCCAGGTGGGCACTCAATGGACGACCACTGATGCGATAGACCTCGAGGGCGCGCTGGATGCGCTGCGGATCATTGGGGTGAATCCGGGCCGCCGCCTCGGGATCTACGCCAGCGAGATCGCGATGCAGCTCGCTCCAGCCCCGTTTGGCAGCGGCGGCGTCGATCGCCCGCCGAACCTCCCAACTGGCTGCTGGCAGGGGTGCCAAGCCGTGGCGCAGCGCGTGAAAGTAAAGCATGGTGCCGCCGGTCAACAACGGCACCCGTCCACTGGCGCGGATGGCGTCGATCTCGCGCCTGGCGTCGCAGCGAAAGCGCGCTGCTGAATAGACTTCCGCGGGATTCAGGATATCGATGAGCCGGTGCGGGGCGACGGTCAGGATCTCCGTTCCAGGCTTGGCCGTGCCGATATCCATGCCCCGATACACCATGGCCGAGTCGACACTGATGATGTCGCAGGGCAGCCGTCGCACCAGCTCCACCGCCAGCATCGTCTTGCCCGCGGCGGTAGGCCCCATGAGCAAGATGATGGGCGAACGCTCAACGCCCACGCAGAAACAAACGGTCGAGCTCGGAGAGAGAGAGCTGGATCCAGCTGGGCCGACCGTGATTGCACTGCCCACTGCGTTCGGTGCGCTCCATGGCGCGCAGTAGAGCATTCATTTCCGCCGGATCCAGGCGGCGGTTGGCCCGTACCGAGCCGTGACAAGCCATGGTGGACAGAACTTCGTCCAGGGCCTCGGCGACCCGGCGGCTATCCCCAAACTCCGCCAGCTCGGACAGTAAGTCCCGCACCAGTTGCTCGGCGTCGGCTCCGGCCAGCAACGCTGGCACTCGTCGCACGCTCACCCGGTCCGGTCCCACGGGGCGCAGCTCCAACCCCAGTGCCTCCAGGGTGGCTGCATGCTCTTCGGCCAAAGACAGGTCACGGCTGCTGAGCGCTATCGTCATTGGCACCAGCAGTGGCTGCGAGCGGATGCCCTCGGCGCCCTGGGCCGCCTTCAGCTGCTCGTAGGTGATGCGCTCGTGGGCGGCATGCATGTCCACCAACACCAAGCCGTCGGCGTTCTGGGCCAGGATGTAGATCCCATGGAGCTGCGCCAGCGCATATCCCAGCGGCGGTATCTCATGGGGGGCTTCGGCGGGAATGGAAGATCCAGCTGTCTCGTCGAGGGCGGTATCGGCGGCGTCCGGATAGAGTCGTCCGTATGCGGCGACCTGGTCCGCTACCGACAATCCGAGGCCGCTCTGCTGGGGGACCGTTGGAAAACGCATCCCACGCCCACCGCCACCTCCCGGAGCTAGTGCCGGCGCTGACTGCGCCACGCCGCCTGGGCCTTGCATCTGCTGCGGCGCCCCGCTAGCGGCCCCCGCCCGCGCTTGCGCCAGGACCTCATGGATGGTGCGGAACAGGAAGTCATGCACCAGACGAGCGTTGCGGAATCGCACTTCCTGCTTGGCCGGGTGGGCGTTGGCATCCACCAAAGTCGGATCCAGCTCCAGGTAGAGCACGAAGGCGGGGTGCCGACCGTGGTAGAGGACGTCCTGATAGCCCTGGCGCACCGCATGCGCCGCCAACCGATCACGCACCGCCCGGCCATTGACGAAGAAGTACTGCAAGTCTGGTTGCGAGCGGGAAAAGGTCGGCAGCGCAATCCAGCCCCACAAGCGCAGCCCTGCCGCGGCATGATCCAGACCCAGCACGTGCTCGACGAACGCCTTACCGCAAATCTCCGCCAATCGGCGCTCACGCTCCACATCGCTGCGCGCTGGCCGCAGCTCCATTAGTGGTCGCTGGCCGTGGCGCAGCGACCAACCCACATCGAAGCGGCTCAGCGCCTGGCGCCGGAGGACATCTCCGATATGGCCAAGCTCAGTGCGCTCGGTGCGCAAGAACTTGCGGCGCCCGGGCACGTTGTAGAACAGGTCGCGGACAGCGACGGTGGTGCCGGGAGGATGTGGGGCCGGCGCCACTGCGGCGCCCGGCGTCCCCTCCAATCTCCAGGCGTCGTCGCTACCACGGGCGCAAGAGACCAGCTCGAGCCGCGACACCGAAGCTATGCTCGGCAGGGCCTCGCCGCGGAAGCCCAGGGTCACGACCCGTTCCAGATCGTCCAGGTCGCTGATCTTGCTGGTGGCATGGCGCGCCAGCGCCAGGCTGAGCTGATCCCCGGGTATGCCGCTGCCGTCATCGCGAATGCGCAGTAGCTTGACACCGCCCTGCTCGAGATCGACTTCAATGCGGCCGGCGCCTGCGTCCAAGCTGTTCTCGACCAGCTCTTTCACTACCGATGAGGGTCGCTCGACGACCTCACCGGCGGCAATTTGGTTGATCAGAGCATCCGGTAGGATGCGAATCCCGCTTGCGGGCATTGGGCTCCTCATTGCGACCAAGGCGATCTGGCCGGCGCCGGTTGAGGGTGGTTCCGGAGCTGGATCAGGGACGGGGCCGCAGGATCGGCACCCAAGCCAACAACGGACAAGCGGCCGGGGACTCGCTCACGACGCGCAACTGGTGGGCCTATTGTAGCGATCCCTCGGCGTCGTCAAGGCTCGCCGTCGCGCGGGCAAGCTATCAGGAACTCCGTTGAGGGTATAGCAATAAGCGATCGGATCGCCGGCGCGCCGCTAGGATGTGGCGAGCGGGACCCTCAGCCCCCGGGAATGCTGAGCTTCACGCCGACGTGGAGCAAATCGCCCTGGATGCTGTTGACAGAGCGCAGGTCCCCCACGCTGACGCTGTAGCGCTGGGCGATGCGGCCCAGGGTCTCGCCACGTTTCACCACGTGGTGGCGCAGCTCGGCCATCTGTATCGGCGGCAGTCTGGAGGCGGCGTAGCTGCGGATGCCCTGCAGCATCGCTTTCGCGAGCAGCTGCTGATGCGACGGGTCACGCAGCCTAAGCTCCTCGGCGGGATTGGAGAGGAAGGCCGTTTCCACCAGCACCGAGGGAATATCGGGCGACTTCAGCACCACGAAACCAGCCCGCTCCACGTCGTCCTTGTGAACCTTGCCAAGGGCGCCCAAGCGCTCCAGCACCGCCTGGGCGGCGTGCCAGCTCTCACCGATAGTGTGCTCCTGTAGCATGTCCAGGACCACGCCCTGGATGTCCCGGTCGACACCGTTCAGGCTCGCGCCACCCACCAGGTCGGCCGCATTCTCACGGTCGGCCAGCCAGCGCGCGGCCTCGCTGGAGGCGCCTTTGCGCGACAAGATGAAGACCGACGAGCCGTTAGCGCGGCGATCGCGGTAGCTGTCGGCGTGAATGGACAGGAACAAGTCCGCGTCATGCTCCCGGGCGGTGCGCACGCGCTCGCGCAGGTGTAGGAAGCGGTCGTCGTTGCGGGTCAACACCGCCCGCAGCGCGGGCTCATCATCCACCAGTTCTTTGAGCCGGCGTGCCACCGCGAGGGTGATGTCCTTTTCCCGGGTGCCGTTGGCACCCAGAGCCCCCGGGTCCTTGCCACCGTGACCGGCGTCGATGGCCACCACGAAGGGTTTCGGCGGTGGCGCTGCCTTGGGCTGTAGCAACGTCGCGGCCTCTGGCTCGCCTGGTGGCAGGTCAACCACGACCCGGTGACCACGACCGCCGGAAGGTTCCAGAGTGAAACTCTGCGGCGAGCGTAGCGCCGTCAGATCCAGCACCACCCGAAGCCCGTTTCGAGCCCGTACACCGGTGCGCACCCCGCGCACGGCGCCCCCATGTAAGCTATTGAAATAACTTCCAACTTGGCCTCGGGTGCGCTCCAGGTCGATGACCGTGCGCGGTGGATCGTCGAGGGCAAAGACGGTGTGATCAGCAGGCGCGCTCAGATCCAGAACGATCCGAGTCTTGTCTTCCAAAGCTTGGATGCGGACATTCTCCAGGCTGCTGAGCCCGCCACCGAGAGCGGCGCCCTGCACCAGTATTGTCAGCACCAAAATAAGTGCCTGCCCGCACTTCGCCGATAACACCGCCACACCCCGACCGCGTCGTCGCCGCTTCGAACTTGCCCCGCGCTCTCAGGCGACATCTTAGGTTGATCTTATATTCGCCTAAGATTACTGGATTTTTGCGACGATTAAACCCCTCATTGACGGGTTGGTTCGTGTGCATGAGACGGGCCAATGACCTGTAGGCAACCCCTTCCGGCCGCGCTCGAGGCGCTGAGGGTGGCATTGCGACCGCCGTCCCGGTGCTGCATGACGATGACCAGATCCGCCGGCGGCAGGTGACCAACGCCCCGCTCTGGCCATTCGACCAGGCACACGGCGTCCGGCTCGAGCTCGTCCCGCAGCCCGAGCAGCTCGAGCTCCTCGGCATCCGCTAGCCGATACAAATCCAGATGCAGCAGAGTGCAGGCGCCCAGGGCGTAGCGCTCCAGCAAGGTATAGGTGGGGCTTCGCACCGGACCGGCATATCCCAGCGCGTGAGCCAGCCCCCTTACCAGCGTGGTCTTGCCACTGCCAAGCTCACCGCTCAGGTAGATGGTGAGGGGCGGCTGCAAAGCCTTGGCCAGCGCCGCCCCCAGCTCCAGCGTGTCCTCGACGGCCGCAAGTTGCAGCGTGTGCTGCTTCAAGCCGGATTGACCAGACGGCGCAGCTCCGCCACCAGGTCTAGCGCCAGCAGACCGCGCTCACCGGCAGCGGCAGCGCGGTCGCCGGCGGCCGCGTGCACCCAGGCCCCCAGGCGCGCGGCCGCAGTGAAGCCAAGTCCTTGGGCCAGCAAGCCGGCGATGATGCCGGTGAGCACGTCGCCCATGCCGCCACTGGCCATACCGGGGTTGCCGCCCTGCACCACTGCAGGGGGCTCATCGGGTCCGTGCACGATTGTGCCAGCCCCTTTCAGCACACACACCCCGCGGTAGCGCTCGCAGATGGCGGCTGCAGCCGCGAACCGGTCTGCTTCCACTTCGCCGACGCTGCACTCCAGCAGCCGGGCGGCCTCGCCGGGGTGGGGCGTCAGCACCCACCGCCGGGCGCGGTCTTGCGACTGCGCCAGGATATTCAATGCGTCGGCATCCACCACCAGCGGCTGATGGCTGGCGACCGCGAGCTGCCAGAGCGTCCGGCCCCACTCGGCCCGACCCAGCCCCGGCCCTAGTGCGATTACATCGGCACGCTGTAGCAGCGGGCCCAGGGCGTCGGGCGACTCCACCCCGCGAAACATGAGCTCGGGGCGAATCGCCGCCTGCACCCCGGCGTGAGACTCCCGCGTCGCCACCGACACCAGGCCGGCGCCGACACGAGCGGCCGCTTCCCCCGCCATACGCACCGCACCGGCCATGCCGTGGTCACCGCCAACGACCAGCACATGACCATGATGCCCCTTGTGGGCATCGCGGGGCCGCGGCGGTAGCAGCTGGGGACGATCTTCGCCGCAGTAACGTGCGGCGGAGCTACGCACCTCAGAGTAGATGTCCGGCGGTACCTGCAAGTCATCAAAATGCACACTGCCGCAGAGCGCCGGCCCCCGCCCGGTGAAGAGACCGCGCTTGAGACCGATGAAGGTGACCGTCGCCGCCGCCGCTATCGCTGCTCCCATGACGCGTCCGGTATCGGCCTGCAAACCGGAGGGAATATCGACTGCAAGCACCGGCACCGCGCTATCGTTCACCGCGGCGATGGCATCGGCCCAGGGCCCGGTCACGGGACGCTCGAGGCCGGTGCCGAGCAAAGCATCGACCACAACATCGGCGCCCTTCAACGCTTCGGGCCCGAAGGGACGGGTCGCCAGCCCGAGAGCGAGGGCGTCATCGCGGGCCCGGGCGGCGTCGCCCTGCAGCTTGTCGGGATCGGCGAGGGTCCATAGCCCAACCCGCAGCCCCTGGTTCGCCAGCAGCCGGGCGATGACGTAGCCGTCGCCACCATTGTTGCCGGCACCCACCAGCACGGCGATGTGTGGGGCAGCCGGCCAGGTACGGCGCAACACCCCTACGGTGGCGGCGCCCGCCCGACACATCAGCTCGTAGCCGGGTACTCCCCGCTCGATGGCGGCGCGATCCAGCTCGCGGACTTCTGCCGCGGAGTAGAGCGCTATGGGCAGATTGGCGGTGCTCATGGGTCTGATGCTTGTTAACTGATGGTTGGCATGTGGCACCATAGCCCGCCTGTCAGGCACGAATCCAGGGGAGGATCCCATCTCCAGGATCAACCACCGGGAGCTCGCCCGTCGGATCCGCCAGTGGGGCCAGGATCTCGGCTTCCAGCAGCTCGGCTTCGCCGATGTGGAGCTATCCCAAGCCGAAGCTCGCCTCGATCGGTGGCTGGAGCTCGGCTATCAGGGCGAAATGGATTACATGTCTCGCCACGGGCGCCGCCGCAGCCGCCCCGAGCAGCTGGTACCGGGCACGATCCGCGTGATCTCGGCGAGAATGGACTACCTGCCTGCCAGCGGCGCGGAGCCGTGGTCGGTATTGGCAAATGGCGCGTTAGGCTACGTCTCCCGCTATGCCTTGGGGCGGGACTACCACAAGGTGCTGCGCCGGCGACTGCAACGGCTTGCCGATCGCATCAGCTCCGAGGTTGGAAGCTTCGGCTACCGCGTCTTCACCGACAGCGCACCGGTGCTAGAAAAGCCGCTGGCTCAGAAGGCCGGGCTCGGTTGGATCGGAAAGCATTCCAACCTATTGAGCCGCGAAGCGGGTTCCTGGTTCTTCCTGGGCGAAATCTACACCGACCTACCGCTGCCGCTGGATGACCGGCAGCCGCCCGACCACTGCGGCCGCTGCACCGCCTGCCTGGACGTGTGTCCCACCAAGGCTATCGTCGCCCCCTATCTGGTAGACGCCCGCCGCTGTATCTCGTACCTGACTATCGAACTGAAGGGGCCGATTCCGGAGCCACTGCGGCCGCTGCTCGGAAACCGCATCTACGGTTGCGACGACTGCCAGCTGGTGTGCCCCTGGAACCGATTCGCGACTCCCTCCCCGGAATCCGATTTCCTGCCGCGACACGGACTCGATGCGCCCGCGCTGGTGGAACTCTTCGGCTGGGATTCGGAAACTTTCCAGCATCGCACCGAAGGCAGCCCCATCCGCCGCATTGGCCACCAGCGCTGGCTGCGAAACATTGCAGTGGCACTGGGCAATGCCACCACCAGTCCAGCTGTGGTGGCGGCCCTGCAATCGCGCGCGGAAGACCCCTCGGAGCTGGTGCGGGAACACACGCGTTGGGCTCTGGCCCGGCATTGCTAGCGATGACGGGCGCCGCCTGGCGGCATTTCGCGGCTGGTCGGGCCGCGCGGGCTTCCCTTATGATGCCGATTTGGCACAGTCCCAGCTCCCCATGAGAGTCTTGTTTGCGACCAGCGAGATTCAACCGCTGATCCGCACCGGCGGTCTCGCCGAGGTCTCGTGGGGGCTGCCTCGCGCGCTGCGCGAGCGCGGTCACGATGTGCGGGTGGTGCTTCCCGCGTATCCCCAGGCGGTGGTATCAGCCCGCAGCGTCACCGAGAAAGCTCGATTCGAGCTGGTTGGTGCCGATCAACCGGTTCGTATACTGGCGGGCTTCGCGTCCGGATCGGACATGCCGATCTACCTAGTGGATTCCCCCTCCCACTTTGCCCGGGAAGGGGGTCCCTATGCCAACGCCGACGGCGATTCCTGGGCTGACAACGCGGAGCGCTTCGCCTTGTTCTGTCGCGCTGTCGTGGCGATGATCGGGGGCCGTGAGCCGATCGGTTGGCAGCCCGAGCTGGTGCACTGCCACGACTGGCAGACCGGGCTGGTTCCGGCACTGCTCCACGGTGAGCCCAGTTCCCCTGCGGTGGTGTTCACAATTCACAATCTGGCGTCCCAGGGCCAATTCAGCTGGGATGTGTTTCACCGTCTGGAGCTTCCCCGGGAGCTATGGACCCGCCACGGTCTCGAGCACTACGGCAACTTCTCCTTCATCAAGGGAGGCCTCGCTTTCTCGCATCGGATCACCACCGTGAGCCCGACCCATGCGCGAGAAGTGCAGTCTGAGTCCCACGGCTGGGGGCTGGAAGAGGTCGTGCGCAGGCACTCCGAGCGCCTGGCGGGAATTCTGAACGGCATCGACCTGGCAACTTGGGACCCCGCCAGCGATCCCCACCTGCCGGTGAACTTCGATGCCGAGCGGGTCGAGGACAAAGTGGCCAACAAGATGGCGCTACAGCGTTGGTTGGAGCTGCCCGAGTCCGCCGCCACCCCGCTCTTGCTCCACGTGGGCCAAATCAGCACACGCCGGGGCAGCGACCTGATCCTGGAGGCACTGCCGCGGCTGCTGCAGCTCGAAGCGCAGCTGGTGGTGCTGGGCCGGGGCGAACGTGCCTTGGAGGAATGCTGGTCGCAAGCGGCCCGCCTCCACCCCGGCCAAATCGGCGTGCTCATCGGCGATGACGACCCACTGCTTCATCTGGCCATGGCTGGCGCCGACATCCTGCTGATGCCCTCGCGCAGCGAGCCATGCGGGCTGCATCAGTTGCACTGCCTACGCTATGGCACGATCCCGGTGGTGCACCGTACCGGCGGTCTGGCCGACACGGTACATCAGGCCACAGACGACGCCTCGGCAGAGGACCAAGACACCGGCTTCAGCTACGAGGGGACCGGCCCGAAGGCCCTGCTGACGGTAGTGGAACAGGCGCTGGCAACGCTCGATCGGTCGCCGGAACGCTGGCAGCGGCTGATGCGCAACGCCATGCAGTGCGACTTCGGCTGGGCCCGCAGCGCGGCTCGCTACGAAGCGCTCTATCGGGAAGCGGCGCAATACGCCGCCGAGTTGCGCGGAGAGGGTTGGCATTGACCGCCGCGGGCGGATAAAGGAGAAAGCTCATGGTAGATAACCGCAGGGACCGGGAGCTGCGCGAGCGCGTGCGCCTCTTGGGCAGCTTGTTGGGAGAGGTGCTGCAACGCCAGGAGGGCGGCGCGGTGTTCGACGCCGTGGAGATCCTGCGCAAGGGCTTCATCGCGTTGCGCCGGCGCGAGGATCCTAGCCGGCGAGCCCGTCTGCGGGCGCTGGTGGAGCGGCTCGACCCGCAGACGCTGACCCACGTGATCCGCGCCTTCAACAGCTACTATTTCCTGGCCAACCTGGCCGAGGAGCAGCACAATCACCGGGCGCGGCGGCTACAGGTAGCAGCTGGCAAGAGCCTGTGGCGCGGTTCCTTCGAGGACGCCTTCCGACACCTGCGCGACCAGGGCCTCGGCCTCGAGGACGTCGCCGAGCTGCTGAGCCGGATACGCTACACGCCGGTATTTACCGCCCATCCCACCGAAGCCAAGCGCCAGACCATCCTGGAGGCCTTGCGCCGCATCTTCGTTGAATGTGAGCACCTGGATCAGGACGCGCTCAGTGACTTTCAGCGCGAGGAGGTCGTCAACCGCCTGCGAGCGCTGATCCAAATCCTGTGGAAGACCGACGAGGTGCGGGTTCACCGCCCCAGTGTCGAGGAGGAAGTGAACCACGGGCTATATTTCTTCCGGGAATCCATCTTCGAGGCGGTACCGGGGCTGTACCGAAACCTGGAGCGTGGCATCCGGCGCGCCTACGGCGACGAGGCCACGGCGGCCCACCTGCGGATTCCAACGCTGCTGCGCTTTGGGTCTTGGATCGGGGGCGACCGGGACGGCAATCCCAACGTCACCGTGGAGGTCACCCGGCGGGCGCTGCGCCTGCAAAGCCGGGAGGTGCTACTGGAGTACGTTCGCCGGGTTGAGCACCTGGCCCACATCCTCACCCACTCGAGCCTGCTGGTGCAGCCGTCCGAGCAGTTCCTCGCCAGCCTGGAGCGCGACCGACTGGTGGCGCGGGAGGCCTTCCGTGACGATCCGCGTCGCTTCAGTCACGAGCCCTACCGCCGCAAGCTCTGGATCATGCTGTACCGCCTGAGCTGCAACCTGGCGCTGGTGGATCAACGACTGGCGGGTTACCTGGCAGGCTCGCCCGGCCACAGCTATCCCTCCGAAGCGCCCTTTCTGGAGGATCTGGGTCTGATTCGGGAGTCCCTGCGCTGCCACGACGACGGTCTCATCGCCGCCGGCAGTCTGAAAGACCTGATCCGCCTGGCAGAGACTTTCGGTTTCTATCTCGCTTCTCTGGATGTGCGCCAGGAATCCGCTGTCCACGGGGAGGCGGTGGCTGAGCTGCTGGAGCGCGCCGGCGTCGATTCCAGCTATCGGGAGCTGCCAGAGGATGAGCGTATCCGGCTGCTGACCCGGCAGATCCGCCTTGCGGCGAGCTTTCCCTTGTCCGCCCTGGAGCTTTCCGAGCGCACCCGGGAGACGGTGGAGCTGTTGTTCGTCATCGCCGAGATGCGGGCCGAGATCAGCCCACGCGCCTTCGGCAGCTATGTGATCTCAATGGCCCACACCGCCAGTGACGTGCTGGAGGTCATGTTCCTGGCCAGCCTGGCCAATCTGGCAGGATTCGACGAGCAAGGCAGCGCCCATTGCTCGATTCGGGTGGCGCCCCTGTTCGAGACTATTGCCGACCTGGGTCACGTGGAGTCGGTGCTGGAGACTTTGCTGGCCGAGCCCGACTACCGGGCGTTGCTTGGCGCCAGTGGCGAGCTGCAGGAGATCATGCTGGGCTATTCCGACTCGTGCAAGGACGGCGGCATCCTGTCCTCATCCTGGTCCCTGTACCACGCCCAGCAGACCATCGTCGCCATCACCGCCCGCCATGGCGTAGAGGCGCGTCTGTTCCACGGGCGGGGCGGCACGGTGGGCCGGGGCGGTGGCCCTACCCACGAATCCATCCTGGCCCAGCCCGCCGGCAGCGTTCACGGGCAGATCAAGTTTACCGAGCAGGGCGAGGTGCTCTCCTTTCGCTACAGTAACCCGGAGACCGCCGGCTACGAGCTCACCATGGGGATCACCGGCCTGCTCAAGGCAAGCGTGGCGCAGCAGCCGGCTGCGGCGGATTCGGTGGAGCAGCGCTACGCCCAGGTCATGGCGCAGCTCGCGACCAGCGGGGAGGCCGCATATCGAGAGCTGACCGACGAAACGCCCGGCGTGATGGACTACTTCTACGAGGCCACCCCGGTAGTGGAGATCGGGTTGCTGAACATCGGCTCACGCCCTTCCCACCGCACGGCCGCCGACCGCTCCAAATATTCGGTTCGAGCAATTCCCTGGGTGTTCGGCTGGGCCCAGTCGAGGCAGACCATTCCCGGATGGTATGGAATCGGCACCGCCTTGGCCGAGCACCGGGGCAGCGATCCACAGCGGCTGGCCCAGCTGCAGCGAATGTACCGGGAGTGGCCGTTCTTCCGCACCTTGCTAGACAATGCTCAGATGTCGCTAGCCAAGTCGGAGATGGGAATCGCGGCGCAATACGCGGCACTGTGCCAGGACCCAGAAACCGAGCGCCAGATATACGCCATGATCCGGGAGGAGTACCAACGCACCGCGGTGCAGGTGCTGAACCTGATGGATGCGAAGGAGTTTCTCAGCGACAATCCCGAGCTTGCCCTGTCGTTGGCGCGCCGTAACCCCTATCTCGACCCCATCAACCAGATCCAGGTATCGCTGTTGCGCCGGGCCCGCGAGGATAGCTCGAGCGATGAGCCCGATACCGCCGCCAACCGCTCTGCCAATCCTTACTTGGATCCGTTGCTGCGCTCCATCAATGCCATCGCCGCGGGACTGCGCAATACGGGCTGAGACCGGCTCGAATGAGATGTCCCCCCAGCCTGCGGGCGCGGTCGCGCAGCTAACCGTCTGGAGGGGCGCGACCGGCGCGGACTGGAAGTTGTGGTGGCAGATGGCGCCGCACCCGCTGGCCGAGTTTATTGAAACATTGCAATAGCTTGAAAGCATCCGGAATGAGAGAGGGCGACGCTGGCGGCTCCGGGGCAGGCGGCGGCATCAAGCGCCCCAGCCTGCCCTGTCACTGCCGTTACGGTTTCCTGCAGCAAAGCAACAGAGCCCGTCGCGGCCGGCGAGGCCGGGGCTAGCCCGCTGTTCTTTGGCCGTCGTCATTGCAGAACGAGGCGGTGGCTGCGCCGCCGCCACAGCAGCTCACTTTCTCTTTTTCGAAACTGTCGAAGTGCCTTTCTTGGTCTGGCTCGCAGTGGAGGCAGGCGGCTCCTCGCGATAGTCGCCGATCACGGTCTTGACCGGACAGACACCGACCACGGGACATTTGCGACAGCCCACGGCTAGGGCAACGGGGCAGATAGTCATCCGGCTTCACCTCGGTGTCGATATGATCAGGACCAAGCCTGCAGCTAGCTCTTCATTCCCTACTCGAGACTCTAGCAGTGCGCCGCACTCGTTTTGTAGCCACTCAAGCAAGGGAAGTCTGCTCACGCTCGACGTGGTTCCCTTCCCGCCACCCTCTGCTCAGGCCTTGAAAGCTCCCGCCGCGAACCACATTTCCGAGTTCTGCTGTAGGGAAGTCTGCCATGCTCGATACCACTCTAGTCAGCACATCCGAGCCAGAAGCCCCAACCACTGCTAGTCCGAGCAGCTCAGCGGATGATGAGCGGAGCTACGAGCTGCTGGATGCCTATTCGCGTACCGTCGCCGGCGTCGCCGAACGAGTGGGGCCCGCGGTAGTCAGGGTCGAGACGTCGCCGCGAGGCCGCGAGGGCCCGGCCGGCACCGGCTCTGGCGTGATCCTGTCGCCGGATGGCCTGGTGTTGACCAACAGCCACGTGGTGCAGGGGCAAGATCGAGCTCGAATCACTTCCACCCAAGGCCAAACCATGGAGGCGCGCGTCCTGGGTGACGATACGCCCACCGACCTGGCACTGCTGCACGTCAGCGGCAAGGGGCCGTTGGCCACCGCCCACTTGGGCAACTCGAAATCCCTGCGTCCCGGGCACCTGGTGGTGGCGATCGGCAATCCGCTCGGCCTGGAATCCACTGTCACTGCGGGCGTGGTTTCGGCCCTTGGGCGTTCGCTACGCTCTCAAAGCGGTCGCCTGATCGACGACGTGATCCAGACCGATGCGGCCCTGAATCCGGGCAATTCTGGCGGCCCCCTGGTATCGTCTGCCGGGGAGGTGGTGGGCATCAACACGGCGGTCATCATGGGCGCCCAGGGCATCTGCTTCGCCGTGGCCAGCAACACCGCGAGCTTCGTGCTGACGGAGCTGATCCGCCACGGCCGGGTACGCCGGGCCTACATCGGCGTCGCCGCGCAGACCGCTCCGATTCCCCGTCGGCTGGCGCTGGCCGCCGGGATCCAGGCCGGTTTCGGCGCCGTGATCAGTGGCCTCGAGCCCGACAGCCCGGCGTCGCGAGCGGGCCTGCTCCCCGGCGATATCGTGGTGCTCCTGGACCAGGCCGTCGTGGAGGGCGTGGACGATCTAACCCGTGCGCTGGACGCGGATCGAATTGACCGCCGAGTGATGGTGACGGTAGTTCGTCGAGGCCGGCGCAGGGAATTCCAGGTGGTGCCGACGGAGCGAACCAACGGCTGAAGACGGCTAGCTCGCGGCCGGCTCCCGGGCCTCCTCACGCCAGGCCTCCCAGTAGGCTCCGACCCGGCGCCGCAGCCGCTTCGGCTTCTCGGCATAAACCCGCGCCCCCAGGTGCTGGGCTGCGAGTCTTAGCTGCTCGGCCCGGCGGTCGGCCAGGGCAACCAAGACGTGGACCCGCTCCGCCCCGAGGGCGGCGCGGTCGGCGAGCAGCTTTTCACGAAACACGGCCAGGTCGTGCTCGTCCCCAAGTAGATCGGAGAGCCGCTTGACCTCCTTCCAGCGCGCCTTCATGGGCTGCTCCCAAAGCGATCGCAGCAACCGACAGTGATAGCGGTGATATTTGACCCGCTTGCGCCACTCATGGAATCGCTCCGGCGAGGGCTTGGCGTAGGCGGCATCCATGGCGGAGCGGCCCCGCCCATAGGTCTTGGTCAAGCCGGAAAGGGCGGCCTTGGCGCCACCGGGAGAGAGCGACCAATCCTCGACCCGATCCCGCGCCTGCAGCATGCTGGCGCGGAAATCCACCAGCCGCGCATCCAGGTCCCAGTTCTCCGCCAACTCCTGTCGACTCAAAGTCAGCCCCCGCCGCACATGCCCAAGGGAGCGACGGTCGACCTCTCCTTCGAAGGCGGTCATCAAGGCGTCGAAAGTCTCCAGCATCGCCTCGGCATCACGCAGCTCGGAAAGCGCTCGGGCAGCTTCCCGAAACTCGGCGTTCTCGCGCTGATAGGTGTCCTCGAAACCGGGGCGCACCAGGCGAATGACGCCACGAATCTTCTTGCAGCGCTTGCGTACTTCATGCACCGCCTGGTGGTGTTCCAGCTCAACCGTGTCGGCCAATGCCTTGTTGATCTGTTCGCCGACGATGCGGCGAACAGCCTCGTCCACCGCCTCTTTGGGTTCTAGTCGGAATGCCATTGAGCGCTCCATGAATTGCGTCTTGCTGCCTCAGTTCACGCTCATGGTGCGCCGAAGTTCCCCCTCGGAGCTGCGGGACACTTACGCGAGGGCAACCCCCGTCCCACAGGATTTCAGCGCAACGCCCCGGTGCGGCGCCTTCCCGTCCGCGTGCCGCTCAATATCCGGCGGTCAGCGCTCCTCGTCGACGAGTGTCGGAGTAGCCATAGAGGCCGTCTTCCTTTTGCATGATGCTCTGGGTGCTGCCCATGCCGTCCTCCACGGAAATGGTGTGGCCCATTTCCGTTAGCAGGCGCTGCGTGTCTGGGTTGAGGGCCTCCTCGACCCGCAGCTGGTCCGGCAGCCACTGGTGGTGAATGCGGGGGCTGATAGTCGCCTCGGCCACGTTCATGCCATGGTCGATCACGTTCATGATCACTTGCAGCACGGTGGTGATGATGCGGCTGCCACCGGGGCTGCCAGTCACCAGAAACGGCGCGCCGTCGTTCAGCACGATCGTAGGCGTCATGGAGCTCAACGGGCGCTTGCCCGGCTCGATGGCGTTGGCCTCGCCGCCGATCAGCCCGTAGGCGTTGGGCACACCGGGCTTGGCCGAGAAATCATCCATCTCATTGTTCAGCAGGATGCCGGTGCCGGCAGCGACGATCCCGGTCCCGTAGCTGAAGTTGATGGTGTAGGTGGTGGAGACGATGTTGCCTTCCTTGTCCATCACCGAGTAGTGGGTGGTCTGGTCGCTCTCGTAGGGCGCGGGGTTGCCCGGCTTGATTTCCGCCGACGGCCGGGCCTGGTCGAAATCGATGGTTTTCACCAGCTCCGCCGCATATTCCTTGGAGGTCAGCCCCTCAATAGGAACGTCGACGAAGTCGGTGTCGCCCAGGTACTCGGAGCGGTCTGCATAGGCCAACTTCATGGACTCTGCCATGCGGTGGATGGTGGCGGCGCTGTTTGGTCCAAGCTCCTCGATGTTGAAGTGCTCGAGCATATTGAGGATCTGAATCACGTGAATACCGCCGGAGCTCGGCGGCGGCATGGAGACGATCTCGTAGCCACGGTAGTTCCCCCGCACTGGCTCGCGTACCACCGCCTCGTAGTTCTTCAGGTCCTCCGCGGTGATCAGCCCGCCATTGTCGGCCATGTCGGCAACGATCTTCTCGGCAATCTCGCCCTCGTAGAAGGCGCTCGGTCCATGCTCGGCGATGGCGCGCAACGAATTTGCGAGGTCCTCTTGTACCAGGGTGTCGCCGATCTCATAGGGCTGGCCGTCCGGCTTGTAGAAGATCTCCATGGACTCTGGCCACGGCGCCAAACGCTCCTTGGCTGCGGCCAATGTGATTGCCGTGTCCTCGTTGACCTCGATGCCGCCCTCGGCGAGGGCGATGGCCGGGGCGATAACCTGCTCGAGAGGCATGCTGCCGTAGCGCTCCAAGGCTAGTGCCATGCCTGCCACGGTCCCGGGCACACCCACCGACAGGTAGCTGTAACGGGAACGCTGCTCGTCCACGTTACCCTCGGCATTCAAATACATATCGCGACTCGCAGCAGCCGGGGCCATTTCGCGGAAATCCAGCGCAACCGTCTCGTTGTTGTCGGCATCGTGCACGATCATGAAGCCACCACCGCCCAGATTGCCGGCACGGGGTAGGGTGACAGCCAGTGCAAAGCCCACTGCCACACCGGCATCCACCGCGTTGCCGCCTTGCTCCAGAATCGAGAGTCCCACCTGTGATGCCAGCGCTTCCTGGGTGGCCACCATACCCCGGGTAGCGAACACCGGGTGGACGATGTCCATCTCGCTGATGATGGCGGCGCCGGCGGTGGCCGCCTGCTGTGCGGGCGCCACAGTCGGCAGCAGCAGCGCGCAGCCAGCAGCCAGCGCCAGCAGCCTTTGGCGCCAGTGGAGAAGGCGATGGGGCGATACAGTGGTGGCGGATGCAACACATTCGGTGGTCATTACCGGTTCCCCTGGCCTGGTGGTCTGAAAGACTCTGGGAGTCTAGACGGGCGAGCCGCACCTTGCCCGCCAACCGGCAACATGAGCCTCGAGTCAGGGCTCGTCCGCCAAGGCAAGTTCAGCAACACGGGTCGCGAGGGCGAGTACGTGCTGCGCGCCGAGATGCCAGGAGTTGATCGCAAAGATCTCGACATTTCGCTGACCGAGACCGCGGTCACCATCAAAGGCAGCCGGCGCAGCGAGCACAAGGAAGAGAAAGGCGACTATCAACGCTGCGAGATATCCACCGGCGGGTTCTCGCGGACCGTGTCTTTGCCCGGCGAGGTGGATCCCGACAAGGCCAAGGCCACCTTCAACGACGGCATGCTGGAGCTTTCGCTACCGAAGGTGAAGGCGGCGCGTCGCCGCAAGGTAGAGATCCAGTAACGTAGTCCACGGCGTTAGCCCGGCGCGCCCTCGCCGCACCGGGCTACATTGTTTCCTAAGCCCCCAATAACAACACGACGATGGCGTATAGCACCACCAGCAGCACAGTTTCTGCTCCGATATTCCCCGGGCCGGTGCGCTGGCGGCGCATGAGGCCGAGCAGCAAGACGCTCGTCATCAGTATGCTCATGGCCACAAGCTGGGTCTCGCGCGCGGTCACATCGGCGAGAATTGGGCCCTTCAGGTAAGCCGCATCCGCCAACGTGACGAAGAGGGTGTCGAAGGTGTTGCCACCGAGGATGCCACCGACCGCCAGGGTCAGCGCGCCCTGGCGCACCGCCGCCACGGTGGTCACCAGCTCCGGCAGCGAAGTGCTGATCGCCACCATGGTGCCGCCCAACAGGCTATCGCCGAGTTCGGTGATGGCCGCGGTGCGGTCCGCGCTCCAGGCGATGGCCCAGCCCGCCACCGCCACCGCCGCCCCGGTCAGGAACATGTCCAGCGCCAGCGGCCCCAACGGCTCCCGGCGCGAGTGCTCGTCGGGGACATCCTCTCGGGTCTCGCCGGTGAGGCGGGGGTGCCACATGGGCTCTTTGCAGGCTTCGTGCACCCAGCGCAGTCCACCCACGTAAGCCACGATGAGCAAGATGCTGGCCGGGTGCACATGACCGACGGCAAGGTCAGGCGTCACCATCCCCATTAGGACGATGGCCAGCAGGGCCACCAGCAGCGCGCCAAAGAGCAGATTGGCCAGCGAAGCTGCTGCGTGCTCCAGGTTGGCGCGCCAATAGACGGCGTCGGCAATGGCGAGGAAAGCGGTCTGCACTGCGATGCCGCCGAGCGCCGCGGAAATGGCAAAGGCGGCACGACCATCCAACGCAAAGGTCGCAGCAGCCACCGTGCCCGGCAGCGAGGTCATGCCACCTAGGATCACGGCGCCGATGACCGCCTCCCCCAGTCCAGTGCGGTCGGCGAAGCGGTCGGCACGATTGCTGAGCCTCACCCCGAGCACGGCGATCACGGCGGCAGCGATCACAAACACCGCCAGCGGAAGAATCAGAGAGTCGTCGCGATTCACGCGTGGCGGTGCTCGAGCTGTGCCAGCAATGTCATCGATGCTACCTCAATGGTCGCCGGGCGGGCCCAGCTGATCCAAGGTATAGCTTGTCGGGTACGAAGGATGTGGCATGGCGGTGCGCAGCCGTGGGCGGCGCCTGGGTGGCAGCCAGCGCAATAGCCGAGCGCGCGCCTCGAGGCCTCTCACCACCAGCCAGCACCACAGCCTCGGCGGTGTTGGGAAAGCAAAGGCCTGGCGGACAGCCGGCTCCAACAGTGCGTAGATGCTGAGTCGCACCAGAGGCGCCAGGAGCCGCGGGAACCAGCCGGCGAACAGATTCACGGTGGCGTTACCGACCCGCTGGTTGGCCTCGGAGTAGCGGAAGTGCCGCGCCTCGTAGTCGCGATTGAATCGCTCGAAAGCATCGTAGTCCTCGGGGAGATCCCGGATTCCCATGCACCGCCCCACCTCGCGCCAGAAATGGAACATGGCATGGCGCTCCTGTTCCAACATCAACCGCCAGCCGAAGCGCTGGTTCCAGCGTATCGGCTCGAAGACGAAGGTCGAAAGCACGTAGCGGTAGTCGTCGTTGGCAATGGTGTGGCGACGGTGAAGCCGGTTCATGCGCTCAAGGGCGCGCCGTCCCCGCTCGCTGTCATAGCCCCACTCGATGAGCTCACTGACGATGATGTCGGTATCGTCGTAGCGCTTCTGGGGGCGGCGGGCAAACTCTCCGGTGCGGTCCAGCAGGGACGAGATGCTGGGCACGCAGAAGGTGCGAAACAACGCCAGCTCCAGTGCCCTGGTGGTATCGAAGGGGAACTCGAAGCAAGTAGTGAGAAAGACAATGCGTTGGTGGTCGCGCAGGGAATCCAGCTGCAGTATCTGGTCCCGGATCTGGTAGCGCACGCTTGATTCTCCCCTGACTACACCGACCCGATGGCCGCGTGCCGCAGTTGCCGACTCCTTCGAGCCGAACCCTAACGCAGCCGCTGCTCCGGCGGCAGAGTGCGAAGCACCGCCGCGCCCGCAATGAATAGGATCAGCAACGACACCAAGCCGAGCCGCGGATCGCCGGTGAGCACCGACACTGAACCAACCAGTAGCGGTCCCAGGACAGCGGCGAACTTGCCAAGCATGTTGAAAAAGCCGAAGAACTCCGCCGAGCGCTCGGCGGGAATGAGCCGGCTGAACAAGGAGCGACTGAGGGCCTGAACGCCGCCCTGCACCAGCCCGATGATCACGGCGAGCAGATAGAACTCGATCTCCGAGTCCAGGAAGTAGGCGTAGAGCGTCACGCCGAAGTAAACCGCGAGCCCGGCGAGGATGCCGTTGCGGGCGCCCACCCGCTCGCCGATGCGGCCAAACACGATAGCGGCGGGAAATCCCACGAACTGGGTGAGCAGCAGCGCAGTGATGAGGCTGCTGGAAGCGAGCCCGATCGCCAGCCCATAGTCAACCGCCATGCGCACGATGGTGTCGACGGCATCGATGTAGAGCCAATAGGCGATCAGGAATCGAAACGCCAAGCCGTAGGCACGAAGGTGCCGGAAAGTGTCCACCAGTTGGCGGAAGGCGCCCCGGATCAACGCCCCCCAGCCGAGCTTGCGCGGAGCTTTGCCGCCGGGCTCATCCACCATCAACAGCAGCGGCAGGGTGAATACGGCCCACCACAAGCCAACGCTGAGGAATGACCAGCGCACCGCTTCGCCCGCGTCGGCCAAACCGAACCAGTGGGGTCGCAAGGTCATGGTCACGTTGATGGCGAACAGCAAGCCCCCCCCCAGATAGCCCAGTGCGAATCCCAGCGCCGATACCCGATCCCGGTCCCTGGGCGCAGCCACTGACACCAGCAAAGCATCGTAGAAAACGTTGCCGCCGGAGAAGCCGATGACGCCGATCACGTAGAGCATGGCGGCGACCGGCCATGCCCCTTGCGCCACCAGAAAAAGGCTCGCGGAGGTCAGCGCGCCCAGGGCGGCGAAGGCGGTCAGAAAGCGCTTGCGGCCCCGGGCCTGGTCGGCGAGAGCGCCGAGAATCGGCGCCAGTACCACCACCAGCAGGCTGGACATCGAATTGGCCAGCCCGAGATGGAAGGTGCTCTCGGTGCTGGGAACGTCCTCGCTCCAATACTGCTTGAAGAAGAGCGGGAAGAAACCCGCCATCACCGTGGTGGCGAAGGCGGAATTGGCCCAGTCATACAAAGCCCAGGCATAGACGCTGCGCTTGCTCTGCACCATCGGCTCCTGGGGACCTGCACTGCTACAGGGGTTTGGATCGGCGGGGACGGAGGTTACGGCTCCAGCGCCTAGGAGGGCAGTCAGGCGGCCCGATGCTCCCGGGTATCACTGAAGCGGACCTCGGGCCAGCGCTCCTGGGTCAGCTGCAGGTTCACTCGGGTGGGCGCGATGTAGACCAGCTCGCCCTGGTGGTCCATAGCCAGATTGTCCTGGGCTTTGCGCTTGAACTCCTCCAGACGCTTGCCATCGTCGCAGCTCACCCAGCGCGCCGTGGCTACATTGACGCCTTCAAAGCTGCATTCCACCCCATATTCACTGCGCAGCCGGAACGCTGCCACGTCGAACTGCAGCACACCCACGGCGCCGAGGATCAGGTCATTCCTGGCCAGGGGCCGAAACAGCTGAGTCGCACCTTCTTCGCAGAGCTGGTCCAGCCCCTTGGTGAGCGCCTTCATGCGCAAAGGATCGCGCAGCACCGCCCGACGAAACAGCTCGGGAGCGAAGTCGGGTATCCCGGAGAAGGCCAGATTCTCACCCTCGCTGAAAGTGTCCCCGATGCGCATGGTGCCGTGATTGTGCAAGCCGATGATGTCGCCGGGGTACGCAGTCTCTGCGCGTTCTCGTTCGGCGGCCATGAAGGTCAGCGCATCGGGGATCTTGACGTCGCGGCCCAGCCGCACGTGTCGCACCTTCATGCCCGGGGTGAAGCTGCCGGAGCAGACTCGCACGAAAGCAATGCGATCGTGGTGCGCGGGATCCATGTTCGCTTGGATCTTGAACACGAAGCCGGTGAAACGGGGCTCGGTGGGGACGATCAGACGCCCTCCGGCCTCTCGGGGCCGGGGCGGCGGCGCGTGCTCGACGAAGTCGTCCAGCATTTCGCGGACGCCGAAATTGGTCAGCGCCGCACCGAAGTAGACCGGCGTGAGCTCGCCGCGCAAGTAGGCCTCGCGATCAAACTCGTTGCTGGCGCCGCGCACCAGCTCCACGGATTCCCGCAGCTCGGCAGCCGTGTCTGGGCCCAGCTCGTGGTCGAGCTCGGGCGCATCGACACCCTGCATGACGATCCCGGCACCGACGCGCTCCCGCGACGGGTCATATAGGTGCACGAAGTCGCTGTAGAGGTGGTAAACACCCCGCAGGTTGCGGCCCATGCCGATGGGCCAGGTCACTGGGGCGCAGCGGATCCTCAGCACCGACTCCACCTCGTCCATCAGCTCGAGGGGGTCGCGGCCGTCTCGGTCCAGCTTGTTGATGAAGGTGAAGATGGGTGTGTCCCGCAGCCGGCACACCTCCATCAACTTGATGGTGCGCTCCTCCACGCCCTTCGCGCAGTCGATTACCATCAGCGCGGAATCCACGGCGGTGAGGGTGCGGTAGGTGTCCTCGGAAAAGTCCTCGTGTCCGGGCGTATCGAGTAGATTCACCACCCGTCCGCGGTAGGGAAACTGCATCACCGACGAGGTAACCGAGATGCCACGCTGTTGCTCCAGAGCCATCCAGTCGGAGGTGGCGTGGCGGGCCGCCTTGCAGCCCTTCACGGTACCCGCAAGCTGAATCGCGCCACCGTAGAGCAGCAGCTTCTCGGTCAGCGTGGTCTTGCCGGCGTCCGGGTGCGAGATGATGGCGAAGGTGCGCCGGCGCGCCGTCTCCTGCTCGCGATTGCTCAAGGTCAGCTCCGTGATTGGAAAGGCGCAGGATTCTAGCGGTTATGCGAGGCGGAGGCGACCCTGTCAGACCAGCTGCCGCGCCAGCACCAGAGCATCCTCGCGGCCCCTGGCGGCCGGGTAATAGTCGGCGCGACGACCGACCTCGTTGAAGCCCCGACCCTGATAGAGGGCTATGGCGACCTCGTTGGACGGGCGAACCTCGAGGAACACGGTCTCCACGCCACTTTCCTGCAAGCGGGCCAAGGCATGGTCCAAGAATCCGCCGCCATAGCCGCGGCCCTGGCAGGTCGGGTCCACGCACAGGTTTAGAATGTGGGCCTGGCCCGCTCCCGAAGCAATCACTAGATGGCCGATAACCAGGGAGTCCTCTTCCAGCACCAGACAGTTGTAGCCCACCCGCAGACAGTCCGCGAAGATGCGCCAGGTCCACGGAAACAGGTGCCCGCGAGTCTCCACTTCGACCACCCGCCGCACGTCCTCGTCCTGCATGGGACGAATACGCAGCTTGGGCTTCACCGAAGTGCTGATCACCGCTTCTATCGACACGTCATGTCGGGCAACGGCATCCGCCGTCAAGCGCTCGATAGGCCCTGTCCGGAGCCAACCTCGCTACCACGCAGCGCCGTCCTAGCCAGTTTCAGATCCGCCCACGCTTTGCGCTTTTCCGTCGGTTTGCGCAGCAGGTAGGCGGGGTGATAGGTCACCACCAGCGCAATGTCACTGTCGGGCAGACGGTGCACCGTTCCGCGCAAGCGACCGACGGCCTGATCGCTTTGCAGCAAGCTCTGCGCCGAGATGCGGCCGACGCTCAGTATCAATCGCGGCCGCACCAGTTCGATCTGCCGCGCCAGGAAGCCACGACAGCAACTCATCTCCTCGGGGCGCGGGTCTCGATTGCCGGGCGGGCGGCACTTCAGTGTGTTGGCAATGTAGACCTGGCCGCGGGACAGGCCGACGGCCTCCAGCATCGCATTCAACAGGCGACCGGCGCGCCCCACGAAAGGCTCTCCCTGACGGTCTTCCTCGGAGCCCGGGGCCTCGCCGATGACCATCCAGTCCGCGTGGCGGTCGCCCACCCCGAACACGGTGTTGGTGCGCCCCTCATGCAGAGCGCAAGCGGTGCAGGTCGACACCCGCCGCGCCAGCTGGTCCCAGTCGCGCCGGGGCAAATCGTAGCTGCCAGGCGCGCCATCGGAGGAGTCGCCAGCCGGGCCGACCGCGACGGATTTGGAAGTTACCGAGCCGGTGGCGTGGGCCGGCTTGGAGGCGTCGGGCCGTTCCTGCGAAGGTTGCGCCGCGACTACGGTCTGCGTGGCCGGCGTCGTCGGCGCAGTGGCTCCCGCCCAGGGAGCACGAGGTTCCCAGACCTCGATCCCCATGACCTTCAAGTAGCGCCTGGCGCGCGGATCCAAGCCCATGTTCGTCCTCAAACGTCGGCCAGCTGGGGGTGGGCACGCAGCTGCGGTCGCAGCAGCTTGGCGAGCGCGTTGAGGTAGGCCTTGGCGGAGGCGACCACGATGTCGGTGTCAGCGCCTTGGCCATTGACGATACGGCCACCGCGCTCCAGCCGCACCGTCACTTCGCCTTGGGCGTCGGTGCCGCTGGTGATGGCGTTCACCGAGTAGAGCTGCAGGCGGGATCCGCTTTCGACAATGCCATCAATGGCTTGAAAGGCCGCATCCACAGGCCCGCCGCCGCTGGCCTCGCCGCTTCGCTGCTCGCCGTCGACGGTCAACGTCACCCGCGCCCGCGGGGTCTCCCCGGTCTCGGTGCAGACCCGCAGGTAGGTCAGCTTCAAAAACTCGGTGTCGGCCTCTAGACCCGCTTCGGTCGCCAGGGCGTGAATGTCCTCGTCATAGATCTCGTGCTTCTTGTCGGCCAACTCTTTGAAGCGCAGGAAGGCGGCGTTGAGCTCCTCTTCGGCGTGGAAAACGATGCCGAGCAGTTCGCAGCGGGCACGGAACGCATTGCGCCCCGAATGCTTGCCGATCACCATTCGGTTCTCACTCCAACCCACATCTTCCGCCCGCATGATCTCGTAAGTGTCGCGGCTCTTGAGGACACCATCCTGGTGGATGCCCGCCTCGTGGGCGAAGGCATTGGCACCCACGATGGCCTTGTTGGGCTGCACCGGAAACCCGGTAATACCCGACACCAGCCGCGAAGCCGGCACGATTTGCGTGGTGTCGATGTGCGTGTCGCAGGGAAACACGTCGCGACGCGTGCGAACCGCCATCACGATCTCTTCCAAGGAAGCGTTGCCGGCCCGCTCGCCCAAGCCGTTGATAGTGCATTCCACCTGGCGGGCGCCAGCGAGCACCGCGGCCAGGGAGTTGGCCACCGCCAGCCCCAGGTCGTTGTGGCAGTGCACCGAAAACAGGGCTCGGTGGGAATTGGGCACCCGTTCGAGCAACTGCCGGATAGTCTCGCCAAACTGCTCGGGAACGCTATAGCCCACGGTGTCGGGAACGTTGATGGTGCCGGCGCCGGCGTCGATGGCGGCCTCGAAAACGCGGCACAGGAAATCGAAATCGGAACGCCCGGCGTCTTCCGCCGAGAACTCCACATCGTCGGTCCACTGCCGCGCCCGCCGCACCGCCCGCTCGGCTTGCTCCACCACCTGATCCGGTGTCATGCGAAGCTTGCGTTCCATGTGAATGGGCGAGGTCGCAATGAAGGCGTGAATGCGCCCCTTCTCAGCGACCTTCAAGGCCGCGCCGGCCCGGTCGATATCGTCATCCAGGGCCCGCGCCAGGCCGCAGACCGTGCTTTCCCGCACCGCCTGAGCCACCGCTTTGACGGCCTCGAAGTCACCCGGACTGGCGGCGGGGAACCCCGCCTCGATGACGTCCACCCGCAGTCGCTCCAGCATCTTGCCGATGCGAACCTTCTCGTCCCGGGTCATGGAAGCGCCCGGGCTCTGCTCGCCGTCGCGCATGGTGGTATCGAAAATGATGAGGTGGTCGTTGCCGCTCATGGTCCGCCGCCTGTGCCGTCGAGGGTCGTGCCTCCGCCAGGGTTTGTGGCACCTGGCGCGTTCCGGGTCAAGATGCGGGCGCTAGGGAGATGCTGATCGATCCCTAGTCCCGGCGGGCCGCCCGAATCGCCTTGCGACGCTTCCTCACCAGTGCCAACACCACGCCCGACAGGGCATAGATCAGAAATCCGCCGAACAGCACCTTGGGGGGATCCAGGGATGCGAGCACGAAGACGAGCACGATGGCAGCGGCGGCGATAAAGGGGATGCGCTCGCGGGGATGAAAATCCTTGAAGCTCAGATAGAGCACATTGCTTACCATCAATCCGGCGCTGCCCACCGTAACCACAAGCGCTATCCACATGAGAAAAGCGCCCTCGGCGTCCATGTCGGCACCCACCCAGACCAGCCCCATCATCAGAGCCGCCGCCGACGGGCTGGGCAGCCCCACGAAGTAGCGCTTGTCGGCCCCGCCCCGCTGGGAATTGAAGCGAGCCAGCCGCAATGCCGCACAAGCGGCATAGGCAAAGGCCGCCACCCAACCGAGCTTGGCCGGCGCCCAGCCCAAGGTGGCCATTCCACGCAGGGTCCACTCGTACATGATAAGGGCAGGGGCGATGCCGAATGACACCATGTCCGAGAGGCTGTCGTACTGCACGCCGAACTCGCTTTCGGTGCCGGTCAGCCGTGCGACCCGACCGTCGAGCCCATCCAGCACCATGGCGACGAAGATGGCCGCCGCGGCAGCCTCGAACCGCTGATTCATGGCTGCCACCACGCCGTAAAAGCCTGCGAACAGCGCCGCCGTGGTGAATAGGTTCGGCAACAGGTAGATGCCCCGGCGCTGACCGGTTCGCCGTGGCGTCGCGTTGTTGGGCTGCTGCGAGTCGTCAGTCATCTCGAGACTGGTCTCCTCAATCCCCGTTGCGGCAGCCCTGGGTAGCACAGTGCCGCCGGCTCGCACGGGATCCATGGATGGGTGAAGCCGAGCTGGCGGGGTTGGTCCCCCACCGCCACGCTCAGAGAATAATAGGCTCCTGGACACCTACTCGGCTTTCTCGAAGAAGGATTTGAAGGCTGCCACGGCACGATCGATCGCGTTGCGGGTGACGTCCAGGTGGGTGACCAGGCGCAGCCGTCCGCGGCCGATCACCAGCACGCCGCGCTCTCTCAAGTAATCCACCAGCGCGGCAGATCGTTCCCTGGGGAGGTCGACGAAAACCATGTTGGTCTGCGCGCTAGAGGAATCAACGGCCAACTCTTCGATGCCCGCCAAGCCCGCAGCCAGTCTGTCGGCGTTGGCGTGGTCTTGGGCCAGACGCTCCACGTTGTGCTCCAGTGCCACCACACCGGCGGCGGCCAAGATGCCCGCCTGTCGCATGCCACCGCCCGCCATCTTGCGCCAGCGGCGCGCTTCCTCGACAAACTCGCGCCGCCCGCACAGCACCGAGCCCACCGGTGCTCCCAGACCCTTGGACAAGCAGCAGGAGACGCTGTAGAAACAGCGCCCGATGTGATCCGCCGGCACTGCGCTGGCAACGCTGGCATTGAATATGCGCGCTCCATCCAGGTGCAGCGCAAGCCCCCGATCGCGAGCGAACTGGGCTGCCCGTTGCAGATACTCCAGGGACAGGACCCTGCCCGCAAAGGTATTTTCCAGGCACAGCAGGCGGCTACGGGCAAAATGGAAATCCGCAGGCTTGACGGCAGCCGCTACCTGGTCCAAGTCGAGAGTTCCGTCGCCCTGCTCCAGGATTGGCTGTGGCTGAATGCCGCCCAAGACCGCCCCACCACCGCCCTCGTAGCGATAGGTGTGGGAGCTCTGGGCGGCGATGAATTCGTCACCACGCTGGCAGTGGGTGAGTAAGGCCAGCAGGTTGCCCTGGGTGCCACTGGGGACGAAAACGCCGGCCTCGTGGCCCAGGCGCTCGGCGCACAGTGCCTGCAGGCGGTTGACCGTCGGGTCTTCGCCATAGACGTCGTCACCGACCTCGGCCGCCGCCATGGCGGCGCGCATGCGCGCGTCGGGTCGCGTGACCGTGTCGCTGCGCAGGTCGATGGTGTCCTTGTGGTCACTCATGGTTCGGCTCCCAGACTCCGCCATTGGCCACGGCGGGCGTGATCGGCTCACGGACACACCACCGGCAGGCGCCGGGTAAGCGCAATTGCCGCCGGCGACAGCTCGGCCCCCAGCGCGAAGGCCTCCACACCCTGCGCCAGCGCCTGCCGCAGCGTGGACCCGTACAGCGGATCGATGTGGTCGGCCGGCCGCACCTGGTCGACATCGGCACGTTGGGCGCAGAACACCACCGCGGCCCGGTGGCCTTGCTCAACCATCCCCATCAGCTCGCGAAGATGGCGTGTGCCACGTGCGGACACTGCATCGGGAAACAGGGCCACACCGTCTTGCACCGCGGCGGTGACGTTTTTGACTTCCAGGTACCAGCGCCCGCTGCTGCACTCGGCCACGAAGTCCACTCGCGAGCGCTCGCGTCCGAAGCGTACCTCTGGGCGCAGGGAAAGTACCGCTCCGAGCTCTGGCAGCATGCCGAGATCGAGGGCTTCCCGCGCCAACAGGTTGGTGCGGCCGGTGTGGATACCCACCAGCACTCCCGATCTGAGCTCCACCAGCTCCCACGTCCAGGCGTACTTGCGCTTGGGTTTGGCAGAGCGGCTCAGCCAGACCCTGAGCCCGGGCAGATCGCAACCCAGCATGGACCCGGTATTGGGACAGTGGGCGGTAATCTCCGCGCCGTCGTGGAGGACGATGTCCGCCAGAAAGCGCTGGTAGCGACGCCGGAGCAAGCCAACCGTGAGAGGGCACTGAAACTGCACAGTCTCCTGCCTGGAGTGCGGGGCAACGGGTCGAGCGGCTCGCCGACCCGCAGATCCCGGATAATTCTTAACCGAGCTTCAGCGTGCCGCCATTCGCCGTGAACGCCACTGAGCCGGATACTTCTACCCGATGCCCGTGGAGGCCACGACCACGATGAAAGCCCCAATAACTGGCCTGCTGCTCGCCCTGGCAGTAGGCACCGCCTTCGCCAGCGAAGGGGATCGCCGGCTGCTCGGAGACCATCTGACTGTGCCCGAGCAGGTCACCCGCTCCGGCAAGCTGCCCCAGCGCGGCACCACCATGGATCGCGTCCGTGCCCGTTGGGGCGAGCCGCAACAGGCACTGCCCGCGGTGGGCGACCCGCCCATCAGCCGTTGGGTCTACGGCGACTTTACCGTCTACTTCGAATACCGACACGTCATCCACTCGGTTCCGACCGCCGGCGACGGCTAGGGCCGCCGCCAGCGGACCGGCGTTTGCCGGCTTGCGGGCGATAGGGGTTGTCGCCGGAGCGGAACTCCACCCGTACCGGCGTGCCCCGCAGCCCGAAGGCTTGGCGGAAACGGTTGGTGAGAAAACGTTGGTAGGCCAGCGGCAGCTTGGCCACGCGGTTGCCGTGCACGACAATCAACGGCGGGTTGCGCCCGCCCTGGTGGGCATAGCGCAGCTTGACCCGGAATCCGCCCACTAGGGGTGGCTGGTGCTCGCTCACCGCATCCTGGAGCACCCGGGTCAGCTCCGGCGTGGGAAGGTCGCGCCAGGCCGCTTGAAACGCTTCCTGCACCGAGTCGAGCACATCGATGATGCCGCTACCGTGCAACGCCGAGATGAAGTGGAAGCGGACGTAGTCGAGGAAGGAGAGGCGTCGAGCCAGATCCACCCGCACCTGTTCTCGCTGGTTGCGCTCGAGGCCATCCCATTTGTTGACTGCGATCACCAGGCCGCGGCCGCGCTCGGCCACGAAGCCAAGCAGCGAGGCATCCTGCTCCGCGATGCCTTGGCGGGCATCCAGCATTAGCACCACCACGTGGGCCGCCTCGATAGCCCGCAGGGTCTTGATCACACTGAACCGCTCCACCACTTCGTGGACCCGCGACCGACGTCGAACGCCGGCCGTGTCCACCAGCAGATAGCGACGCCCGTCGCGCTCGAAAGGCACGTGAATGGCGTCTCGGGTCGTGCCGGGCAAATCGCTGGTGAGCACCCGCTCCTCGCCCAGAAGGCGATTGATGAAGGTCGACTTGCCCACGTTGGGGCGCCCCACGACAGCGAGCCGCAGCGTCGCCCCGCCATCGGGCTCGAGGCGTTCGCCAGCCTGGTCCGACGGCGCGCCCGGCGCCATTGCTGAGATCTCGGCCAGTAGCGTTTGAATACCCTGGCCATGTGCCGCCGAGATGACCACAGGGTCACCCAGTCCGAGGCTGTAGAACTCTGCTGCCGCCAGCTCCGCTGGCAAGCCTTCGCTCTTGTTGACCGCCACCAGCACCGGCTTACCCAATCGCCGCAACAAGGTGCCGACCTGCTCGTCCCCTGCCGTAAGGCCAGACCGGGCGTCCACCAGCAGCAGCACCAGGTCGGCCTCCTCGATCGCCTGGCGCGCCTGGCTGGCCACCAACTGGTCGATTTCCCCGCTGTTACCGCTGAGGCCCCCGGTATCCACCACCAACCAGGGATGGCCGGACACCGTACAGGAACCGTAGATGCGATCCCTGGTGACACCTGGAACATCAACCACCAGGGCGTCACGGGTGCCGGTGAGCCGGTTGAACAAAGTGGACTTGCCCACGTTCGGTCTACCCACCAGCGCGACAACGGAGGCAGTGGGCATGGCAGCGTCAGGGCAGTGTGTAGGCAACCAGGGCGCCTTCGACGTCGATGGCGTAGAGCTGCCCGCGATCGGCAACCGGTGCCACCACGATGGGCTGCTCGCCGAGACGAACACGTCCAACCAGCTCGCCGCTGGCGGGCTCGAGCCAATGCAGGTAGCCCTCCAAATCGCCGACCACCAGATAGCTGCCGTGCAAGGCCGGGCCGGTTACAGCACGGTGAGCGAGCGCATCCTGCAGCCACATGGAGGCGCCGCTGCGGCGGTCGAAGGCGAGCACATTGCCGTCGGCATCGGTGACATACACATTGCGATCGTCGGCAGCCAGGCCAGTGTAGGTCGAGAGCTCACGAGTCCACAGAGCACGCCCGGCCTCCACATCCAGCGCCACCAGCTGGCCCTGGTAGGTGGCCACGTAGAGCACGCTCCCAATCAGCACCGGAGCGGCGTCGATGTCCACCATTCGATCGAGCTCCGAGCGCCCGGTCGGCGGCGCAATAGTGCGCTCCCAGTAGGCCCGTCCGCTGGCGGTGTCGATGACCGCGACCTTGCCATTGTCCAGACCGACGATGGCGGCACCGGAAACCAGTAGTAGCGGGGAGTTCCCGCGTAAGGTCAGCGCCGGTTCGGTAGAGTTGTAGGTCCAGAGATGGCTGCCGTCGATGGAGTCCAGGCCGTGCACACTGCCATCCACGGCTCGCACCACCACCACATTGCCGCTACCTTCGGGAGGGCTGAGGACCTCGGTGCTCACCATGCTCTCCCAGCGCAGCGCCCCACCCTCGCGCTCGAGAGCCCAGACCTCGCCGCCTGGTCCACCAGCCAGCAGGGTACCGCTGCCGGCGCCCACCCCGCCGGACACCGCTCCCGACAAATCTTGGCGCCAGCGTACGCGGCCGCTCTCACGCTCGACGGCGACCACTTCACCATCGAAACCGGCCACATAGATGCTCTCGGCGTCCACCATAGGCCGTAACCGCACCAGCTGCTCGCGGGAGTCGGCGTCGGTGCCAAGACGCCATTGCTGCTGAGGCTGAATCTCCGCATCGATGGGCTGCAACGGCGTCGGCGGCGGCAGGTTGTCCTCACCGCGGGTGAAGGAAGTCAGCCAGCCACAGCTTGCCAGGCTGACGGCAAGCAATAGGGTTAGCGGCCACCGGATCATGGCTCCTCCTCGCCGGAGTCGATGCCCTGCGGCGAGGCGAGATCCTGAAGCTTCAGGCGAACCCATCGGTTCGGTCTGCCCTCGGCGTTGTAGGCCGCCAGGGACTCCTCATAGGCCTGGCGCGCCGCGGCCAGCTCGCCGCGCTCGCGCATGATGTCACCGCGAATCTCCAGGGCCTCGGCGCGGAATCCACCCTGCAGAGCATCGAGCTGCGCCAGCGCCTCTTCTCCCAGATCGCGGGCCCGGAGCACCCGCGCCAGGCGCAGCCGAGCCACCTGCGCCAGCTCCGGCAAGTTGGCGTGCTCAACCACCCACCGCAGCGCCTCCTCGGCGCGCTCCAGCGCTCCTGCCTCCACCGCCTCACCGGCCACCGCGAGGCCAGCGAGAGCCGCGTAGGCGCTGTCGGAATAGTCGTCGCGCAATCGGTCGAAAACACCATCGACCGGTCCCGCGGCAGCATCCCCGAGCCGCTCCTGAAGATCCTGATAGAGCACCGCGGCGGCCTCCGATTGAGAGCGCTGATGCGTTTGCCAATATTGCCAGCCAAAGACCCCCGCCAGACCAATCGCCAGACCGGCGATGAGGGCGCTGCCGTTCTGCTGCCACCAGCGCTTGAGCGCCTCGACGGTTTCTTGTTCGGTTTCGTGCACCATTGGACTCGGTGTTACTCCTCGACGCTCTCGCATGCCAACGCCGGCTGCAGCTTTTTCACCAGCGCCTCCCAACTGAGGGTTTCCTGTGGCAGGTCGCTGCGTAGGTCCTTGAGGGTGACAGTGGCCTCCTCGGCCTCCCGCTCGCCGACGATGGCGGCATAGCGCGCGCCGCGGCGGTCGGCCCGGCGCAGCTGACTCTTGAAGCTGCCACCGCCGCAGTGTTGCTCCACCCGCAACCCGGGTAGCCGGTCCCGCAACGTCTCCGCCAGGGCCTGCGCCTCCAGCTCTGCTTGATCGCCAGCCGAGACCACATAGAGGGTGGGTTGGGTGGCGGCGCCCGGGTGGCCCTGATCGGCCAGCATGTCGACCAGTCGGTCCAGCCCAATGGCGAAGCCGGCGGCCGGAACTTCCCCACCACCAAGCTGTTGCACCAAGCCATCGTAGCGACCCCCGGCGCATACTGTTCCCTGGGCGCCGAGGCTGCTGGTGACCCACTCGAACACGGTGCGGGTGTAGTAGTCGAGGCCTCGCACCAGCCGCGGGTTGAGCTGGTAATGGAGACCCGCACGTTGCAGCAGCCGGCACAGGCGGTCCAGGTGGAGGCGAGATCCTTGATCCAGGTACTCCAACATGGTGGGCGCAGCGTCCAGCACCGGCTGCATTTGTGGATTCTTGCTATCCAGAACTCGTAGCGGATTGGATTCCAGTCGCCGTCGGCTGTCCTCGTCGAGGGCGTCGAACTGGCTGCGCAGGTACTCGGTGAGGCGCTCCCGATAGCGGTTTCGCGCCTCCGGCACACCCAAGGAGTTGATTTGTAGCGCCACATCTTGCAGCCCAAGCCGACGCCACAGCCGAGCCCCGATGAGGATGAGCTCCGCGTCCACATCCGGACCGGTAAGGCCAAAGGCTTCGGCACCCACCTGGTAGAACTGCCGATAGCGCCCCTTCTGCGGACGCTCGTATCGGAACATGCTGCCCGCGTACCACAGGCGCTGGACTTGGTTGTGCAGCAGTCCATGCTGCACGCAGGCGCGAACGCAGCCGGCGGTGCCCTCGGGTCGCAGGGTCAAGCTATCGCCGTTGCGATCCGGGAAGCTATACATCTCCTTCTCGACGATGTCGGTGACCTCGCCAATGGAGCGGCTGAATAGCTCGGTGCGCTCAATGAGCGGCAACCGGATCTGCTCATAGCCGTAGTCGGCCAACACCTCCCGCACCACGGCTTCCAGGCTCTGCCACAGCGCGGCGCGCTCCGGCAGTACGTCGTTCATGCCGCGCACGGCCTGCAGACGCTTGCTCATGGGTGTACCGTGAAGTCAGTGGTGGCAGCAGTGCCCGAACGCAGTGAGCGGAAGGCTAGCGATTGCAACGGTGGCAGAGCGCTCCGCAGCGCCGAGGGCGACCCTTTCGCGTGTGGACCCCACCAGCCTCAACCTTGCCCGGAGGCCGAGTCGGTCCCCCCCAGGGTAAAGCGCGCCGGGCGACCGTCGAGCCCATCGTACAGCGACGGCGGGACGGCATCGCCGTTCAACCGGATGGCGACGCCACCGCTGTCGCCGAGCAGGATTCGAAATGGTGCGGCCCCGGTCAACTCACGATTGCTGCCGGCCTTCGCCAAACCAAAAGCAAGGCGCTCCCCTGACGCATCCCGCACCTCGAGCCAGCAGTCGCGCCGAAACTCGAGATCCAGACGGTCCGCTCCGGCACTGGCCACGGTGGGAGCACCGCCGCTGCGCTCCGCCACTGGCGCTAGCAGTGGCGCGATTGGCTCTTCGACCGTGGACGGAGATGCAGCAGACTCGGCGCTGATGTCGTCCCCTGCTGTCCGTGCCGAGCTGTCGGTGGGCGCCAAGGAGTTGCTGGAAGGCCCCGGCGCGGGGCTTCCGGCCAGGGCGGGTGAGGGCTCCTGCAAGCTGGTCTCAGGTGTGGCGGCTGGAGTCTCAACCGCAGCGGCATCCACTTCGGGCGCCACTGCAGCTGGCTCCGCGGCGGGTGCCGTCACCGGGCCTGCGTCCTGTTTCAGCGTCGGCGCCTCTGACAGTTGCGCTAGCGCCGGCAACTCCTCGGGGATCTCCGAAGGTTCCATGTCATCGGCGGTAAATGCCGACACCGGGGCGTCGTGATTGGAGCGCTCATAGCTCCACCAGCCTATACCAGCGGCCATACCGGCGATGATCAGATAGGAGAACCAACGCACTCTGGTGTCGCTGGAGCGGGCCTGTCGGCGTACTGGACGCTGCGGGGTGAGCGGCGCGGGCGCCGTTTTGGCCTCGCCCTTGAAGGCCGCGTACTGCTGCAGCACCTCGCGCTCGGGCAAGCCCAACAAGCGCGCGTAGCTGCCCAGATAGCCGCGCAAATAAATGGGCTCGGGCAGACTCGAGTAGTCATCCCGCTCCATGGCTTCCAATACGTCGCGTCGCAGCTTGAGCTGGTCGGCCGCCAGCCCGATGTCGAGCCGACGCGCCAGCCGCGCATCGCGCAAGAGCGGCCCCGGACCGCAGGGCGGTGAGGTCTCGGCGGGACCGTTCTCCGTTCGCCGGCGCTTGGGTTGATTTGGATTCAATTCATCAACCGCCGCAACTGCGACGCCTCGTCGGAATCAGGGAAATCGGTGCGTAGGCGCACGGCGTAGGATTCCTGTCGCCCAGCGTCGCCCAACGCCCCTTCGATCTGATAGCCCAGCCACAAGCTTTCCGCAGTCACCGGGGCGGTGGCTTCGCGCCGCTGCAGAAAGCCGCGGGCGCGCAGCGGGTCCCCCTGCTGCAGGTTCAGCGCAGCCATGCCTTGCAGAGCCTGGGGGGCAAATTGATCGGCCTCCAGCACCGTGCGCAGATCCTCTTCCGCCGCTATCGGGTCGTCGCTCCCGACACGGCACAGGCCGCGCCCCTGGATGGCCCGAAGCTGCTGCGCCTTTTCGGTGCGGTTGACCACCCGGGTATATTCGGAGATGCCTTCCTGGTAGCGCCCCGCTCGACACAGCATGTCGCCGTAGTTGATACGGGCCAGATGGTAGTCGTCGTCAAGGGCCAGAGCCCGTCGATAGTGACGTTCCGCCTGTTCGAACCTGCCAGCATCGGTGTAGAGCACGCCCAGCGCATTGTGCGCCTGCGGTATACGATCGTCGAGGCTGATGGCCTTCCTCAGCTTGTCTTCGGCGAGATCCAGTCGCCCCCGCTGCATGTATTCGAGGCCAAGCTGCAGGTTGATTGCTGCTGCCTCTTGATTCTCGGGTGTCGCTGGCGCGTAGGCGCCGGTCCCTGCGCACCCGCCAATCAGCAGCAGGCCGGTCAAGAACAGCACACGCATGATCATGGGGCCAGTAGCAGGCGCTCGGCGCGGTGCCGACGCCGGCTGCGATCGTCGACTCGGCCAGCGAGCTGCCCACATGCCGCCGCGATGTCGTCACCCCTCGTGCGCCGCGTAATGGTGGTGATTCCCGCCTGCAGCAGAAGATCACGAAAGCGGTCGATGCGCGCCGGCG
>CAZLYT010000007.1:0-2862 GCA_964563515.1 uncultured Candidatus Competibacteraceae bacterium | reverse complement strand
AGCGTTGCACTTAAAGTACACTGGTTGGGTGGAGCAGACGCAATCCTCGCCGTTTGTGACCGAAAGGGCAACCATCCGGGCATATTGACCTAGTGTTCCGAGTCTGACGCTTGGCTCCCGGATTTGATGGCTTCGAGTATATCGAGGGCGCGGCGTTCCTTGGCAAGGATGTCTGCAGCCGGCTTGGTCCATCGATAGGGTTTGGCGCTGGCGTTGTGGCGCAAGAGATAGTCGTCGATCGCCTCTTCCAACTCGGCGACGCTGGCGAATGTGCCCCGCCGAATGCGCTTGCCCGTGATCTCGGCGAAGAAGCGCTCGACGAGGTTCAGCCACGAAGACGAGGTTGGGATGAAGTGCACGTGGAAGCGCGGGTGCTTCTTCAGCCACGCCTTCACCTCGGCCGTCTTGTGGGTGGAATAGTTGTCCATGATCAGGTGCAGATCGAGGTGCTTCTGCACGGCACGATCGATCTTCTTCAGGAACCGCAGGAACTCCTTCGCGCGGTGACGAGGCTGGCACTCGCCGATGACGATACCGCTCTTCACGTCGAGCGCTGCGAACAGCGTGGTCGTGCCGTGGCGCTTGTAGTCATGGGTCATCGTGGCCGCCCGTCCCTTCTTCATCGGCAGGCCGGGCTGCGTGCGATCGAGCGCCTGGATCTGGCTTTTTTCATCGACGCACAACACAATCGCCTTGTCTGGCGGGTTCATATAGAGCCCGACGACATCGGCGACCTTCTCTTCGAATTGCGGGTCGCTGGAGACCTTGAAAGTGTCGATGCGATGCGGCTTGAGGCCTGCCTCGCGCCAGATACGCCCGACGCTCGACGGGCTAATGCCGACCGCCTTCGCCATCGACGTCCGGCTCCAGTGCGTGGCGTTGGCCGGCGTCTCGTTCGCAGTTTTCTTCAGCACGGCAAGCTTGATGTCACCGGCCAGCGGCGGCACCCGCGAGGGTCGCGTCTTGTCGCGCAGCAGGCCATCGACGCCCGCCTCGACGTAGCGCTCTTGCCACCGCCAGACGCACGGCTTCGACCTGCCCGTGCGCCGCATGATCTCGTTGGTGCCGTGGCCGTCGGCCGTCGCCAGCACGATCTCGGCGCGCCACACCGTCTTGCGCGAGCTGTTGCGATCCTTGACGATCGCTTCGAGCATCGCGCGGCTGGCCAGGCTCACATAGAGGCAGATGTCATCGCGTCTCATGCACCGCAAAATGACTGATTTGCACGAGACTGGGAACCGTCTGTCAGGCGGGGAACACTAGATAGTCCAGCGGTGTCACACCCAGCGCGTCGATCGCCGCGGAAAACAAAATTTGTTCAAGCATCAACTGAGATAGTTGGAGGCTTCATGTGAGGCCTTCAGCGATTGGTGCTCAATCATGGCAGCAAGAGCGTTATCCCATTGTTGACCTTGACCTACGCAGAATCGGCACCGCCTCTTGCGGCGCCGGCCATGTCCGTTATTGGAGGCGTCGAGTCAAGCGCTTAAATGTTCGGCGATCGCTATCGCGTCGTCGACCCGATGCCGAGACATCGGACATCTCCGACAGAATATGCTCGGCGCTGTAGACTGAGCGAGGGCGCCGACCTACTGTACCGGCGGCCGTGGCCCGCACGAGGCGTCTTCATCCACTGGGCCAACGCGCGAGGCGCGATTGCCGGGAGCCTGTGAATGCCGAGCGCGCAGCCGATCATCCGCATACTCGTCGATGCCGACGCTTGCCCGGTCAAGGATGAGATCGTGCGGGTGGCCGAGCGACATGGGCTCGCCGCCATCTTCGTTTCGAACGCTTGGATGCGCCTGCTGGCGAGTCACTTGGTCGAGCGCCGCATCGTTGCTGAGGGCCCGGACGCGGCCGACGATTGGATTGCCGACGAAATCGCGGCTGCCGATATTTGCGTGACCCAGGACATCCCCCTCGCGGACCGATGCCTGAAGAAGGGGGCTCTGGCGCTGACACCTACCGGGCAGCCCTTTACTCCTGACAATATCGGCATGGCACGGGCGATGCGCGACTTGAAGGCGCACCTCCGCGAAACCGGCGACATCCGAGGTGGCCCGTCGGCTTTCGCCAGAGGCGATCGCTCGCGATTCCTGCAGGCGCTTGAGCAGGCCGTGCAGAACATTCTCGGCGGTCGGTGAATGGGCGCCTCCGCGCTATAACGAGGCAGCCGCGAGGCTGGCCGGGGAGCGAACTATCGGACACTTCAAGAAGTATCTCGCCTGAAAGGCATCTCTCTGGCCTCTCACGACGGATGCTCGGCGACCGGGTCGACGGGCTCGATGTCCCTCAGCGCGACGTCGCACGCTTGGCCCACACGCGCAGGTCAATCAGCGCCGCGGCACGATGATGCCATCAGAGCATATTCGTTGCGCCGCGGACGTCCGGGTCCACCGCAATGCGTTCGAGTCGAACGACGATATGCGTTTCTGACCCGTGGTCCCAACTGCGACTCACGATTTCTGCTATGCGTGCGTGTGATCTCCTTGATGCACGCAATGCCTAAACGCTTGGAACCGGGGCAGTGGCGGCAATCAGACCCTGCTGCTTTAAATCAGCCCAGAAGGCGGATGAAATGTGAACCGACATCCGGGCTGCGTTCTGTTCCACCTCGTCGGGACTTATCCCACCGGCGACCATGGAGACGACGCACGGGTGCGCAAGTGGGAATTGCAATGCGGCCGTTGCCAGCTCAACGTCGTGGCGTCGGCAGACGTCTTCTATACGACGCACGCGATCCATGATCGGAGCCGGCGCGGGTTGATAATCATACACGGCACCAGGCATGGCGCCGGTGGCGAGAATCCCGGAGTTGAAGGGGCCGGCGGTCAGGATCGAGACGCCCTTCCGTTCACATTC
>CAZLYT010000006.1:0-1534 GCA_964563515.1 uncultured Candidatus Competibacteraceae bacterium | reverse complement strand
GCCGTTGACGGCCTTGGGTTCGGGGAGGCCAGCGGCTTCCAGAATCGTCGGAGCGATGTCGATGACGTGATGAAACTGAGTACGCAGTTCGCCCTGGGCCTTAATGACCTTGGGCCAGCGAATGGCCATGCCGACCTTGGTGCCGCCATGATCCGACGCCACCTGCTTGGTCCACTGATAGGGCGTATCAAAAGCGACCGCCCACCCCGCCGCCATGTGCGGGTAAGTCTCGGGACCGCCCCATTTGTCGATGAACTTGATCATGTCCTCGACTTTCTCCTGCACGCCGTTGAAGTAGGTCATTTCGCTGAACATGCCGGATTTTGATTATCAGAAAAATCATCTGTACAGCTGCGCTTCCGGGTGTTCTTGCTCACCACTTATAGTCTCGGCCTACGCCTAGGGGAGGCGCTGGCGCTGGAAGTGGGCGATGTCGATGCCGAGGCCGAACGCATCCCTGTACGCGAGGCCAAGGGCGGCAAAGACCGCTTCGTGCCACTGCCGGTCTGGACGCTGGTGCAGCTGCGCAAACTCTGGCGACATCACCGCCACCCACGGCTGCTCTTTCCCAATCCCCGCGGCAACATTGCTGAGGCCTCCACAGCGATGGATCGGGGCGGCGTCCAGCACACGCCCTCAAAGCCGCTCTGGCCGACTACAACCTGCATCGCAAACTTTGCCTCCACAGCTTGCTCCACGCCTACGCCACTCACTTGCTGGAGGCCGGCGTGGATCTGCGCGAGATCCAAACCCTGCTCGGCCATAACAGCCCGCCCCACCGCCCGCTATACCCAACTAACCCAGCGCACCCGGGCCAGCACGCGCGCCTGTCTCGAGCAGTTGATGCAAAGCCTGCCGCATCAGTGGAGGGCGCTCCCATGAGACTCGCCACGCTGAATCGAACGCTTTGAGGACGATCTCCTCGCCCGCGAGGATCTCAAACTGCTGCCCGGTGCACGTCGCGCACTCAGCGCCATGAAGCACTGTCGTCACCCCCAAGCCCGGCACTTCTTGGGGGCCTGCACCCACTGTCACCGCACCACTCTCATTCCCCATTCCTGTGGACACCGCAATTGTCCCCATTGCCAACACCACACCTCCCAGTACTGGCGCGCTCGGCACGGCGCCTGCCTCCTGCCCGTGGACTACTTCCTCGTCACCTTCACCCTGCCCCAAGCGCTACGGCCCACCGCCTGGGCCCATCAGCGCCAGGTCGATGACGCCCAGCTGCGCACCGCCTGGCAGTGCGTGGCGCAATTCGCCCGCAACGAGCGCCTTGTTGGCGCCGAGATCGGCGCGAGCGCTGTGCTCCATCCCCACAGCCGCCGCCGCGACCACCACCCCCACGTGCATCTGCTCGTCCCCGCTGGCGGAGTCGATTTGAAACGCACGCTCAGGCGGCGCAAAGACGGCTACCTATTCAATGGAGGCAACCTGGCGCGGGTTTTTCGCGCCAAACGGCTCGCCGCTCTTGGGGCCATCGATCTAGCGCCGCCAGAGCGCTTGCCCGAGATGTGGGTGGCCAATTGTCGTC
>CAZLYT010000005.1:0-19522 GCA_964563515.1 uncultured Candidatus Competibacteraceae bacterium | reverse complement strand
CTTGTTGACAATCCGCACACCTACACTCATGGACGGGTTTGCACATGATCGGCTCGCTCCGGGATCAGTTGACCGACTGACCCAAAGCAACCTACTGAATCCCTTCCGATATGTCCAGCCCAACGTCTCGGAAAGCACCCCATCCAATCCGGTTCGCTACCTGTTCTCGTCCCGCTTGGCTTCTCTGAAATCGGGAGGTTGTTTCCCCGTGCCCCCTAAGTTCAGTTTTGGCATCAATCAGCATCCGGTACAGGAGCTGTACGTGCGTGAGGTGGTGAAGCTGGACGATGGCTCCATCACCAACCGCACCCTGACCAAAGTATTCAGCGATCACGCCGACGCCTACGCCGGCGACTGCAAGATGTAGCCGCGATCACAGGCAGGAGGGCGCGCCAGCTGTCTCGTGCCTGGACCAGGGAGTCCGACCACACGTGCTGCTGCTGGAACAGCTGCTGAACGGGCCACAGCTTGGGGTGATGCTGTTTCTGATGTCGGCGGGGCTGACTCTGGTCTTCGGCATCATGAACTTGATCAACCTGGCGCACGGTTCGTTCTACATGGTCGGCGCGTACCTGGCGGCGACGGCGGTGGCCTATAGCGGCAGCTTCATGCTGGGCATGCTGGCAGCGTTGATCGGGCCTTGGGTGATTGGCACTGCGGTGGAGTGCCTGGTCATGCGCCGCCTGTACGCGCGGGAGCATCTCTACCAGGTGCTCGCAACCTTTGGCCTGATTTTGTTCTTCAACGGTTTGACCCGCGCGATCTGGGGGCGCCAACCGCTGTTCATGGACGTACCAGAGGCTCTCTCCGCTACCGTCGAGATCCTGCCCGGCGCCGCTTATCCGGCCTACCGGCTCGCAGTGATCGGAGTCGGCGTCACCGTCGGTCTCGGGCTCTGGATACTGATCAGCCGAACCCGGCTCGGCATGCAGATCCGGGCTGGTGCCAGCAACCGCGAGATGGCTGGCGCCCTGGGTATCGATATCCGGCTGTTGTACACCCTGGTATTCGGGCTCGGCGCGATGCTGGCAGGACTCGCCGGTGCCATGGCGGGCCCGATCTTGGCGGTGGAAACCGGGATGGGCGAGAACATACTCATTCTGGTGTTCGCCGTCATCGTCGTCGGTGGCATTGGTTCAGTGCGAGGCGCGCTGGTGGGGGCGCTGCTGATTGGATTGGTGGACACCCTTGGTCGGGCTTATCTGCCCACCCTGTTCCGCCTGCTGCTGCCGCCCTCGACGGCAGACGCCGTCGGTGCGTCGTTGGCGTCCATGGCGATCTACCTGGTCATGGCCCTGGTGTTGTTCTGGCGCCCGCGGGGGTTGTTTCCGGCCCATGCGTGAGCGTCTGGTGCTCGGCATGGGCGTGCTGTTCCTGGCGCTGCTGCCAGTGCTGGCAATTGCGCTGGATGAGCCTTTTCTGCTTTCCCTGTTCAGCCGGGTACTGATTTACGGGCTAGCCGCCGCAAGCTTGGACTTGATCGTGGGCTATGGCGGCATGATCAGCTTCGGTCATGCCGCCTACTTCGGCGCGGGCGCCTATGTGGTGGGAATTCTCGCCTTCCACGGCTACCAGGGCGAAGCGCTGCTCTCGTGGCCGCTAACCATTGTGGGCACCGAATCGGGCCTCGTAGTGCTGCCCCTGGCGGCTTTGGTGGGTGCCCTGCTGGCCGCGCTGTTCGGTGCAATCTGCGTGCGAACCAGCGGCATCCACTTCATCATGATTACCCTGGCTTTCGCCCAGATGTTGTTTTTCTTGTTGGTATCTCTGGAGCGCTACGGTGGCGAGGATGGGCTGACCCTCTGGGAGCGCAGCGTGGTGCCCGGTATCGACTTGAATGATCCGCTCATCTTCTACTACTTCTGCCTCGCGATCTTGCTGCTGTTTCTGTGGCTGGCGCAGCGCGTGGTGGCATCACGATTCGGCATGGTCTTGCGCGGCTGTAGGCAGAACGAGCGGCGCATGCGCGCTCTGGGCTATGCCACCTACCGCTACCGACTGGCGGCGTTCACCTTGGCCGGGGTGGGCGCCGGGCTGGCGGGCGCCTTGATAGCAAATCAGACCGAGTTTGTGAGTCCGTCGCTGTTGCACTGGACACGCTCGGGAGAGATTCTTGCCATGGTCATCCTGGGTGGGCTTGGCACCCTTTATGGACCGGTGTTCGGGGCGGCTGCGCTGCTGTTATTGGAGGATCAGCTGAGCAGCTACAGCGAGCATTGGATGATCCCATTGGGACTACTGCTGGTCGGGATTGCGCTCTACGCCCGCCGCGGTCTTTATGGGTTGCTGGCTGGGCTTCGGGCTGGCGATGGCTGAGGCTCGAGCGCTGCTGGAGGTGCGCAATCTGCACAAGCGCTACGGCGCCGTGGTCGCAACCCGGGATCTCAATCTGACGGTTCGAAGCGGAGAGTTTCATGCGCTGATCGGTCCCAACGGTGCTGGCAAGACCACCGCCCTGGCGCAATTTGCCGGTGAGCTGCGCCCAGATTCTGGTCACATCCACTTCAATGGATGGGACATCACTCGGGTAGCGATCCAGCGTCGAGTGCATCTCGGCATCGCCCGCTCGTATCAGATCACGTCGGTGTTTCCGCACTTCACCGCCGAGGACAACGTGGCGCTGGCGATCCAAGCTGCCCAGGGCCACAGTTTCCGGTTGTGGCGCTCGGCCCGACGCGACGACAGACTACGGCAACCCGCGCGCGAGCTGCTGTCGCGGCTTGGGCTGTACGAGCAGCGTAACGAACCCGCCGCCTACCTTGCCCATGGTGAGCAAAGGCAGCTGGAAGTTGCCATGGCGCTGGCGAGTCGGCCGCGGCTGTTGTTGCTGGACGAGCCCACCGCAGGACTTGGCGCCGGCGGCACCCGACGCATGGCGGAGCTCTTGGAAGGCGTAAAGGCTGAGGTGACGGTATTGATGGTCGAGCACGACATGGACGCGGTGTTTGCGCTGGCGGATCGGATCTCCGTGCTGGTATACGGCGAATGCATTGCCACCGGCACGCCCGACCAGATCCGCGCCAACGCCCAGGTGCGACGTGCTTACCTGGGAGACCAGATGCCATGATCGCCGGGAGCCGCTGCCGACAGGTCCACTCCCTTGGAGCCGCTGAGGCGGCGTGCAGCCGTCAACACTTGGAGTGGAGCGAGCTGCCAGGGAGCGCGGAGCCTCTCCGCCGGTGAGCGCTTTCCTGCGGCTGAGTGAGGTGACGGCGCGCTATGGCCCCAGCCAGGCACTGTTTGGTGTCGACCTGGATCTGGAGCAAGGCGAGGTGGTGACTTTGCTGGGCCGCAACGGCATGGGCAAGACCACTACCGTTCGCGCCCTCATGGGCCTGGTGACGGTATCGGGAGGCAGCATTCGACTGCTCGGCAACGAGCTGGTGGGGAAGCCAAGCCACGCCATTGCCCGCGCCGGCCTTGGCTTGGTGCCGGAGGGGAGGCAGATTTTCCCCAATCTCACCGTGCGAGAGAACCTGATGGCGGCAGCCGCCGATCGCCGCCGCAGCTCCAGTCCGTGGACGCTGGGGCGGGTGCTGAACATGTTTCCGCGGCTGAGGGAGCGATCGAATCACTACGGCGACACCTTGTCGGGTGGCGAGCAGCAGATGCTCGCCATCGGCCGTGCGCTGATGACCAATCCCCAGGTATTGATCCTCGACGAGGCCACCGAGGGACTGGCGCCGCTGGTGCGCGCGGAGATCTGGGAAGTGCTCGAGGCCTTGAAGCAGCACGGCGAGTCGATCTTGCTGATCGACAAGAATCTGGATGCGATGCTGCGGCTCGCCGACCGGCATTTCGTGTTGGAACGGGGTCGAGTGGCTTGGTCGGGAACATCCCGGGAGCTGCGAGCGGCACCCGCAATCCAGCTCCGTTATCTGGGCGTATGAGCATGAGCGCGGTCCCGCTCCTGCAGCGTTGGCGTTCGCTGGCGAGGTCCGAGCTGCAGCGTCAATACGACAACCGCGGTGCGATTCCCGAGCACCCGGCGATCTTCCGGCGCTGGAGCGAGGAGTCGGCGGCATTCCGGCGCTCCCACCCGCACTCGTGCCTCGATTTGCGCTACGGTCCCGACCCCAGGCAGCGCATCGATCTGTTTTTACCAGCAAGCTCGAGCCAGCTGAATCCACCGCTGCTGGTGTATTTGCATGGAGGCTATTGGCAATCGCTGTCCAAGAGCGATTTCAGCTTCGTGGCATCCGGGGCCTCAAAGCGAGGGTTCGCTGTGGCCGTGGTGGGGTATCGTCTCTGCCCCCAGGTGAGCCTGGTGGAGATAGTGGAGGATGTACGCTCGGCATCGCTCTATCTTTGGCGGCAGGGGCTGGCGCTGGGTTTTGACCGCTCTCGAATGATTGTCTCTGGACATTCCGCTGGGGCGCATCTGGCGGCTATGTTGCTCACCACGCAATGGCACCGGTTCGGTAAGCGCACCGCCTCGGAGCTGGTGGGCGGCGCGCTCGGCATCAGCGGTCTTTATCAGCTCGATGCCTTGGTCGATACCCCGGTGAATGATGCACTAGGGCTCGATTGCGCGCTCGCCCGCTCGCTGAGCCCCGTGGCCCTGGAACCTGCTTACGCGTCAGTCATGTTGACCGCAGTAGGAGCAGCCGAGAGCGACGAGTATCACCGTCAAAGCCACTGCTTGGCCACGCTATGGCCGCCATTAGGGGTGGCAGTGGACCATCTGGAGCTGGCGGGGCACAACCACTTCAGCATCGTCGACGAGTTGGCCGAAGCCGATGGCAGCCTGTGTGGACTGCTGCCTAGTCTGCTAGAGGCGACAACGGAGAGGAAACCCGGTGATTGAGCAGCTCGCGACCATGTTCACGACCTTGCTCATCGTCATCGACCCCCCTGGGATGGTGCCCATATTCTCGGCATTGACCCGGGGCGGAGATGCGCGCTACCGACGCCGTATGGCACTGCGCGGCTTTGCCCTGGCCACCGGCATCTTGCTGTTTTTTGTAATGATCGGCGACGTCTTGTTGGCGGCGTTGGGTATCAGCCTGTCGGCCTTCAGGATTACCGGCGGAATTCTGCTGTTCCTGCTGGCGATCGATATGGTGTTTGCGCGTCAATCTGGACTGCGGTCCACCACTGTTCGCGAGCAGGAGGAGGCCCAGTATCGCGAGGACATCTCGGTGTTTCCGTTGGCCTTTCCTCTGCTCGCTGGTCCTGGTGCATTGACAACCGTGCTGTTGCTGTCTGGCCAGACTCGTGGCGACCCGGTGCTGTTTGCGGCAATGCTGGTCACGTTACTGGTGGTCTTGGCCATCACCCTGGGTGCGCTGTTGCAGGCGCCTCTGATCATGCGCGCCTTGGGTGAGACCGGTGCCAACGTGGTGGATCGGCTCCTCGGCCTGATCCTTGCTGCACTGGCCGTGCAGTTTGTTATTGACGGCCTTCGTCAGGTGATGGCGTCGAGTTGACCGCGGCATGGAACCACATTCTGCGAGGTAGAGTCTGGATTGAAAGGGAGGCAAGCATTGCGCTGACTTTGGCCGTATAATCGGCTCAAAGGAATCACCGCATACGATTGCTGCCGCAAGGTGTTTTTTGGGTCGAACACACGCGCGGACGAGAAATCGAGGATCGGCCGATGGCTGGGAGAGGCAAATTGCTTTTCAAGGCTGACTGCGCTACATCAGTCGCGGCGGGGTTGGCGCTGGGCTTGGCCGTGATTGTGCCCCAGGTGTGCGCCGCAGAGGACGTTAGTACCACCTTTCAGTTACCTCCACAGCTCTCGCTACAGCTTTCCGAGCGTTGGAATGCCCGTTTCGATAGCGAGTACGTATTCGACGAGCCTTCGTTTGGCAGCGACCAGACTCGGCGCCTGTTCGAGCGGCCGTCGGCGGCGTTCCTGGACTGGCGGCCGGTGGGAGGTGGATTCCGCATCAGCGGTGGCTACTTCACGGGGCTGACGGAGTTCGATGCGGCGGTGCCGGGCACGGCCGGCTACGACTTCAGGCGCCTCAACACCTATGGCAGTCCGCTGAGCCTGTCCGGGCGCGGCTCGTACCTAGGAGTCGGTTGGGATGGAGCGAACGATGATCCTGCCGGTGGCTGGGGTTTCAAGCTGGATCTCGGTCTGATGTTCACCGGCGACGGTGCGGTCTCGGAGAGCGCCGAATCGGGTGCCGCCGAGGCTATCGATCCGCGTTTCCAGAGCACCCGGGACTTCGACGCCTACCGTGATTTTGATGGTGACGGCCAATACCCGGTGTTGTCCATTGGAGCCCGTTATCGTTGGTGACGCGCTTGCGCAGTGGAGCGATCGCCGAACCACCTAGCGCAGTCACTCACCACTTCCTCTGGCACTCGTTGCCTACCGCGACCCGTCATGTGTAAGGTGACGCCTCCGCAAAGGAGGTCCAGCCATGGCTGCTCCGAAGTTGCCACGCTTCGATACTCTGGCCCTACACGCCGGTCAGCCTCCGGATCCCGCAACTGGTGCCCGTGCCGCGCCCATCTATCAGACCACATCGTTCGTTTTCCATGATACCGACCAGGCAGCCGCTTTGTTCAATGCCGAGCGCGCCGGCCACGTCTACTCGCGTATAAGCAACCCCACAGTAGCAGTCCTTGAGGAGCGCGTTGCCGCGCTGGAGGGCGGTCTGGGGGCGATTGCCACCGCCTCAGGGCAGGCGGCGCTGCACTTGGTGGTCGCCACGCTCATGGGCGCCGGTGGCCATGTCGTAGCGTCGCGGGCCCTATACGGCGGGTCCCACAACCTGCTGAGCTATACCCTGCCGCGCTTTGGCATCAACACCACATTCGTCGACCCTCGTGACCCCGATGCATTCCGAGCGGCGATTCGTCCTACCACCCGACTACTGTTCGGGGAAATTCTTGGCAATCCCAAGCTCGACGTCCTCAATGTGCCGGTGGTGGCCGACATTGCCCACTCGGCCGGGCTGCCGTTGCTGGTGGATGCCACCTTCACCACACCGCACCTGTGTCGGCCCCTGGATCACGGCGCCGATCTGGTGTTCCACTCGGCAACCAAGTTTCTCGGTGGTCACGGCGTCGCCATCGGCGGGATCGTGGTCGACGGCGGCAGCTTCGACTGGGAGGCGTCGGGCCGGTTTCCCACGCTGACCGAAGCCTACGACGGCTTTCACGGCATGGAGTTCTGCGAGAGTATGGGCCGGCCGCCTTTCTCGGGAGGGCCCGGCGTGAGGGGCTGCGCGACTTCGGGGTCTGCATGAGCCCCACCACCGCATTCCACTTGCTGCAAGGCATCGAGACCCTGTCGTTGCGCATGGACCGCCACGTAGCCAACACCCGACGAACCGCGGAGCTCCTGCACCAACACGAGGCAGTGGCCTGGGTGTCGTATCCCGAATTGTCGGAACACCCGGACCACGAGCTCGCTAGCACCTTGCTTCCCCGCGGCTGTGGCGCCGTGTTTAGCTTTGGGCTTCGGGGTGGTCGCGACGCCGGCCGGCGCTTCATCGAAGCGCTACGCGTTTTCTCGCACCTGGCGAACGTGGGCGACGCTAAGTCATTGGTGATCCACCCGGCCAATACCACCCACCAGCGCATGGACGCTGCCGCTCTGGCCGCCGCCGGCATCGATGAAGGCATGGTGCGGCTCTCGGTGGGACTGGAGGACGCGGAGGACCTGTTGGAAGATCTGGGACGGGCGCTTCGCGCTGCCGAACGTCGCGCCTGAGGTCGGTCGCAGTGGAGCTGCAAATTGCCGGTACTCGCGCCCACATCTATACCGGAACCAAGTCGCTAGACCCGACCCAGCCAACGGTGAGCTTCATACATGGAGCCGGTCTGGACCACAGCGTTTGGCTGTTGCAGAGCCGCTACTTCGCCTTTCGCGGCTGGAACGTTCTGGCCCCAGATCTGCCGGGGCACGGCCGTAGTGCAGGCGCTGCGCTGACGTCGGTGCCGGTGCAGGCGCATTGGCTGCAGGCGTTGTTGGACGCGGTGGGTGTCGAGCGTGCTGCGCTGGTCGGGCACAGCATGGGTTCGCTGGTTACACTGGAAGCTGCCGCGTGCTGGCCGGAGCGTGTCATGGGGCTTGCGTTGCTGGGAACCGCGGCGCCGATGCCCGTGGCTGCACCGCTGCTGCTGGCCGCTCGCGACGACGTGAGCACTGCGATCCAAATGATCACCGTGTGGAGTCATGGCTCCCGCGGACGCATTGGCGGCAATCCGGTTCCCGGTCAGTGGTTGCCGGGCCTCACCAGACGCTTGTTGGAGCGCGCCGGCCCGGGTGTCCTCTACACCGACCTTGCAGCCTGCGATCAGTACCGGATCGGGTTGGAGCGAGCGGCAGCCGTCATCTGCCCTAGCTTGGTGATCAGCGGCGCCAACGACCTCATGACGCCTGCGCGATCCAGTGACGCGTTGGCACGGGCGCTGCGCGACGCTCGCCGTGTGCTGATCCCTGGGGCAGGCCACTCCCTTATGGCAGAAGCGCCGGATGCGGTACTGGACGCCCTCATCCAATTCCTGGTCATCACGCCAGCAACCAGCTGAGCCTGGCTAGCCTTCGAAGAATTCCCGCAGCGCCGCCAGCGTTTCCTCAGGAGCCTCCTCCGCTAAGAAATGCCCGCAGTCGAGGGCCAGTGCCGTGACCTTCTCGGCGCGCGCCCGCCAGGTGGCGGCCACGTCGTAGAGTTGATGCATGAAGCCGCGCTTACCCCAGAGTGCGAGTAGAGGGGCGTGGACTCGACGGTGCAGATCGACTTCGTCGTGCTCCAGGTCGATGCTGGCGGCAGCGCGGTAGTCCTCGCAGGTGGCGTGAATGACCGCCGGATCGCTGAAGCAGCGCACGTACTCTGCCACCGCCTGTGGATCGAAGGGGTCATCGACCCGGCTCCAGCGTCGCAGTTTCTCCTTCAGGTAGTACTCCGGCATCGCGCCAATCAGGGTCTCTGGCAAGCCGTCGGGCTGGATCAGGAAGAACCAGTGATAGTAGGCGGTCGCCAGACGTTGATCGGTGGTGCGAAAGACTTCCAGCGTGGGAACGATGTCGAGCACTGCCACGCGCTCGACCTGGTCGGGGTAGTCGAGAGCCATCCGGTGTGCGACCCGCCCGCCCCGGTCATGCCCCGCCACCATGAAGCGCTGAAATCCCAGTGCTGACATGAGGCGAACCTGATCAGTCGCCATGGCGCGCTTGGAGTAGGGGGTGTGGAAGGCATCGCTGGCGGGCTTGTCGCTATCGCCATAGCCGCGCAGGTCAGCGCACACTACGGTGAAGCTGCGCGCCAACCTCGGAGCCACCTGGTGCCACATCACATGACTCTGGGGATACCCATGAAGCAGCAGCAGGGGCGGGCCCCGGCCGCCCCTGCGAGCGTGAATGAGGACCTCGCCGGTGTCGATCTGGCGGCTACGGAATCCTTCGAACACCGAATCTCCTCATGCGGATTGGCAGGCCATGGAACCTGGAAGGCCGAAGCTTGCCTTGGGCGCCACCGCTTTGCCAAGCAGCCAGTTCAAACTAGTCCGAGGCGGGTTGATCCGGGATCAGCCCGTGATCATCAGAACAACCCTACAACCTCGCCCGCTTCGTTCAAGTCGATGCGGTTGGCAGAGGGCGTTCTGGGCAATCCCGGCATGGTCATCACGTCGCCGCAGATCACCACCAGAAATTCGGCGCCGCCCGACATACGTAGCTCCCGGATGGGCACCACGTGGTTCGAGGGGGCTCCCTTTAGGTTAGGGTCCGTGGAGAAACTGTACTGCGTCTTCGCAACACAGACCGGGAAGTGGCCGTATCCCGCCTCCTGATAGGCCTGGAACTGAGCTCGAATCTTCTTGTCGGCGATGATGTCGTCGGCATCGTAGAGATGTGTGGCGATGGTTCGAACCTTGTCCCATAGCGACATCCCGTCATCGTAAAGCGGTGCGAACTGGCTACGTGTTCCCTCGCAGAGCTCGGTGATGGTATGGGCGAGGGCTTCGGCGCCGGCACCCCCGTCGGCCCAGTGAGTACATAGAATTGCCTGGGCGCCGTGCTCCGCAGCGGCCGCCTCGATGCTTTGAATCTCCGCCGCCGTATCGGCGTCGAAGCGGTTGATGGCCACCACCACGGGCACGCCGAAGGTTTTGACATTGCGGATGTGGCGCACCAGGTTCGCGCAGCCGCGCCGCACCGCCTCCACGCTCTCATTGGAAAGCTCAGCCAGCCCGACGCCGCCATGCATCTTGAGCGCCCGAACCGTGGCCACGACCACTGCCGCATTGGGATGCAGACCTGCTTTGCGGCACTTGATGTCAAAGAACTTCTCGGCCCCGAGATCGGCGCCGAAGCCGGCCTCGGTGACCACGTAGTCCGCCAGCTTCAGCGCGCTGCGCGTGGCGACCACCGAATTGCAGCCGTGGGCAATGTTGGCAAACGGTCCGCCATGGACCAAGGCGGGGTTGTGCTCGAGGGTCTGTACCAGGTTCGGCATGAAGGCGTCCTTCAACAACACGGCCATGGCGCCGTCTGCTTGTAGGTCCCGTGCCGTAACGGCTTGGCCGCCCCCCTTGGTGTAGCCGACGATGATCTTGCCGAGGCGGCGCTGCAGATCCCGCAGATCGTGGGCCAAGCAGAAAATCGCCATGACCTCTGAGGCCACGGTAATGTCGAAGCCATCCTCACGGGCGTAGCCATTGCCGAGGCCACCCAAGGAACAGACGATGTGTCGCAGCGCGCGATCGTTCATGTCGACGACCCGACGCCAAGTTACCCGGCGGGGGTCGATACCCAGCTCATTGCCCCAGTTGATGTGATTGTCTACCAGCGCCGAGAGTAGATTGTTCGCCGCCCCGATGGCGTGAAAGTCTCCAGTAAAGTGGAGATTGATGTCCTCCATGGGCACTACTTGAGAGTAGCCGCCACCGGCCGCGCCACCTTTGACGCCGAAGCAGGGCCCCAGGCTTGGCTCTCGAAGACAGATCACCGTCTTGTGTCCGAGGCGGTTGAGCGCATCTCCCAAACCGATGGTAGTCGTGGTCTTGCCTTCGCCTGCGGGTGTCGGCGTGATTGCCGTTATCAGTACCAGCTTGCCTTCGGGACCTTCCAAAGATTCCACATACTCGCGGCTCAGCTTGGCTTTATAGGGGCCGTAGTGCAGTAATTGGTCGACGGGAATGTTCAGTTGCTGAGCCACCTGGTTGATGCGTCGCAGTGTGCTCCGACTGGCAATCTCGATATCGGTGAGGCCCTGCGGCTTGGACATTGCACCTCCTCTGCCGGACCTATCACCGCCGGCTTGCGTTCTGATACCGGCTTTCGATGTTGGCAGCCCCGGGAACAGCGCACTGTTCCTGAATCGACATCTGTGTTTGCTGACGGCGTCAACGCCACTACACCCATTGGCGCAGCTATTCTTGAACCATCTCTCACCGCCGCACCGGTTGTCGGAGGACGATTGGAACCGACGAAGTCGTGGCTCGGGTCGACCTTGACGCTAGATGCGGGAAGCTGGGGAGCACTGCTGGCGTTCGCAGCCTTCGCCTGGTGGGGACTGGCACCGATCTACTTCAAGGTGCTGGCCGCAGTACCGGCTACCGAAGTGCTCGCTCACCGCGTGCTGTGGTCGGTGTTGCTGCTCGGGCTGCTGGTTTGGGCGCGGGGCGGTTTGGCGCCGCTGTGGGCTGAGCTGAGGGTTGTCGGGCGCTTGCGTTTGTATCTAGCCACCACCTTGCTGCTGTCCCTTAACTGGTTGATCTTCATCTGGGCGATTCAGCAGGGGCGATTGGTGGAGGCGAGCCTGGGCTACTACATCAATCCCCTCGTCAACGTCTTTCTGGGCATGATCTTCCTTAGTGAAAGGCTCACGCCCATCCAAGCGGTTGCCGTATTGATAGCGAGCGTCGGCGTCATGGTCCAGATCATTGCGCACGGCGAGTTGCCGTGGGTTTCATTGGCATTGGCTTTCTCTTTTGGTTGCTATGGGCTGCTGCGCAAGCAGGCCCAGAGCGACGCAACCCGTGGACTGTTTCTGGAGACCATGCTGATGGCTCCCATCGCGATGGTCTACCTAGTCTATCTTGCTTCCGAGGGACGAGGCTCTTTCCTGCGCACGGATGCGTCCACCGACGTGCTGCTGGTAGCCGCCGGGGCGGTCACTACAGTGCCGCTACTGCTGTTCTTGGAAGGCGCCAAACGCATACGTCTGGCGACATTAGGGCTGATGCAATATGTGGCCCCCTCGCTGCAACTGCTGCTCGCGGTGCTGGCCTTCGGCGAGCCCTTCAGCACCAGCTATGCGGTCACCTTCGGCTTCATCTGGTCAGCCTTGGCGCTCTATAGCTGGGAGGCCTTCCGCACCCGCGCTGCGCTGTTGCAGCGCTGAAGGCTGCGGCGCCGGGCTTCCGCCATCGGATGCCCAGTGGGATGCCGCGTCACATCACCGCTTCGATGCCGAGGGCATCGAATTCCTTCTCGGTATAGTTTTTGTGGAACATGTCGCGGAGGGTCCGAGCCTGGCGGTCATACTCGTCCTGATCCTCCCAAGTATTGCGCGGGTTGAGAATCTCCGCCGGGACTCCCGGGCAAGCCTTGGGCATCCGCAACTTGAACACCGGATGCAGCTCGTACTCGACATTGTCCGCGTCCAGATCGCCACGCAGCGCGGCATTCAGTAGCGCCCGGGTATGCTTGATCGAGATGCGCTTGCCCTTGCCGTAAGCTCCGCCGGACCAGCCCGTGTTGAGCAGTATACAGCGGGCTTTGTGGTGGGCCATTTTGTCCGCCAGCAGAGTGGCGTACTCCGACGGCTTGCGGGCCATGAAAGGGGCGCCGAAGCAGGCGCTGAATGCAGCCTTGGGCCGGGTAACGCCGACTTCGGTGCCGCCCAGCTTGGAGGTGAAGCCGGAAACGAAGTGGTACATCACGTCTTTGCCATCCAGTAGCGACACCGGTGGCAGGACCCCGAAGGCATCCGCAGTCAGGAGCACGATGGTGTCTGGGTGCGGACCGCAAGCGCCTTCGGCGACATTTGGGTTGCAGGACAAGGGGTAGGAGAAGCGGGTGTTCTCGGTGATGGTAGCGTCGCACAAGTTGAGCTCTTGCGGGTCGGTATCCTCGAGGGCTCGATCTGGTTGCGGCGGCACGTTCTCGATGATGGTACCGGGCATCGACAGGGCGGCTGCGATGATGGGCTCGGCCTCCTTGTCCAAATCGATGAGCTTGGCGTAGCAGCCGGCCTCGAAATTCGAAACCCCGGTCTCGGTCCAGGCGTGCTCGTCGTCGCCGATGAGCCTACGGTCCGGATCCGCCGACAAAGTGGTTTTGCCGGTGCCCGAAAGGCCGAACAGGATGGCGCCATCGTTGGCCGAGCCGACGTTGGCCGAGCAGTGCATGGACAAATCGCCTAGCGCAGGCAGCATGTAGTTCATTACGGTAAACATGGATTTCTTCACCACGCCGCAATAGTCGGCGCGGCCCAGCACGAGCACGATACGGTGGCGAAAGTCCATGATCACTGCGCGGTGGGAGAGGGTGCCGTCCACATCCGGTTCGCAGTGGTAGGAGGGGACGTTCAGCATGGTCCAGCGCTTGCTCTCCTCGGCTGCCACACCTGGCACTTCCTGCGGAAACATGTTGTCGGCGAACATGGCGTGGGTGGCATATTCGCCAACGAATCGGTACGGGATCGCATAGCTGGGATCCCAGCCGCAATAGACATCCTTTACGTAGAGGGTGGACCGGCGGCGATTCAAGTGATCCGCCACCCGCTTCAACAGGTGCGGAAACGCGTCCCCGTCGAAACGCTTGAAGTCATCCTTCCACCAAATGGTGTCGTCGACTTCGGGCCAGGCGACGGCGAAGGTGTCTTGCACTGGCCGGCCGGTGCAGCTCGGGTCCGAGTAGAACACCAAGGGGCCGCGATTACCGAGCTTGGTGGCGTAGGCCTTCGGTTCGTCATCAGGTCCGTCAAAGCGTACGCGACCCCGGTCATTGACCAAGGCTTCATGGAACAGCGCGTCCTTGCTCAAGCCATATCTGTAAAAGACCGTTTTGAGGCCGAGCAGCCGCTCCAGGTCGGCACTAAACTCCATGCTTTCTACCTCTGCAGTGAAGGAAATCGATATTGTGGCCGCCACGCCGCTACGCACCGTGCCCGCCAGCTGGGCGAAACCAGCAGAGTAACCGGCCACCGGTGGCGAGGCAAGACGCTGAACAAGCTCGCGAAATTGCGAGGGGACGCAATTTGCCATGGCAAGATCGTGCCGCGCACATCAGCTGGGGGCGCGGTCACGGGTGCTGCACCAAGGTGAGGGGTTCCCACTCCCCACCGGCCTTGACACGATCGGCTTCCGACCGCTTGCCCGGTAGCCAGCGGGCGCTGGGCGATGACTCGTTGCGCAGCCCAAGGTGGGCGAAGTCGTAGAGGTGCGTGTCGGCCAGGTGGGATGGCGCCACGTTCTGCAGAGCCGAGAAGATCGAAGCGACCCGCCCCGGATGCTGTCGCTCCCATTGTCGGAGCATGTCCTTGATCACCTGGCGCTGAAGTTTGTCCTGGCTTCCGCACAGCTTGCACGGGATGATCGGAAACTTGCGCTCTAGCGCATATCGCTCCAAGTCATGCTCCCGGCAATAGGCCAACGGCCGAATGACCACGTGTGCGCCATCGTCGCTTAGCAGCTTTGGAGGCATGGCCTTGAGCTTGCCCCCGTGGAACAGGTTCAAGAACAGAGTCTCGATGATGTCGTCGCGGTGGTGGCCCAGGGCGATCTTGGTGCAATCCTCCTCGCGCGCTACGCGGTAGAGGATGCCGCGTCGAAGTCTCGAGCACAGCCCACAGGCGGTCTTGCCCTCCGGCACCACCCGCTGCACCGTGGAGTAGGTATCTTCCTCGACGATGCGAAAGGGCACGCCCACGGCAGTTAGATACTCCGGCAGCACGTGCTCGGGGAAGCCAGGCTGCTTCTGATCGAGATTCACCGCCAACAGCTCGAAACCAACCGGTGCTCCGCGTTGCAGGCCCAGCAGCAGGTCGAGGAGGGCGTAGGAATCCTTCCCACCGGAAAGACAGACCATGATGCGGTCGCCTTCCGCCACCATGTTGAAGTCTTCAATGGCGCGGCCGACCTCACGCCGCAGGCGCTTGTGCAGCTTGTTTTGTTCTAGCCGAATGCGTCTTGGATCTGGGCTCACGGGATCTCTACTGGCGCCACTGAGGCACCGTGGGTTGACCTGATACCGGCGCGCCTTGCAAGGGCTCGAGTTCATTCGGCACCCGCCCTGCCCATGTGCTGCCGGCGCTTGATTCTACCGGCTGTGCTCCGTGGGCGCAGCCCGGCGCGTTGAGCAAACCGATGGACAGCGCAAATCCCCGGCGGTGGCATCAACGAAACCCACTTCGGGCCGGGGCAGCACCACCGAATATTTGCGAACTCGCGTCGTTCGCTCCGGTCACATTTACGGCACGGTCGGGCGCCGCTGGCAGCGGCATTTGGCAACGGGAGCTTCAAGATCACACTGCTTCGGGCACTCAGACGGCGGCGTGCGCCGGCACCGCCTGCGGAAACCTTTCGGATGCCAGCCGCTTGGGCCCGGGTCGTCGTGGCGATACTAATGGTGGCTGGAGTCTCCGGGTGCAGCCTAATCGGTTTTGCCTACAACAACGCTGGTTGGTTTGCTGAGCGCGAAGCTTCACGTTACGTAGCAATGGATGAGGCCCAGCGTGAGCGCTTCCGCGATCTTTTCGACCGCACCCACGAGCGCCATCGCCAACAGGCGCTCGGCGACTACGTGCTGGCCCTCAATGCGCTGGATCGGCGCCTGGCAACACCCGGACTGAGCCATGACGACGCTGGTTGCCTGGCCCGAGTCGGCGTCCAGCTCTATCGGGATCTCGCCGAACGACTGGTGCCCGTGGCCGCGGAGCTTCTAGCCAACCTGCGGCCCGCACAGATCGATGAGCTGGAGGCGGCGTTCAACGAGCACAACCAAGAGTTCGCTGAACGCAACTTGCTAGACTCCCGCGAAGCCAGAGCAGAGCGCCGCGCCGAGCGCGCTGCCGAACGCGTCGCCAAATGGGTCGGGCCGCTGCGGGAGCAGCAGCTGCAGTTGCTGAGCGACTTGAGTCGACGTCTGCCGGATACCGCGCCTGGTTGGTCTGACTACCGGCAGCGTCAACAACGAGCACTGCTGGCGGCGCTGCGCCAAGCAGCAGCGCCAGCCCGCGTGGAGGCTTTGCTGCGTGCATGGTGGGTGGAGAAGGTCGGCATGACGGCAGACTACGAGGTCGCGGTGCAGCAGCTCATGCAAGGCATGGTCGCGGGCGCGGTTCGGTTTGAAACTACGCTGGATTTCGAGCAGCGCATGCACTTTCGCGAGAAGCTTCAGAATGTTGCCAATGGGCTGAGGTCGGTTGGAGAGGACGATTCTGAGGCTGGGCTACTGCCGGTAGCCGACGGCGAGCTTGTTTGTGCCCCGGAATCGGAATCACTTCGCCCATGAGTGTCGGCTGCAAGGGTCGCCGCGTCGCCTTGGCCGTCGCCTGCATCGGCGCATCTCTATCTCACGAAGCGCCATGGTGTTTGCGTCGGTCGAGCAGCGCCTCGCCGTAACGCTGCAGCACGATCCCGCCCACGATCAGCGCGAGCCCGAGCAGGGTGCTCGAGCGAATTGGCTCGCCGAGTACGGCGTAGATCACCACCAGGGACAGAAACGGTGTCAGGAAAATCAGGCCACTAACCTGAGCGGTATTGCGACTGAGCTGTAACGCCCTGAGCCAGGCAAAGAAGGTCAGGCCCATCTCGAACAGGCCGACATATATGGCTCCGGCAAGCGCGGCCGGGCTCGGTTGTTGGAGCTCCTCGAAGCCCAGAGCATAGAGCGCCACCCAGGCTGTGCCGAAGGCGAAGTTGAGCAGCAGTCGCAGCAGCGGCTCCTGTCGATCGCGAACGCCAAGGGTCCAGTAGCTCGCCCACACCAAGGTGCTTGCAAGGGCTAGAGTCACTCCCAAGGGATCCGACACCTGCCAACCTGTTACATCACCCCGAGTGGAAATGACCAGCACCCCGACGAAGCTTACGGCCATGGCCGGCAGGGTCACTGGCCCCAGCCGCTGATTGAGGAACAATGCCGAGAACAAGACCAGCACAATAGGCCAGGTGAAATTGAGCGGCTGGGCCTCCTGTGCTGGGAGGCGGTCATAGGCTCGGAACAGAATCAGGTAGTACAGGCAGGGGTTTAGCAAACCGAGCAGCGCGGAGCGGAACACTTCGCGTGTCGGCCAACGCCGCAGCGCTCGCAGTCGCCCTTGCTTGCACGCCAGCGCGCCCAGACAGGCAGTGGCCGCCATGGCGGAGTACAGTAGCAGCTCGGTTGGGGTCTGATGGCGCAGCCCGATCTTGAAGGCAGTGGCCACCGTCGCCCACATCAGGATGCTGGCTGCGGCGTAGAGGTAGGCCTGGGTCTGTTGGTGCACGATCTCGATGAACTAGAGGGCGGCCGTTGCCGGCGCAAGAGTGCGCTTCTAGATGGCGATCCCGCCAAGGTGAACCTATGTCTCACGCGAGCTTCCTGGGAGCCGCGTGAGCCCTGCGCCGATGCCGTCTCGACGTCGCAGGTGTTGGCATGATGGCGCAGCGCTGCTAGCTGAGGTGAGAGGCGATGGGCTGTTGTCATTACTACGAGCTCTCCGACGATCGGGAGCAGATTTTTTCGGTGGACATGTCCGCGATCAGTTTCGGTCCGGGCGTGTTGAGTGAAGTCGGTTCTCAGGCACGAGCACTCGGGCTGCAGCGGGTTGCAGTGTTTACCGATGCCGGTCTGGCCCGATTGCCGTATCTCGAGAGCGTCGTCGGGTCGCTGCAGACCGCCAGTATGGACCACGAGATCTACGATCAAGTGGCCGTGGAACCCACGGATCGTTCTTTTGCCGACGCCACGCGCTTCGCCCGCGAGGGGCGCTTCGATGGCTACATTTCTCTGGGTGGCGGGTCAGTCATCGACACCTGCAAGGCAGCCAATCTGTACGCCACATATCCGGCCGATCTGCTGGCTTACGTCAATAGTCCGGTAGGCGAGGCACGCCCGGTACCCGGTCCGCTACGACCGCACATCGCCTGCCCCACAACGAGTGGGACCGGCAGCGAGTGTACCGGGATTGCAGTATTCGATCTGGTGGAACGTCACTACAAGACAGGAATTGCGTCCCCGAGCTTGCGGCCAACGTTGGCGTTGATTGATCCACTGGTGACCAGATCCCTGCCCTCGACAGTGGTGGCTGCCAGTGGTTTTGACGTTCTCAGCCACGCCCTGGAATCCTACACGGCGCGGCCGTATAGCATGCGCCGGCGACCCGGCGACCCGGCGACCCGGGGAAGCTGCGGCACGCCCCATGAGCCAGGGCGCGAATCCGTGGAGCGACATGGGTTGCGAGCGCCCCGACGTTCTCTTGTGTTCGGTTTCGCCCTGGCTGCAGCGGTATCGGCGCTGAGCTTCCAGAGTAAGGCTGCCATGGAGGAAGCAAGCGGAGACATCGTGGACGTTGCCGTCGCCGCCGGTAACTTCAACACCCTAGTCCAGGCGGTGCAGGCTGCCGGGCTGGTGGATACCCTCAAGGGTGAGGGGCCGTTCACCGTGTTCGCTCCAACTGACGAAGCGTTCGCCAAGATACCCGAGGCCGACCTGCAAGCCCTGTTGGCGGATAGGGACGCGCTCACTCGAGTGCTTACCTATCACGTGGTGCCGGGTACGGTCATGGCTGAAGACGTGGTGAAGCTCACTAGCGCAGAGACTGTGGAGGGCGAGTCGATCACCATCGACGCCAGCAGCGGTGTGAAGGTCGACGACGCCAACGTGATTGCTACCGACGTGCTCGCCAGCAACGGCGTGATTCACGTGATCGATACCGTGATCATGCCAAACTGACCGTCCCCTACCGCACGGCGCGAGTGCGCGCCGTGCGGTACTAGTATGGAAGCGGTGGAGCGCGTCAGCGAAGCTCCCACCCGTGGCTGGTGGGAAGCAACACCGGTTACATAGTGCGGCGTTTTCGCCAGCGGGGGACGGGTGATCGGGGTTCGGCTGCGGGGGAGGATGCGTCATGACACAACGTGTACGATGCAACCGAGTCGTCAGGCTAGCGTGGGTGGGCGAGCGGTGGGTCGTCGTTTTGGTAATCGCGCTGTTAACGCTCTCCGGTTGCGCTGGCAGCCGCCCGCTTAGTACGACTGAAGCGGCTTATCCGGCTGGTACCAATCTGCAGCTGGAAGTCCCTGTGACCATCCCGGCTGGACGCTCTGGAGCCTGGCTAGGCCCGGGACCCATCATGTTGCCCCGACGCGACCAAATCGTTTGCCGGCTCGAGATTGACCACTACCGCGAGCAAGGCTTTACCGTACAGCGCGATCGCTTCAAAGTGGTGGGCGTTGCCCGCGATCGGGAAGGCTTCACGGCCGTAGATCCAGCCCAGGTCCCAGCGGCCTTTACGATGCACCCCGGCATGGCCAGCGAGAGCGGTTGGATTCTCGCCAATACCTATATCTATCTGCACTCCGAACGTCAGCCCGAGGTGCAGCGGCTGAAGTGCCAGCAGTCCCGCGA
>CAZLYT010000004.1:0-7000 GCA_964563515.1 uncultured Candidatus Competibacteraceae bacterium | reverse complement strand
TCGATGAGCTGCTCCTCAGTGAGCCAAGCGCCGCCACCGCGATAGGCCATGCTCAGCAAGGCGCGAGTTCCACCCTGCTGGTAGCGCTTGAAATAGCTCCTGGCGGTATCCGGATCGATGAGCAGCGCCTCAGCCACCTGTCCGGCGGGCCAACCGCTGCCTATCAAAATGACCGCTTTGAGCCGATCCGCATAGCGCTTCTCGCGCGCGCGCCGGTGATCGGCGCGAAGCTGCTTTAGTTCGTCTGGAGGCAAGGTGTAGTAGTTCATGCCACAGATCATAACTGACTTTTCAGCAAGTTGTGACTCTAACGTAAACCGAAATTTGAAATGCGAGAGGTAACGCCCGTGTTCCTGGCGGGCTTGTCCAACAACCAGATAAGATCGCGGCTACGCGCGATCTATCCTTATTCGTTATGCGACAATATCGACGTACTCCACAGTACTGCTCGGCTCCGGGACACTTTCTCCATCTTTCCGCATGCCTTCGATGTGAAATTGGATCGCTTCCCTAATCTCCTTTTCTACTTCTTCAACGGTGGAACCGGTAGCTACGCAACCGGGGAGGTCCGGGACATATGCGGAGTAGTTTGATTGTGCCTTTTCAATCACAACAGCGTATTTCATCGTAATTTACTTCCAACCTGCCTGTTTGTAGATACTGTTCAATGTTCCGGGCGCCAACTCATCGCTTAGCTTACCTGAAACTGTAACACGCCCGGGTTTATTGGCGTGCTTGAATTGACGATGGCTGCCGCGAGTCGCGTGCAAGTACCAACCATCATCTTTCAGCTTGCGGAGGACCTCCTTTAATTTCATTAGTCCAGAATACCATCCCAATGAGACATGTCTAACTTAGGCGCATAACGCAGCAACGTACTTCTCCGTCCTTATTCATAATGTGTTCTACGAGGCGCGTAACTTCCACCGCGATTCGTTTGTCCCGAATGGTTTCCGTGGTCTGACCCCCAGTTCCCGTGACCCCCATTTCCCGACGCTTCTTGCAAGGGTTGGTTTAGGTGCGACGGCAGCGTGGATCGTTGCGGAGCACCTGCCGAATACTCAGACGGGAACCGAGTGGGCCAACGGCGTTCCGGTAGGCGCATTCCCCGTACCAAACAACAACCCCAGAAACGTATCCAGCACCAGATTCGGCCGGCCACCTTTTCGGATGATGACGTACAGCTCGATAGTGTAGGGCGGCCAGGGGAGAACGCGCATGCGTTGCTGGTCTACCCACTGCTGGGCGTAGTGGGTGGGCAGGTAGCCGATGTAGCGGCCGGTCAGGATCAGGAAGGCGACGCCTTCGCGGTCGCTGGCGGTGGCGGTGGCGTTAAGTTGCTGGTGCAGGCTGCGCACGTCCGCAGTTTGGGCGTAGGCGGGGGCGACCGCGTCTGCGTTGGCTATCGCCCCAGTAGTGATGTCGGCGTCGGTGTGCTCGAACAACGGATTACCGATTCCACAATAGAGCTGCGACTCCTCGTCATAGAGCGGCCGATAGTCCAAGCCCGCCAGTGGGCGCACCTCGGGGACGACGCCGATGTGCAAATGGCCATCGAGTACCCCAAGTTCTATCTCGTTGGGCGGAATCATGCGGATGTTGATGGTCACCTCGGGGCCGGAGTCCTTTAGCGAGCGCAGGGCATCGGTGATGCGCATCCGGGGCATCGTCACGAGATTGTCGGTGATGCCGATGTTGAGCTCGCCGCGGAGCCGGGAGTGGATGGAGTTCACTTCGGTGCGGAAATCTTCCAGCGCGGCCAGGAGCTTGAGGCTGGCGGCGTGGATGCGGCGGCCTTCGTCGGTGAGGGAGAAGCCGGCGCGGCCGCGTTGACAGAGTCGGAGGCCGACCCGTTGCTCTAGGTCCGCCATGTGCTGGCTGATGGCGGCGCGGCTGATGTCGAGCTCCACCTCCGCTGCCGAAAAGCCGCCGCATTCCACGATGGTCTTGAAGATCCGCAGCAGGCGGATGTCCACGTCGCTCAGCGGACGACGTAAGGGCGGTGTCTTGCGGGCCATCGGTTAAGTGTACGCTTAACTGAAGGTTTAGAGTTGAGAATTGAACTTATCCAAGCCCAGGTGCATGGTGGTGTCAACTTCCGTTTCGTGGAGGTGTGGAGGGGTTATGCAAACCGCAGAACAACTAGTGGCCCAGCCTGTAGCCGGTCTCAGCCGGGCGGAGCTGGAGGCCCATTGGATGCCGTTTACCGGCAATCGGGACTTCAAAGACCACCCGCGCATGATCGTGCGCGCGCAAGGGTGCCATTACACCGACGCCGACGGCCGACGCGTGTTTGACGGCTTGTCCGGGCTCTGGTGCTGCGGGGCCGGGCACGCCCGACGGGAGATCGTGGAGGCGGTGCAGAATCAGGTGGCGGAGCTCGACTATGCCCCGGCCTTCCAGTTCGGCCATCCCCTGTCGTTCCACCTGGCCAATCGCTTGTCGGCGATGAGCCCCAAGGGGCTCGATCGGGTGTTCTTCGTCAACTCCGGCTCCGAGGCGGCGGACACCGCGCTCAAGATGGCCCGCGCTTATTGGCGCCACCAGGGTCAGCCGGCCAAGACCAAGCTCATCGGGCGTGCTCGTGGCTACCACGGGGTCAACTTCGCCGGCGTCAGTGTGGGCGGGATCGGTCCCAACCGGAAGCTCTTCGGAACCCTGCTCGATTCCGACCACTTGCCCCACACCCTGCTGAAGGAGAACGCCTTCTCCCGGGGCCAGCCGGTGCGGGGCGCGGAGCTTGCCGACGCCCTGGAGGAGCTGGTGGCGCTGCACGATGCCTCCAACATTGCGGCGGTGATCGTCGAGCCCATGGCGGGCTCCACCGGGGTGCTGCCGCCGCCCAAAGGCTATCTGCAGCGACTGCGGGCGCTCTGCGACAAGCACCAGATCCTGTTGATCTTCGACGAGGTGATCACCGGCTTCGGCCGCACCGGCGCTCGCTTCGCCGCCGACGCGTTCGGCGTGGTGCCGGACATCATGAACGTGGCCAAGGGGCTCACCAACGGCGTGGTGCCCATGGGAGCGGTGGTCGCCAAGCGCGAGATCTACGACACCTTCATGGAGCGGGGTGGGCCCGAGTACATGGTGGAGTTTCCCCACGGCTACACTTACTCGGCGCACCCGGTGGCTTGCGCCGCCGGGGTCGCGGCCCTGGATCTGTTCGAGAAGGAGCGGCTGTGGGAGCGGGTGGCGGCGCTGGCCCCTTATTTCGAGGACGCCATCCACGGCCTCAAGGGCTTGAAGTACGTCACCGACATTCGCAACTTCGGCCTGGCCGGGGCACTGCAGATCGAGCACGCGCCCGGTGAGCCGGCGCGCCGGCCCTGGGAGATCTCGATGCTGTGTTGGGAGGCCGGCTATTACGTCCGCTACGGGGGGGACACCATACAACTCGCCCCGCCCTTCATCAGCCAGCGCGAGGACATCGACGGATTGATGAACGCGCTCAGCGACGCCATCGGGAGGTTGAAATGAGTGAAGCGCAAGCCCCGAAAGCGGGGCGATCCCCAAAGCAGAGCATGGAGATTGTGGTGCACGGGCATCTGATCAATGGCGAGCGGGTGATGGACTCGGACGGTCGAACCCAGCCGGTCTACAACCCGGCGACCGGCGCCAGCACAAAGCAGGTTGCCCTGGCGAGCCGCGCCACGGTGGAGCAGGCCATCGCCGCGGCCGAGGCCGTCTTTCCCGCCTGGCGGGAGACGCCACCGCAGAAGCGCGCTCGGATCATGTACCGCTTCAAGCAGCTCCTGGAAGACAACGTGGAGCGGGTCAGCGCGCTCATCACCGAGGAGCACGGCAAGGTGCTGGACGATGCCATGGGCGAGGTCGGCCGTGGCATCGAGAACGTGGAGTACGCCTGCGGTGTCTCCGAGCTGTTGAAGGGTGAGCACAGCAAGAACGTCGGCCCGGCCATCGACAGTTGGTCCGAGTTCCAGCCCCTGGGCGTAGTAGCGGGAATTACGCCCTTCAACTTCCCGGCCATGGTGCCGCTCTGGATGTATCCCTTGGCCATCGCCTGCGGCAACACCTTCGTGCTGAAGCCCTCCGAGCGCGACCCGGGCGGCGCGCTGCTAATAGCCGAGCTTGCCCATGAAGCTGGCTTGCCACCGGGGGTTCTGAATGTGGTCAACGGCGACAAGGAGGCGGTGGATACCTTGCTGCACGACCCAAGGGTGCAGGCCGTGAGCTTCGTGGGCTCGACCCCCATCGCCGAGTACATCTATTCGACCGGAACCGCCAACGGCAAGCGGGTGCAGGCGCTCGGCGGGGCCAAGAACCACGCCGTCGTGCTGCCAGATGCGGACCTGGAGAATGCCGTGAGCTCGCTCATGGGCGCCGCCTACGGCTCCTGCGGCGAGCGCTGCATGGCGATCTCGGTGGTGGTCGCGGTGGGCGAGGAGGTGGCCGATCGGTTGGTGGGGCTGCTGCGGGATTCCATCGCCAAGCTCAAGGTCGGCCCTGGCAGCCAGTCGGGCTGCGACATGGGCCCGCTGGTGACCAAGCAGCACTTCGAGAAGGTGCGGGGCTACGTGGATCGGGGCATCGAGGAGGGCGCCCAGCTCGCCGTCGACGGCCGCGGGCTGAAGGTGCCCGGTCACGAGGACGGCTATTTCCTGGGCGGCTGCCTGTTCGACCGGGTCAAGCCGGAGATGAGCATCTATCAGGACGAGATCTTCGGGCCGGTGCTCTCCGTGGTGCGGGTGCACAGCATGGACGAGGCCATGGCGCTAGTCGATGCCCACGAGTATGGCAACGGCGCTTGCATCTTCACCCGAGACGGTGAGGCGGCCCACTACTTCACCGACCGCATCAAGATCGGCATGGTCGGCGTCAACGTGCCGCTGCCGGTGCCGGTGGCCTACCACAGCTTCGGTGGCTGGAAACGCTCCTTGTTTGGGGATCTGGCGGCCTACGGACCGGACGGCGTGCGCTTCTACACCCGGCGCAAAACTATCACCCAGCGTTGGCCCACGGGCGGGGTGCGGGAGCAGGCCAAGTTCGCGTTCCCGAGCCATTGATCAAGTGCTAACGAGCGGGACCGCGAGACGGCGGTCCCGGGTTTCTTGGCACCCTAAGGTCCAGGCCTGCGACTTGAGCTGGGGCTGTTTCGAATAGCGCACCGGGCGTAGGAATGGCGCGGCCCTGCGCTGGCCGTGGCGATGATGGGCGCGCTCCCGCGCGCCATCGCGACTTGCATCGCTCCTACGACCTGATTCCCGTTTGCCGGGCGACCCCGCGTGGCCAGAGGGGGCGCAATCTCCTACGACTCGAATCCATTCTGTTTTGAGAGGGTGCATTGGCGACAGTGCGAGGCACCGACTTTGGGCTACATTTGGACGGCGGATTACGCTGCGCTGATCCGCCCTAATGCCGTACGCGTAGCATTCCCTCACGATCCCGGGGGTCGCGCGACCAAATGCACAGGCTTAGAATTCTCGGACAGGTCCATGGATTCAGGGCCGGGAGCACCGCCGTGCAGTATCGCCTTCACATTGCGCCCCTCTTGATCCTTGCGGCCGCCATCATCAGCGGCTGTGCCAGCACTCAGCTGATGCAGACCTGGCGGGATCCGGCGGTGCTGCAACCGCTGGGTAAGACCTTGGTGCTGGGGCTTTTCAGCACCGAGGCCGTGCGCCGTAATTATGAGAATCAAATGGCCGCTGCCCTCGAGGCGCGGGAGGTGGACGCCACGGCGGCGACGCCGGTGTTGCCCAAAGCCGACATGACCGCCCGGGCGAAGGTCGACCAGGTACTTGAAGGCAGCGATTTCGACAACGTGCTCGTGACCCGAATGGTTTCGGTCACCCAGCAGGAGCGCTGGGTCTCGACTCCGGCACCCATGCCGCCCCACGGCTACCGCGGGTTTTCGGACTACTACTGGGGCGCGGTGCCGGGTATGTACGCACCGGGCTACATCACCCAGGACAACATCGTATTGTTGGAAACCAACATCTACCGGGTATCGGACGGATCGCTCATCTGGTCGGCCACCTCCGAGACCTTCAACCCCAGCGATGCAGACAAGGAAGTCGAAGGGCTGGTCAAGGTTCTAGTCAAGAGGTTTGAGGCCGACGGGCTCGTGTAGCGTGCATTAGCACCAGGCGTAACGCACCGTCTTCGAAGGGCGCTTGGATGGCGTATGGACGGCGGATTGCGCTGCGCAAATCCGCGCTCTCATCGGCCTACCAATACAACCCTGCTCGCGCTTGTTACTTCGGTGCCCGGTCTCGCATCTCAGCTCGCATTTTCGGGTCCGGGTCTTGGGCGGTGAGCTGGATGAGCTGTCGGATGAAGCTCACGATCCGGGGGTCGTCGATGTGGTTGTGGTCATTGATGAGCTCGCCGTCGACGTTGACTACCAGGTAAGGATTCCGTCCTGCGGAGTTCTCCGTGCGTGCCAGCCTTGACCCAGCGAAGTCGATGACGTTACCCGGTGTGTCCTCTTCCCAATCCCGAGAGACGTTGGCGTATTGGCGCAGCTCCCGCTCCGTACCCATGCCGCCGTCTTCTCCCTCGACGGGTGCCGCGCTCGCCGTCAGCTCATGGGTCCAATAAGGCTCGAAGTGTCCCACCGCAGTGATGTTGGCCTGCCCCTGGTCGATCTCCTCGGTGGTACCGGTCACCGGATTGGGTCGCTGGACCACCCGCTCCTTCTCCCAGAAGGTGGAGAGCGAGCGGCCCACGGGGAAAGCGATGCGGGTGGCCTGATCAGCCCTGGACGTCAGGATGGCGAGCACCGGCAGCTGAGACTTGAAATAGCTACGGCGCTCGTTGGCCATGTCACTCAAGGTGGCATAGGCGATGGCTTCGAAGGCGGGATTTATCAGCACCACCAGGTCGCCGAAACCGTCCACATCGGCGGCCCGTCCGTCTGGTCCCACGGTATGGACGAATCGATCGGACAGGATCTGCGACAACGCCGAGTACACCACGGCACCGCCGAAGCTGTGGCCGATGACCACCAGCCGGGTCTCGCTGCGGGCGCGCCCGCCTT
>CAZLYT010000003.1:0-5120 GCA_964563515.1 uncultured Candidatus Competibacteraceae bacterium | reverse complement strand
ACAATCGCGTAATGCACCCGATCTGGTCCATCCGCGATTCTTGTTGGATTCTCCATTCCAGTCGAAGGAATTCCCTTACGACTAACCGAACCGGAATGGGCGAGGTTAGCCAAAGACTTCGGTCGCCGCAATGCTTATCGTCGGAAGCGCCAGCGGCGCGACGCTATCCTGACGCTGGATGTCAATTCTCTTCGAATATCCATCGCTCAAGGGCTCGCGATATACCTCAATGCACTCCGATGAGAGATTCACGATCCAGCTCTCCGCGATTCCGCATTTCGCGTAGAGGGCGAGCTTTGTGTCGCGGTCATAGGCCAGCGTGGTATCCGCCACCTCGATTAGCAGCAACACGTCTTCCGGACCGGGCACGGCAGATGCAGCCTTGTCTGGGTGGACCCTGAGAATTGCGAAATCCGGCTGCGGCTCGGAATATGGCGGCAGTCTCACGGGATTCTGGACCGAGACCACGCCGAGATCCCCCACGGCGAGAACAAGCAGCTTGGTCAGCCGATTGACTACAGCCATATGCGGGCCACCAATTGGCGCCATCTCGATCAACTCCCCTGCAAGCAGTTCCACACGGCTGTCCTCGGTCAAGATGCCGACCTCGCCAAGCCTGTGGTAGTCCTCGACCGATAGCTTGTATCGCCTGGGAGTGAATACGGCGCTCATTGGTCGATCCTCCTGTCTGCTGCTCCCGAGTCCGGCCGACATCGACCCAGACTCTTCCGGCTGACCGCCCGTCTGACCGTACCGTAGTGTACGCCGAATGCCGGTGCCACTTGGGCAGGCGTCTGGTTCCCGGCGCTATAGGCGCGTGCCATGTCCTCCTTCGAATCCGCGTCCCCCTTGAGGAAATGGCAAGGCGGCTGCGCCAGCGTGCGGCACTGTGCTCGGGGCAGTGCCAGCACTGCGGACTCCTCCTCGCCAATGGCACGGCATTGCGGGAGTGACCACAGGCCCTCGGGGGGCGGGAGCCCTTCCCGACCCCTATCCTCCCGAATGCTGTTAGCTGCGTGAGAGCGCGCTGCCCAAGGCAGGGAATGTCCCTCCGCCGGAGCCCGGTTTTCCGGGAGGGGCACAGAGAGGTTCGTGCTGGCTCAAGGCTGGCCTCGACAGTTCTCCATCCCGCAGCCAGCGGAGGGCCTCGAGCCACAGGCTGTCGCGGAAGCGATCGTGGAAGAAACCGAAGTGGCCGATGGCCGGGTGACCGATGGCTTCGGGAGCGATGCGCACGTGGGCGCGCGGAGCGCACGGGAAATAGCCCAAGGCTCGTTCGGTGGCAGCAACGGTGCCGTAGGGATCGTCGGTGACACTGATGGCGAGCAGGGGGGCGGTTAGCGAGCGGAATGCGGCCAGAATCGCATCGATCTGCTCCGGTCCGGGGTCGGAACGACGGCGCCGCAATCCGTCCTCGAAGCGCTCGCGTTGGAACGCCCAGTCGCGGGCAACGCCGGGCGGTACGTCCTCCAGCCAACCCAGGGTGCGGCCGGGAAAGTAGCCCAGGAGCGCCGTGAGCAGTGGCATGAAAACATGCCAGCGCAATACCATGCGGGCCCTGGCACCTGCCTCGTAGTCGCGCCAGTAAGCGTACTGGGCCCCCACCGTCAGCACTCGCGTGATCACCGAATTGGAGTCGGCGAGTCCGGGAGCGAAGCCGCCGAAGCTGTGCCCTACGACATAGAGGGGCACGCCAGCTTGGCTGCGACGCGCCCAGCGCAGGGCGCCCTCGCAGTCCAACTGGCCCCAGTGACGCCAGGAGATGTCGCTGCCTCGCAGACTGCCCTGGCGCGAGCCGCCGATGCCTCGGTAGTCGTAGGTCACGGCGGCATAACCGTGCTCAGAGAGGAAGCGCGCGAAGCGATGGTAGTACCCGACCTTTACCGCAGTGGCGCAGTTGATGACCACCACGCCCACAGGGACGTCCCTCGGCACCCAATGCTGGGCTGCCAGCGGATAGCCATCGGCGGCCTGAATTCGCACCGGATGGGGCTCAATCATCGCTGTCGCTCCTTGGGCGCCGGGTCACGGCGGCAAGGTCGCTGCGGCCCCGCAACGCCATCAGGGTGCAGGTCATGGTGGCAATCAGCTTCTCGTGCCCGTCGCTGATCGCGTAGGCCTCCGCTTCGGTAAAGAAGATGTTACGGCCGGCCTTTCGCAGCTTGCCCAGCATTCGGAAGGAGTCGCCGGCAGCCGGCGCCAGCAGGTTGGTCTTGAACTCGATGCTGAGCACCTCGGCATCCACCGGCATCATCGAGAACGCGGCATAGCCGCAGGCGCAGTCCATGAGGGTGGAGACAATCCCGGCGTGCAGGAACCCATGCTGCTGGCTGAGCGCCGGGTCGAAGCGGCAGCTGATCTCCACTTCGCCCGGTTGGACGCGGGTCAGAGTGGCGCCGAGGGTGTGCATCACGGCTTGATCGTCAAAGCTTTGCCGCACTCGCCGCCGCTATTGGTCAAGGCTTTCAGGAACTTCGAGGGTCATGACAACCAGCACCTCCCTCGGCTGGAAACGACGCTTGTGCCCTGCCGAGGGAATCGTTCCGGGCTTGCTCGATGGCACCCACCCCAAGGCGACCCTATCCTAGCGTCGTTGAGCGGATTCGAATAAGAGGGTATTTGAGAGACATTCTGTTGAGAAGAATTCAACGATGCAATCCATGATCGATGCTGAGATTCTCATTTTTCTGGAGCAAATTGCGGCCGGGCCCAGCTTGAGCGCCGCCGCCCGGCGTATGGGAGTAACTCGCTCCGCTCTCAGCCACCGCCTCAATAGCATCGAGGCGAGAATGGGCGTCACTTTGTTCCATCGCTCTACCCGGCGGCTCGATTTGTCGGAAGTTGGACGGGCGCTGTTGGGACACGCCGAGCGGATTGCCTCCGAGGTCGCCGAGGCCAACGCCACACTCACCCAGACCCTCGGGGAAGTCTCTGGCCGGCTGCGGATGACGGCACCGGTTGCCTTCGGCCACGTCTGGCTGACACCGCGGCTGAACGCCTTCCTGACCGACTTTCCCGGCGTGGAGCTGGAGCTCGTGCTGTTCAACCGCCGCGTCGACATGCTGGAAGAGCGCTTCGATCTGGCCATTCGCGTTGGCACCAGCCTGCCGCCCGAGCTGGTGTCGCGACGCTTGGCGAGCTTCGAGTGGCGCTTTTGTGCCAGCCCCGGCTATCTGGCGCGGCGAGGCGTGCCGGAGCGGGCCGAGGACCTGTTGAGCCACCGGTGTCTGGCCTTTGCCTCACCGGGTGCCGCACCAGATCGACTGTCGTTGCGCGAGGCGGCGGTGCAGCGCACGGTGACGGTGCGCCCCTGCCTGCAGACCAACGACTTGGAGTACCTGATGCAGGCGACGCTGGCAGGTCAGGGCATCTCGTTATTGCCCGACTACGCCATCGGCGCCGACCTCACAGCCGGCCGACTGATCTTGGTGCTGGAGCAGTGCCAGCCGGTGACACGCCTCGGCAATCAGGCTTATGCGTTGTTTCCCCGTCACCGGGTCGTGCCCCGGCGGTTGCGCGAGCTAGTGGACTATCTGGCGTCGTCGAGCTGGGATGCGCCCGGACGAGCGCGCTCCGATCCGGTCGGACACGCCGCGGAGGGGTTGCGAAATCGTCACATTGGCCGCGCCCACAGGAAGCAGTCGTAGCCAACCTGGAGCAGCCACTGTACCGGCTGGACTCGGACCAGCTTGCCAAGCCAGGCGAAGGCTGGCAGGCGCCGCCAATCTGCCGCGAAGGCAGCGGCGCCTGCGAGCAGCGTGCCGTCGGCTTCCCGCACGTGAAAACGACGCAACGCGCTCACTCGGTCCAGGCCGGGACCCAGGTCTGAATCGGGCAGGTGGCAGCATCCACCTAGATCAGCGCCTCGGCGCCGCGCAGCGGCGGTGGTTGCTATGATTGCGGGCGACACTCGGCGACTGCAGTGTTTAGGCGTAAACTGCCGCACCCACGGAGTAGACACGCGCGGAGTAGACCCGCGGCCGCGGTCCAGCCCGCGGCACTGTGACACCGTCCCAAGATGACGAACCAGGCTGGCGCAACGACGCTCAGCGTGTCTTTCGGCGCCGGGATGGCCGGTTCGACAAGTACACAACCGTTGACCAGGAGAGAAGCATGACCCGCGAAGTAGTGGTGCTTTCAGGGGCGCGTACCGCGATTGGCGATTACGGCGGCTCGCTCAAGGATGTGCCGCCGACCCAACTCGGCGCGATTGCCATCAAGGAAGCCGTCTCCCGGGCCGGTATCGATGCCTCCACTGTCGGCCATCTGGTGCTCGGCAGCGTTATTCACGGGGAAGCGCGTGACATGTACATCTCGCGTGTCGCCGGCGTCGAAGCAGGCCTACCGGTGGGGACTCCATGTCTCACCGTCAATCGCCTTTGCGGCTCGGGACTGCAGGCCATCGTCTCGGCAGCGCAGCACATCATGCTCGGTGATACCGACGTGGTGGTAGGCGGCGGCGCCGAGAGCATGAGCCGCGCTGCCTACTATGTGCAGAGCACGCGCTTCGGGCAGCGCATGGGCGACGCCACCATGGTGGATGCCATGGTGGGCGCGCTGCATGATCCCTTTGGCCATGGCCACATGGGTATCACCGCCGAGAATGTTGCCGAGAAGTACGGCATTACCCGCGAGGAGCAGGATGCCTTTGCCTTGGAAAGCCACCATCGTGCCGCGGCGGCGATCAAGGCCGGCCACTTCAAGAGCCAGATCACGCCGGTGGAGATCAAGTCTCGCAAGGGCACGGTCGTCTTCGACACCGACGAGCATGTGCGCCAGGAGGCCAAGATCGAGGACATGCAGAAGCTGCGACCGGCCTTCAAGAAGGACGGCACCGTGACCGCCGGTAATGCCTCCGGGCTCAACGATGCCGCGGCGGCCATCGTCATGATGGAGGCGGGGGCGGCGCAGAAGCAGGGCGCCAAGCCGATTGCGCGACTGGTGGCCTACGGCCATGCCGCCGTCGAGCCACAGGTCATGGGCCTCGGGCCCATTCCGGCGGTACGCAGGGTGTTCGAGAAGGCCGGGCTGAAGCCCTCGGATATGGACGTCATTGAGTCCAATGAAGCCTTCGCTGTGCAGGCCATGTCGGTAACCCGCGAACTGGACCTGGATCCGGC
>CAZLYT010000002.1:0-6746 GCA_964563515.1 uncultured Candidatus Competibacteraceae bacterium | reverse complement strand
TGCTCCGAGCTCTCCTGGGACAGCTCGACAAACAGCGCCCCCTCTGCTGACACCGATTGATTGGAGGAGGCGTGGTGCAACTTCTGCCGCCACCGCGTGAAGCTACTCAAAACCAGGTCCTGGTCGGCGCAGAATTGCTCCAGCGTCTGACCGCTTTGTTCGAAGCGCGCCAACAGCTCCCGCCACTCGTGCTCGCTGCGGCGGACCCAGCGCCGCTTGCTCGTGGGAATCGTTCCCGTCATCTCTTCCCCATCGCGCGGATGCAGCCGTCGATGGGGTCAGGATAGGGGGTCTCCGCCGGAGGGGAATGACGGCCTAAAATGGCCGCTTACGAATACGCTGCGCTATTCCGCCCTACCGCCATTGGTGCAATAGTCGCATCTACAGGGAAGGGGCCGCCGAACGCGGCGCGTGGCGGGCAATGAGCTGCCGTAGCTCGGGGATGCAAGAGCCGCAGTTGGTGCCGCAACGGAGCGCGCTGCCCAGTGCCTCGGGTGTGCTCAGTCCGCGTCGCACTGCGGCCGCAATGGCGCCCTCCCCGATCCGGTGGCAGCTGCAGACCATTGGACCCGGCGCAGGGACTGCTTCCACGGGTGTGCCGGCCAGTAGCCGCCGGCGGGTTGGCAGGTCCAGGTTCTCCCGAAGGAACAAGGATCCCAGCCAAGACACCGCCGGGGATGGCAGTCGGGGCGCCAGCATGACCATCCCCATCAGCCGGCCCGCTTCGATCCGGGCGCTCCGATACAGACCGGCCCCGGCGTCGCTCAGCTCCAGCCAGTCTCCCCCGTCACCGAGAAGCTGCCGGGCGAGTTCATCCGGGCGGGCCAGCGCCATCGCACCGGCCAGGTACCAGCGCACGTGCTCGCTCTGTGGCACCCGTGCCCAGTACTCGCACCGAGGCCTTTGTGTTGGCCGACGAACCAGAGCCAGACCTTGCCAAGCGGCGGGGTACCGCTCCACGTGTACCGGGGCGTGCTTGGCTTCCGGCTGGCCCGACACCGGGTCGGTGATCGGCGCAATCAGAGGTCCCACCCGTCCCAGGGCCGTGTACTGCCCGTTCCAGTGCATGGGCACGAAGACGCTACCCTGCCTTTGGCCATCGGCGATTCTCGCCCGTGCCAGCAGCCCGGCGCCACGGGCTCGCATCCGAACCAGGTCGTCTTCAGCGATGCCAAGCTCTGCTGCGTCTGCGGGGTGGAGCTCGACGAAAGGTTCGGAGACATGCTCAAGCAACCGCGGCGCATTCCCGGTTCGGGTCATGGTGTGCCACTGGTCGCGGATACGGCCGGTGTTGAGGATTTGAGGTGCTCCAACCTGGGGGGCCACCACCGGCCACGCCGGGGTCACCGGGACCATGCGGGCGCGGCCATCCGGCGTGGCAAAGCGGCCGTCGCCGAAAAGCCTGATGGTACCTACGGGTCGCCCAACCGGAACCGGCCACTGCAGCGGACGCATGGCGTCGTAGCCGGCACGGTCGAGGTTCGCCAACGCGCCCAGATCCAGCATCCGGGTGCCGTCGTTCTCGAAAGCGGTCAGCGCAGCGTGCTCGCGAAAGATGTCGGCGGGGTGCTGGTAGTGGAAATCGGCCTCGTAGCCCAGGCGGCGGGCCACCTGGGCGACCATCCACCAATCCGGCCGGGCCTCACCGGGCGTCGGTAGGAATGGTCGCTGCCGAGAGATGCGGCGCTCCGAGTTGGTGACCGTTCCTGCCTTCTCCCCCCACGCCAGCGCCGGCAGCAGCACATGAGCGTGCGCCGTGGTGTCGGTATCGCATACGCAATCGGAGACCACCACCAGCTCGCATCCGGCGAGCGCTGCGCGTACCCGGTCCGCGTCGGGCAGGCTCACCACGGGGTTGGTGGCCATGATCCAGATTGCCTTGACCTGCCCCTCGGCCACTGCCTCGAATAGCGGCACCGCCTTGAGTCCGGGCGTGGCCGCCAACCGCGGCGCGTTCCAGAACCGCGCCACCCGTTCCCGGTCGGAGGCAGATTCGAGCGTCATGTGCGCGGCCAACTGGTTGGCGAGGCCACCCACCTCGCGGCCACCCATGGCGTTGGGCTGGCCGGTGATGGAGAAGGGTGCCGATCCCGGCCGGCCGATCCGCCCGGTGGCAAGGTGGCAATTGATGATGGCAGTGGCTTTGTCGGTGCCACTGGAGGACTGGTTGATGCCTTGGGAGAACACCGTGACGGTGTGCTCGCGTGCGCCGAACCAATCGCAGAAGCGCGCCACCGCCGTCGGGTCCAGCTCGCACAAGGCGGCGATGGCCTGGCGGTCCGGGACGCTGCGCCGGGCGGCGGCCAGCGTTTCGTCGAAGCCACGGGTGTGCGCCGCCACGAACGCCGTGTGGGTCAGCCCGTGCCGCGCCAGGTCGCTCAACAAGCCCACGAAGAGATGGCCGTCACTCCCCGGCCGCAATGGCAGATGCAGGTCGGCCAGCTCGCAGGTGGCGGTGCGGCGGGGATCGACCACCACGACCTTCATGTGGGGCCGCGCGCGCTTGGCGGCGGCGACCCGCTGGAACAGCACCGGGTGAGCCCACGCCAGATTCGAGCCCACCAGCACCAGCAGGTCTGCCAGCTCCAGATCCTGATAGCACCCCGGCACCAGATCGGCGCCGAAGGCGCGCTGGTGGGCCGCCACCGCGGTGGACATGCAGAGTCGGGAGTTGGTATCCACGTTGGCCGAGCCGATGAAGCCCTTCATAAGCTTGTTGGCCACGTAATAGTCTTCGGTGAGGAGCTGCCCGGAGAGATAGAAGGCCACGGCGTCGGGCTCATGACGATCGATCACGCGGCGAAAGCCGTCGGCTACCACAGCTAGAGCCTGGTCCCAGTCCACCCGGGTGCCGCACACCTCCGGGTACAGCAGGCGACGCTCCAGTGCCACGGTTTCGGCCAGAGCCGTGCCCTTGACGCACAACCGGCCGCGATTGGCAGGGTGCTCGTCATCACCACGCACCGGCTTCAGCACACCACCTTCGACGCTGGCAGCAACGCCACAGCCCACCCCGCAGTAGGGACAGGTGGTACGAGTTGTGGGCCCAGCACTCGCATCTACCATATCTTCAACCATTGGTTCAGATGACATTTCTGGACCAGATCCCGCCTTGGTCCCCGCTTGTAGGGGTCGGCGTGCGCCGCGATGGGGCGCAACGCGCCCCTAACCACCCTGAGCGGAGACGGGCGTGCTCACGCACGCCATCGCGACTGACGTCGCTCTCATCCAACATCCTTCAACGCCGCTAGTGTCGCGACAGCGTGCGCCGTTCGGCTGGGCGAGATCTCACATCAGGACTTCCACTGTGTCGCCCACCACCCGCACCGGCCAGGTGCGAACCCGGGTCTCCTGCTGCTCCAGGCAGGCGCCGTCCCGCAGCTTGAAGTGCTGCTTGTACAGGGGCGAGGCCACCACCAGATCGCCGCCCAGATCGCCGACAATGCCCCGGGAGAGCACGTTGGCCTGGCCGATGGGGTCCCAGTTGTCGATGGCGTATATGACCGGCTCCTCTGCCGGCAGGTAGAACAACGCGATCTGCTGACCTTGCAGCAGCGCCGCGACGCCCGAATCCGGCACCAGCGCCGCCAGGTCACACACCTTGCGCCACTGGGACTTGTGCTGGGGGTGCGCCACCGCTGCCACCTCAGCCGACCCTGGCCAGCGGCTGGCGGCTTCCATCGCGCTCTTCGGGGGTCGCAGGCCGTGGCTGACCTCGCTCCTCCACGAACAGCACGTGCTCGTCCGCACGCTTGCTGTTGACGAAGGCGCGGAAGCGCTTGAGGCGCGACGGGTCCTCGATGGTGGTCTTCCATTCGCACCGGTAGCTGCCGATGACCTCCGCCATCTGGCGCTCCAGCTCGGCGGCGATTCCCAAGCGGTCCTCGATGATCACCTCTTTGAGATAGTCCAGTCCGCCCTCGAGATTTTGCATCCACACCGCGGTGCGCTGCAGCCGATCGGCGCTGCGCACATAGAACATGAGGAAGCGGTCGATGAAGCGCACCAGACGCTCGTCGTCCAGGTCGATGGCGAAGAGGTCAGCGTGGCGCGGCTTCATGCCGCCGTTGCCGCAGACGTAGAGGTTCCAGCCTCGCTCGGTGGCGATCACCCCCACGTCCTTGGATTGCGCTTCGGCGCACTCCCGGGTGCAGCCGGAGACGGCGAACTTGAGCTTGTGGGGCGAGCGCAGCCCCTTGTAGCGATTCTCCAGGAAGATCGCCATGCCCACGCTGTCCTGCACCCCGTAGCGGCACCAAGTGCTGCCGACACAGGACTTCACAGTTCGCAGCGCCTTGCCATAGGCGTGGCCAGTCTCGAAGCCGGCCTCGATGAGCTCGCGCCAGATCGTGGGCAGGGCTTCCAAACGGGCGCCAAACAGATCGATGCGCTGGGCACCGGTGATCTTGGTGTAAAGCCGGTGACGCTTGGCAACGGCACCAATGGCCATCAGCTTCTCCGGTGTGATCTCGCCGCCCGGCACCCGCGGCACCACCGAGTAGCTGCCGTCCTTCTGCATGTTGGCCAGGTATAGGTCGTTGGTGTCCTGCAGGCCCACGTGCTCGTCGTTCAGGATGTACTCGTTCCAGCTGGCGGCGAGAATGGAGGCCACCGCGGGCTTGCAGATATCGCAGCCGCGACCGCGACCGTGGCGCGCCAGCAGGTCCCGAAAGGTACGGATGCGCTCCACCCGCACCAAGTGATAGAGGTCCTGCCGGGTATACGAAAAGTGCTCGCAGATGTCGTTGCTGACAGCGACCCCGCGCCGGGCGAGCTCGCTGGCGACCAAGTCCTTCAACAGCGCGGCACAGCCCCCGCAGCCGGTGCTGGCCTTGGTGTCACCTTTCACGGCGGCGAGGTCGCGGCATCCGCCATCGATGCAATGGACGATGGCACCCTTGGTCACGTTGTGGCAGGAGCAGATCTGGGCGGTGGCGGGCAGGCGATCCGGGCCCAACCCTTTGGCAACGCCGCCGACGCTCGGCAGGATCAAGCTCTCCGGCTGCTGTGGCAGCTCGATACCGTTCAAGGTGTACTGCAGCAGGGTGTCGTATTCGCCGGTGTCACCCACCAGCACCGCACCGATCGCGCGCTTGCCATCGGCGCTCGCCACCAGCTTCTTGTAGAGCCCTTTGCGACCGTCCTGGTACAAGTAGACTTGGGCACCGGGGGTGTTGGCGTGGGCATCTCCGATGGCGCCCACCTCGACCCCCAGCAGCTTGAGCTTGGTGCTCAAATCGGCGCCGGTGAACGGGGCGGCCTTCCCCATCAAATCCGCCACCGCCGCCCGGGCCATGGCATAGCCAGGGGCCACCAGACCGAAGATCCGCCCGCCCCAGAGCGCGCACTCACCCACTGCATAGATGGATTTGTCGGAGCTGCGGCAGTGATCGTCAACCACGATGCCGCCGCGCTCGCCCACGGCCAGGCCGGCGTCCCGGGCGAGCCCGTCCTGGGGCCGAATACCGGCGGAGAACACCAGCAGGTCGGTCTCGAGCTCACCGCCGTCGGCAAAACGCAGTTTGTGGCGGCGGCGCGCGCCGTCCTCGATCACCTGGGTGGACTTGCCGGCGTGCACCGAGACACCCAAGGCCTCGATCTTGCGCTGCAGTTCGGCGGCGCCGCCCTCGTCCAGCTGCACCGGCATCAGACGAGGAGCAAACTCCACCACGTGGGTTTCCAGACCCAGGCACCGCAGGGCATTGGCCGCCTCCAAGCCGAGCAGGCCGCCGCCGATGACCACGCCGATCTCGGCACTGCCGGCGGCGGCGCGCATGGCATCCAAGTCCTCCAAGGTGCGATAGACGAAGCAGCCCTCCCGGTCATGACCGGGAACGGGTGGGACGAAGGGGTAGGAACCGGTGGCCAACACCAAGCGGTCGTAGTCCAGGCGCAGGCCGCTTGCCGTCAACACCTGGCGGCGGGCGGCCTCGATGCTCACCGCTGCACATCCCAGCTGGACCGCTACCCCGGCCTCGGCGTAGGCGCTGGGATCGGCCAGCGCCAGGTCCTCGGCGCTGCGGCCATCCAGGTACTCGGACAGATGGACGCGGTCGTAGGCCAGACGCGGCTCATCGCTCAGCACGGTGATGGCATAGAGCTCCGCCCCACCCGCCTCCAGCAGGCTCTCCACCACCCGGTGGCCCACCATGCCGCTGCCGATCACCAACAGGCGCAGCTTGCCGTCCATAAAGTCACTCCTTTCGCTGCTGTCGGCCGCGGTGAGGGCCGCGGCGGACTGAAGGTCTGTGTCCGCAGCCGAGTCGCCGAAAGCGAGCTGCTCGCGGCTCCCGCCGAGGGGGGCTGCGGACTGGATCAGGTCGAGGTAGCGGTGTGCGGCGTCGGTGTTGCCATATAGCACGGCCCCCACCAGACGATCGTCGCGGAGGGTCAGGCGGCGGTAGTCGCCTAGCGCGTGGTCGCGATACACCACGGCTTGATCTCCGCCATTGGGGTAGATCTCGCCGGCGGAGAAAACCTGGATGCCACTCACCTTCAGGTAGGTGCCGGTGCGAGCTCCCAGATAGGCGGCGTCGGTGTCGCCGGCCAGACGTCGGGCCAACACGCGGGCCTGATCATCAACCGGCGCCACCAGACCGAAGGTTTGACCGCGATGCTCCACGCACTCCCCGATTGCGTGAATGCAAGGATTCGAGGTGGTAAGCGAGTCATCGACGCGAATGCCGCGACCGCAGTCGAGCCCCGCCAGCCGGGCGAGCTCGGTTTCCGGGACCACCCCAATGGCA
>CAZLYT010000001.1:0-5942 GCA_964563515.1 uncultured Candidatus Competibacteraceae bacterium | reverse complement strand
CTTCTACCAGGGACACTTTCTGGGTTACCCGAAACCAATCGAAGAGCTTCTTTGCCTGCAGGATTCGCCGAGCTTCGCCGGTGATCGAGCAACAGGCGAGCGCACGCGTTGAAGGCGGAGCAGCCGTGGTTGCGCCGACTCAGATCGAAGCGCTCGAGCCCAAGCCCCCTGGGATGCCGGTCGACGCCGTCGATGAGCTCGAAGTCGACGTCGTAGGTGGCTTGGCCTTCGGTGAATCGACCTGTCAGATAGAGCGGCACGCTGCCAATGAAGCTGATCTCAACCTGGCGCGATAGAGCACGTCCCTGGAACGATGCAGCGCTACCTTGCTGAATCTCAGCTGCCCCAAGACGGGCTCGAGGACGTTGGCCGTGGGCGAGGCGAACTCGACGAACTCGTAGCCCATCAGTCCCATGGGATTCCCGAACAGAGCCACCATGTCAGCACTCCTGGCTCACAGCCTGGTGGGAGATTTCGCCCAGCCTCCGGCTGCGCGCTGTCGCGTAGCTAACCGCGTTCCAGTTGTAGACAGGAGCGATGTCAGTCGCGATGGCGCGCGCGAGCGCGACGGTGTTTCGGCGGCCAGCAGCGGGGGCGCTCCGCGCCCCATCGCGGCGTATGCCGCTCCTACACCTGCCGGCCTAGGGGAATTCTGGGTGCCAAACGATTTTGGGCTAAACAACGCCCTGGATGATGTTAGATGAGAGTCGACTGCGGGGGCCTATAGCCCCCTTAGCCCTCGCTGTACCAGCCGGCTCGTCGGAGTGCGAACACCCCGTGACCAGCACCTCAGCCTGTGCTGCGACCACCGGCTAGACGGGGCCCAACGAGTCACGCCCGCTGGCGACCGCACTCCATGCCGACCCAAGATGTGGCACCTCAACGCCCGTCGCGGCACCTGGCTGAGCGCAAAAGACTTCAGTCCGGCCAGGATTTTTGGATCTGCCGCGGTCATTCGCGAGCACCAGGATCCGGGCCTCAGAATGCGCTCAACTCGCCGCTCCGATATTGCGCTCCCGCGGTTAAGGTGGCATCTCGCAGATTGCCGACTACACTTCAGCCCATGCAATGCCCACGTCGTGATATTCCCAGGCCACTACTGCCCTGAGGTCACGTGTGGGCGGGCGCGATGAAGTCGGTCGCCAGCATTGGTCGATTCGCATAAGATCCGCCTCTCCGGTCGGTTCGGTACGTCGTGCCTTAGTTTAATCCTGCTCGACGCCGGGAGGCATGGGCCATGACGAAGCTCAATAATATCTCGGACATTCGCCGTTTTTTTCATCGCAACGAAACACCGATCTATTTCATCAGCGCAACCAATTTCAATCTGCTCGGCATTAGCGAGTGGGTTCGAAACTTCCGTTATATCAACTACATCGATTGCTTCGACGGACGCCATCCCAGTGTTAGGATTCCGAGCGAGCAAGCCCACGATGAATTTACCGGCATCGAGGACATCAACAACTACCTGCTCCAGCACAAAGAAGTGCTCGACTACATCAACCACCGCGGCCCTGGTGGCAAAGCTGTATTCCTGATGTTCGACAAGGAGACCGAGCGGCTTTGCAAGGAGATCGGCCTCGAAATCTGGTTCCCCTCCGCCGAGCTGCGGGATCGCATGGACAACAAGATCGAGACCGTCCGAATCGGCAATAAAGCCGGTGTTCCGAGCGTACCGAACGTGCTCGCCAAAGTCGGTAGCTACCAGGAGTTGCGAGAAGTGACCAAGGAACTGGGCGAGCATCTGGTGCTGCAGTCTGCCTTCGGCGATTCCGGGAAAACCACCTATTTCATTTCCGATGAAGACGACTGGAAAAAGTACGCCGACGAGATCGTCGACGAGCCCGAGATAAAGATCATGAAACGGGTTCGCTGCCGCGGTTCCGCCATCGAAGCCTGCACCACCAAGCGGGGTACCATTGTGGGCCCGCTCATGACCGAGCTGGTGGGCTTCAAGGAGCTGACCCCTTACAAAGGCGGCTGGTGCGGCAACGAGATCTTCCCGGGTTCCTTCACCCAGGAGATTCGGGACCAAGCGCGCGATTACACCTTTGCCTTCGGCGAGGCCCTACGCAGCGAGGGCTACCGCGGCTATTTCGAGCTCGACTTCCTGATCGATCTAGACTCCGGTGAGCTCTATCTCGGCGAGCTCAATCCCCGTGTCACCGGCGCCAGCTCGATGACCAACCACGCCGCCTTCGCCCACGCGGACGCGCCCCTGTTCCTGTTCCACCTGCTGGAGTTCTCCGGCGTCGACTTCGACCTGGACATCCAGGATCTCAATGCGCGTTGGTCGCTGCCAGATTACATCGATAGTTGGAGCCAGCTCGTGGTCAAGCACACGGACAAGAGCGTGGACCACGTCACCCAAGCGCCCGAGTCCGGCCTCTGGCGATTGCACGAGGATGGCTCGGTCGCCTTTAGCCGTTTCGACTATCACCGCCGCGCCGTGGAGGACGAAGAGCACGCCTTCTACTTGCGAATCGTCGGGCCCGGCGACTATCGCTACAAAGGCGCAGACTTAGGGATTCTGATTACCCGCGGGCGCCTGATGACCGACGACTTCGAGCTCAACGACAGGGCCAAGGCCTGGCACAAGGGCATCATGGCGCACTATCAGGGCGTTCCCCTGGAGCAGACGCCAGCCGACGCCGCTCCTCCTGCGGTCTCCCTAGAACCGGGCTCATTCAAGATTCTGTAGCGCTGCTCCGTCCGAGGTGCGCGTCGAGCGAGTGACACCGATCGCCGCCGCGCGCCTTGAGTCAGCGTTGCAGCATTGTCGAGAGATGTGCGGACTTGATGGGGAGTCGGACAATGACCCGTGGCGAATCGGCTATCGCACTGGGTCTGGTTTCTGTTCGCCCCAGGGCACGACTCCTCACCCCAACAGCTAGCGCTCCTCGAGTTGGCGCGCACACCACGGGCAGGGCTCCACCATGAGTATCGACATCGATGGGATTCAAACCTTGGCCTTGGCCATAGTGGTACTTTTCATCGGGGCATTCGCCACCCGCAGCATCGCCTTCCTACGCGATTACAACATTCCCGAGCCCGTGGTCGGGGGGATAGTGTTTGCCATCATCACCAGCGTCCTGCATGCAACCATGGGGCTGGATCTGTCTTTCGACATGGATCTCAAAGGGCCGCTGATGCTGGCCTTCTTCAGTACCGTGGGCCTGATTGCGAGCTTCAAGTTGCTGGTGAAGGGCGGCCCCCAGGTGTTGCTGTTCCTGGCACTGGCCACGGTCTACCTGATCCTCCAGAACGGCATCGGAGTCGCCATGGCCATGAGCTTCGATCTGCATCCGCTGATCGGCCTGCTGGCTGGGTCCATCACCCTCTCCGGAGGCCATGGTACCGGCGCGGCCTACGCCGAGCGCTTCGCTAACGTCGAGAACATCCAAGGGGTGCTGGAGCTGGCCATGGCATGCGCCACCTTCGGACTGGTGATTGGCGGCATTCTCGGCGGGCCGGTGGCGCAGCGTCTGATCAGCCGCCACGGATTGAAGTCCGAGTACGGGACCCAAGCGCACCACGACGACGTGGTGACCTACAACCCGCGGGAGGAGGACCGAATCACACCGCAGGTGCTGCTGGAAACCTTGTTCATACTTCTGGTCTGTATTATCGGCGGCTCTTATCTGGGCGATTTCTTCGGGGCGCTCGGCGTCACCCTGCCGACCTTCATCTGGTCGCTGTTCATCGGCGTCATCATTACGAATATTTGCGAATTCACGGGCATCTACCGGCTCAAACAGGAAGCGGTGGACACGTTGGGCACCATGGCGCTCACGCTTTTCCTCGCCCTGTCGCTGATGTCGTTGCGACTGTGGGAGCTGGTGAATCTCGCCGGCCCCATGCTGGGCATATTGCTGGCGCAGACGGCGCTGATGGCGACCTTTGCCTACTTCGTCACCTTCTGGGTCATGGGACGGAGCTACGACGCAGCCATCATGGCCGGTGGACACTGCGGATTCGGTATGGGAGCAACTCCGACCGCTGTGGCCAATATGGAGGCGCTGGTCTCTCGATATGGCCCCTCGCCACAATCATTCCTGGTCGTTCCAATGGTGGGGGCGTTCTTCATTGACATCACCAACGCGCTCATCATCCAGGGCTATCTAGCGCTGCCAGTGTTTGGCTTCTGAGCCAGCGGGAGCGGGGAGATCAGACATGAAAGCATTCCTCAGCGTGCTCCTGGTCGGGCTCATCCTCGGCGGTTGCAGCCGTGGCCCGGACGCCGCGACGCTGGAGCAACAGATCCGGGACAATCTCGACTCGAACTTCCGCGAGGGCCTGTTCGAGATCACCAGCCTGCGGCGCACCGGAAGTGCCCCAGCCACCGAGGCGGGGGAAGATCGGCTCCTGGTGTATTACAACGGCCAGCTCGAGTTCCAGGAGGATTACGATCTCACCTCCTGGGAAGGCTTGAACGTCGGCGTACTAGCCGAGGTGCTGGGAGCCAACGAAGAAGGCTTCGAGGGCGTCGCCCCGGGCGGTAACAGCAGCGGCGATGTCCTCCAGGTGCGCGGCCGCATGAGCTATCGGGAGGAAGGCGACGCCTGGGAGCTGGTACCGAGCGACGTCGGCGGTGAGGTCGCCGCCGTTCCCGACTTCGACAACACGGCGCCGCAGTCCGGGGCCGAGCAACTGCTGGCGCAGATCGGTCAGATTGCCAATACCGGCACCACCAATGTCCGCGGGCCGGAAACGGTGATCGTGGAAGCCGAGCTCAGCAACGCGCTCCGAAACATCAACCTAAAGCTGGACGAGCTCGCCGGAACCGCCTCGCTGACCAGCGGCGAGAGCCTGGGCGAGTATTTCCGGGTCGGCGGGGCCATCGAGCGGGTCGTTTCCAGCGACCAGGTCAGCATCCGCAACTACCCGTCGGCGGGCAGCGTCGAGAACTGTGCGTTGGTCCAAGATGGAATCGTCGATCTGGCCCTGGTGCAGAACGACATCGCCGCAATGGCCTATCGCGGTCAAGGCGTTTTCAGCGATCGCAAGCCGATGCAGAACCTGCGGGCCCTGGCGAGCTTGTTCCCAGAGCCCATCCAGATCGTGGTGCTGGCCTCCTCCGACATCCAGACGCCGGCCGACCTGGCTGGCAAGACCGTGGACATCGGCCTGCCGGCCTCGGGTTCACGGGTCAACGCCGAGCTGGTGCTGGAGGCGCACGATGTGGCGCTGTCGGATCTGGGCGAGATCAGCGGCGAGGGTATCGACGCATCGGTGGAGCTCATCCAGTCGGGGGACATCGACGCCTTCATCGTCACGCTAGCGGCGCCCGCCAAGATCCTGCAGACGCTGGCGGCGCGCCAACCCATTCGGGTGCTCTCAATGCAGCCGGAGGCTCGACAAAGGCTAGCGGAAAGCAACCCGTACTACGTGCCCGTCACGCTGCCGGCCAATACCTACCGCGGCCAGAGCCAACCGGTGCAGACCCTCAGCGTCACCGCCATGCTGATCGCCAACAAAGACCTGCCCGACGAGCGGGTGACGCGCCTGCTCGAGGGGCTGTTCCAGAATGTGGACGCCATCGCCAGAACTGGGTTCCAGGCGTCGTTCATATCCCCATCCCGGGCCCAGCAGGGCACCAGCATCCCGCTACACCCCGGTGCCGAGAAGTACTACTCGCAGTCATGAGGGGCGCTTTGATGGCAGCCCAAGGGGCGACAGGGTGGGAAATCTCCGGGCGCTCGGTTTCCGGCCGCGCTGTCGCGCCGCTAACGGCGTACTAATGGTTGGAGCTTCCGTCCAGCCTCCGGCTGCGCGCTGTCGCGGAGCTAACCGCGTTCCACTTGTAGGAGCGATGTCAGTCGCGATGGCGCGCGCGAGCGCGCCGGTGTTTCGGCGGCCAGCAGCGGGGCGCTTCCACATCAATACTTTCAATGCCTTACGAGATGTTAGATGAGAGCGACGTGGGTCGCGATGGCATCGGG